>DASRWO010000218.1:0-4355 GCA_035654555.1 Candidatus Deferrimicrobiaceae bacterium | reverse complement strand
TGGAAGTGTGGACCAATGGCTCCATCACGCCCGCCGATTCAATCGGCTTGGCCGCGAAGCTGATGAAGGATCACATGAACATCTTTATCAACTTCGAGGAAGAAATCGAAACTGGAACTTCGTCGTCGGATGATCGCAAGCCGGAGATTCACAATGAGAACTTAAATCGTTCCGTTGAGGAGCTTGAGCTTTCGGTGCGCAGTTACAACTGCCTGAAGAATGCGAACATTCAGACGATCGGCGAACTAGTGCAGAAGACCGAATCGGAGATGCTCAAGACCAAGAACTTCGGCCGTAAGTCGTTGAACGAAATTAAGGAAATTCTTTCGACGATGGGGCTGAGCTTGGGCATGAAGATCGACGAGCATGGTAACGCCGTGCCCGGTCCGACTTCGAATATGGTGCTGCCGGCTTCGGCTTACGGTCCGGACGATCAGCTGTAAGAAATCCGGTTTTAAAGCTCGAGAAAACTGAGCTTGAGAGGGGCGCGGCTTTTAAGCCGCGCCTTGAGCTCATAAAATACGGGGCTTTCGCCTCTGAGGTTTCATCATGCGTCACAAAGTTGCGGGATACAAACTTGGACGGAACACGGCGCACCGGCGTTCGCTGCTGCGGAACCTGGTCACGTCGGTGATCGTGGAAGAGCGGGTCGAGACGACCGTTCCTAAGGCGAAGGCCGCGCGCCCGCTGGTCGAGAAGATGATTACGCTGGGCAAGCGTGGCGACCTCGCGGCGCGGCGCCTGGCGGCGGCTTACCTCATGACCGACGCGGCGGTGGTGAAATTGTTCGACACCATTGGCCCTCGCTTCGGCGATCGCAACGGTGGGTATCTGCGTATCGTCCGTACCGGCTGGAACAAGGGTGACGGCGCGGATAAGGCTTTCCTCGAGCTCCTGGGCAGCGAAAAGGTGCTGGACGAAAAGCGCGAGAAGCGCGCTGAAGCCCGCGCCAAGAAAGCCGCCGAAACCCGCAAGGCGATGGAAGATGCCGAGGCGCAGGCGCAGCACGATGGCGGGGTGGAGCCGGTGAAGGAAGAGAAGGCAGAAGCAGAAGAAGATAAGAAATAGTAGTCTTTCAATTTTGTGCGTCAGGCGCGGTCTCTCTATAAAGACCGCGCTTTTTCTTTTGTCGCGGTCGTACATGTCCGCTCGCGTCTCCCGCCGGTAATCTTGCTGGAAGTTGCCATCCAGATAAACTTACTCTCAGGATGGGCTTCACTCGCACACAAATCGGCATTGCGGTTGGCGCAGGCGCGCTGCTGGTGTTTGGATTTCTTGGCTACATCTGGTGGCTGAGTAATCAGGGACCGGTGCTGGCGCGGTCTGAAGATCACGATCCGCTTACCGGTTTGCCGGTTAGCATTCGAATGAATCCGTTGCGCGATCGCACGATCGAGCACAGTGCCAACAAATTCCTGCACGAGTTGCGCGACGGCCATTGCGACGAACTGCTGTCGCAGTGGGAGCACGATTATCGCAAGAAGTATGCGCACTTTATCTGCGACTCGGAAAAGCAGCATCCGCTGCTTTCCTGGGAAATTGCGGAGTGGGAGAGCGCGCCACCGTTGACTATTCTTCACTACCGGGGCAAGCGTCTTTATGGCGGCGGCCAGAGCGGTGCCTATCAGGACGTCTTTACCGTCACCACGGAGAATGAGGATGGGCAGTGGGTGGTGACGAAGTACGACGCGATGTACTGAAGAAGTTCTCAGTTCTCAGTTTCCCGCCGCGATGAATGGAATTTATTATCCGTGCCGAGATTTTATCGTTTCGTCCACATAGTTGGCCCCGTGATAAAAACTAGGAATGCCCGAACGCACTGCCGAGCATGAGCCTGCCGCAGCTCGTAATATCTACGCCTTCGGAATCACTTCGTTTCTGAACGACACCGCCACCGAGATGGCGTACTGGGTGCTGCCCGCCTTTCTGGCGTCGATGGGGGCGGGGCCGGCGCAATTGGGATTGATTGAGGGAATCGCGGAGAGTGTTGCGTCGTTCTCGCAGCTCTTTTCCGGGTACCTGGCAGATCACATCCAACGCCGCAAGCCGGTCGTCGTGGCCGGATATTTCATCGCGAATGCGGTCAAGCCGCTGCTGGCATTTGTTACAGCGTGGCCGCAGATTTTGCTAATTCGCTTTTGTGACCGGCTCTCAAAAGGATTTCGCTCTGCGCCACGCGATGTCATGGTAGCCGAGTCTGTGCCGAAAAACCGGTTGGGTGCGGCTTACGGATTGATTCAGTCGATGGACTCCGCAGGCGCGGTTGCCGGGCCGTTGACTGCGCTGGTAATGCTCTCGCATTTCGGGATTCGAAGTGTATTTTTGGCGGCTTCGGTTCCTGGAGCTTTGTGCGTATTGGCGGCCTGGGTCGGCGTACGCGAAGTCAGAAGACGCAGAACCGATTCGGGGAACGGCAACGACGCCAAATCAAGTGCTTCGAAAAACAGCAAGGTTACTCCAACCTTGTTGAAAACTGCCGGAGTGAAGCTTCCTCCAAGTTTCTATTTTGTGTTGATCGCCGTCACGGTTTTTTCTCTCGGCAATTCAAGCGACATGTTTCTGGTTCTGCGGGCGCAGAGTGTGGGAATACGAGTGGCGCTCGCGCCGTTGCTGGGATTGGTTTTCAATATTACGTACACGCTGGCATCGTGGCCAGCCGGATGGTTCAGCGATCACCTATCGCGGCGACTGGTGGCTTCTGTCGGCTATGTGATTTTTGCTGGGGTGTATTTTATTTTCGGGCGAGCGCCTTCAACAATGGCGATCTGGATTGCGATGGGAGTGTACGGCTTCTACTACGCGCTGACACAGCCGGTGTTGAAGGCGTTGGTGGTGGACACGGTGGGCGAGAATGTTCGTGGCCGCGCGTTGGGAATTTACTTCTTTGTGACTAGCGTCGCGACTCTGGCGGCAAGTCTGATCACGGGTCAGCTGTGGAAACATTTTGGGGCCGGTATTCCTTTTTATTTTTCGGCGGGGGCGGCGCTGATTGCAGCAGGGCTTCTGCAAATGCGCGATCCGGAAGGTGAAGGTTACATTCGCTAAGGCCGTCGATTGAATTGCGATCGATCGCCATGGATGGAAGCCGTACGGTTCGCAGCATTCTTCAGCCACAGAAAGATCAAGAACTGGGCTGCGATGCCGGCGCAGGTGTCGAGAACCACATCTTGCCAGCGTCCAGTGCGAGAGGGAATGAAGCTCTGGTGCCATTCATCGAGGCTGGCTACGAATGCGGTTCCGAGAATTGCAATGCTGGACCAGCGCAGCGTCCAGTCGACATGGCTCATCGCCGGCAAGGTTGCGCGCCAGGCGCGAAAAAGCAGAATACTCAAAATGCCATAGCCAATGACGTGGCCGCCCTTGCGGATGAAAAAGTGCACGCGCTCGAATTGCAGAACGTCTAGTCCGAAGAGGTAGCGCAGGAACGGATACAAAATCCGGCCGGTGTTGTTGGAAGAGAGCATGGCCGTGGATTCGATGGCAATCACAATGAGCCATAGAATGGCGGCGATCCACGCCTTGAGGAAGTTTTTCTGGTCGGAGTTCAAGAGAGCGGGCCAGCGCTACTCGATGGCATAATTGGGAGCCTCGCGGGTGATCATAACGTCATGGACGTGACTCTCGCGCAGTCCGGCGCCGCTAATGCGTACGAATCGGGTCTTCTGCAAGAGTTCCGCGATGGTAGCGCAGCCGCAATAGCCCATGCCTGATTTCAATCCGCCAACCATCTGATGGACGATCATGGCGACGGAACCGCGGTAGGGTACGCGTCCTTCGATGCCTTCGGGAACAAGTTTGCCCATGCGATTAGATTCGCCGTTGTTATCGGTGACGGCGGCGGAGGATTCACCTTCGTTGCTTTGGAAATAGCGTTCGGCCGAACCCTGCGCCATGGCGCCGATCGATCCCATGCCGCGATACGATTTGAAGGAGCGGCCTTGATACAGAATTAATTCGCCGGGACTTTCATCCGTGCCGGCGAAGAGCGAGCCGATCATGACTGCGCTTGCGCCCGCCGCCAACGCT
This sequence comes from Candidatus Deferrimicrobiaceae bacterium, assembly GCA_035654555.1. Lineage (GTDB taxonomy): Bacteria > Acidobacteriota > Terriglobia > Terriglobales > Acidobacteriaceae > Sulfotelmatobacter. The sequence continues at coordinate 329 of DASRWO010000218.1, read as the reverse complement.
TTGGTGATGTCGCCGGAATATTTGATGCCGCCATCGGCGATGATGGGAATGCCGGCATCTTTGGTGGCGCGGAAGGCTTCCGCGATGGCGGTAATTTGTGGAACGCCGGCGCCAGTGACCACTCGCGTGGTGCAAATGGAACCCGGGCCGATACCGACTTTGATGCCGTCAGCTCCGGCTCTCCCTAATTCGCATGCACCATCGAAAGTTGCGACGTTGCCAGCCAATAATTCCATGTCGGGCAGTTTCGATTTCACAAGCTTCACTGCTTCTAGAACTTTGGTGGAGTGGCCGTGTGCGCTGTCGATCGCGAGAACATCGACCTTGGC
>DASRWO010000217.1:0-3066 GCA_035654555.1 Candidatus Deferrimicrobiaceae bacterium | reverse complement strand
TGAGATCCTTGAGGGCCATCTTGGCTGCATGAAATCCACACATTCCATGAACGCCGCCACCTGGGGGCGTTGATGCTCCGCAAAGATAGAGTCCCGAACGCGATGTACGATACAACGACCGTGTAGGACGAAACAGTAGCTGGCGGACATTCATAGCTCCCCCCAAGATATCGCCGCCGACCAGATTGGAATTCCAACTCTCCAGATCTTTGGGTGTAGAGACGGAACGGGACAGAATGCAATCGCGGAATTCGGGAGCGAAGCGTACGATTTGGCGCTCAATGGATTCCGTGTACTCTTCGGTGCTGCCGTTAGGAACATGACAGTAGGCCCAAGCGGTATGTCGACCAGAGGGAGCTCGACTGGAGTCGAAGATCGATGGCTGGCCGAGCAGTACGAATGGCTTTTGGGGAGAAAGGGTCTTTTCCGCCTCAGCAATCTCTTCGAGAGAGCCTCCGATGTGTACAGTGGCGGCCCGCAGACATTCTCGAGCGGTCCACGGAATCGCTGCATTCAGCGCGTAGTCACTCTTGAAAGCACCGGGTCCATACCGAAATCGCTCCAGTTGCTTTCGATAGTCGGTGGATAGATGGGAACCGGCGATGCGAAGGAGTTGGCGCGGAGTGATGTCTGCGAGGACGAGGTCGGACAAAGGTAGCTCGGTTACTTCACGACCGGTTTCAACTCGGCCTCCGAGATCCTCTAAATGTCGGACCAGAGAATCCGTGAGAGACTGCGCACCGCCACGTAGGATCGGCCAACCTCTCGTGTGTCCAGCGGCTATCAGCGTCAAGCCAACAGCAGCTGAAGCGGTAGTTTCTAACGGGAGGATGGAATGGGTTGAGACGCCAGCAAAGAGGGATCGAGCCCGTTCTCCACCAAAGTGGGAACGAGCCAACGACAGCGCTGGCAACAGAGCGGATAGGCCAAAACGCGCCAGCACGAACGGACTTCCGGGGATATGTAGGATGGGGCCGAGAATTTCTTCGACCAAAGCAGCGAAGTTAGAAACTACGGGTTCTATCAGTGATCGGTATGCTTTGCGGTCACATGCATCCAGTTGATCGATTGTGTCTTCAAGCGAGTGTTCAAGCACGACCGCGGTCCCGTCATCCAATGGGTGAGCGAATGCCGCGCGCGGTTGAATCCAAGGAATGGTGAAGGGAAGAGAACCAAAGAAAGGGCTTGCAGCGCCCAGGGGGTATGTCGAAGAGCCCAGGTCGTGAAGAAAACCAGGCTGTGTGACCTCGGCGGTTGAACAGCCACCACCAATCTGCCCATTACGTTCTAGTACGGTCGTCTTTACGCCCGATGCTGCAAGGACAATTGCGCCTGAGAGTCCGTTCGGTCCTGAGCCGATTATTGTTGCCCTAGACATACCCTCCGCTTTCTATAATCCAACTGAAAACCGAGTGTAGATTGGAGGTGCGCCTGATCCATAATACGTCTCGAGCCTAAAGGCGATTTCGCGGCGGGGTTCTCGATGTGACCGCCGAACTCATATCGCATGGCGGAGAGCAATTTATCAGCTGCGTCCGCATGCGCTTTTATCGTTTGGCGCGGGCAGACTGGTTGGCGGATGAAAAGGCTGTATCTGAGCGGGGCTGAAGTGCTGGCTACAAAGACTGGATTCGCCCAAAGTGCCTGCTAAGTCGCCTATCAGGGGTACCCTGATTTCTCAGACTGTGGATGCGGTCGAACGAAAAATGCGGCTCGTTTAGTGAAGGCTTACCTAGTCCAATGAAGGCGAGGTTTTATAAGCTCTTGATTTTCGCCATCGCCGCGCGAACCATTGCCCGTGCAGGGCCATGCAGAGACGAATAGGTCCGTGTCGCCCTAAAAAGAATATTCTTATAGAACGGCGGCAATACAATCCACTTCAATATCAAACCCGCCGAACCAAGCAGGAACATTGATAAAAATGCGCGCCGGTGGGTTCTCCGGGAAATAACGCCAGTAGACGGCATTCACCGCAGGAAACATGTCTACTGAGGTGACGTAAACATTCAGCTTCAGAATGTTTTCCAGAGAAGAGCCCGCCGTTTCGACACAGAGCTTGAGTTGATCCAATACGATCTCCGTCTGACGCTCAATTGGTCCCTTGAAGATTTCTCCTGTTTTGGGGTCGAACGGCGGAGCACCTGAGACGTAAATTGTGTCGCCGTGCTTCGTCACGGTTGAAGCTGGGGCCTTATATTTTTCCAGGTAGGTCGCCAGTGGCTCAACGCGAATGATTTCTCGTTTCATAGATTTCCTCCGATTTGCTAGGTGCGGCGCCGAGCAGCCAGGAACCGCGGAAATTCGAGGGTAAAAGTAAAGTGAGACCGCTAAACAGTTGTCTGCGTGAAGTCATCGGCTACGCTCCCATCCGAATTGCGAATCCCTCTTTGGGAGTGCCGATTGGTAAAGATAAATCCCATGCTACTTTTGTGTCGAATATTCGGATCGCTGCAGCATAAATCACCTCGAAAAGGAGTCTATTCCGGGGGGCCGCAAAGATGATTGTCACAACGAAGCTCTTGGTCGGTTTACGCTCAAACCCACCCGAACGTAGGCTAGCGAATGGGCGGAAACGTATTAAATTACGCAAGTTATTAAAAATAAATAGGATGCGCACTGTAGCGGCGTACCTTCCGGGATCTCAATGACTACGACGTGGGTGCCATGGTACGACATCCTTCTGTTCTTCCTTCGAGTAGGGCTCACCAAAATATGGAAACTCGGTACGGATCCGATTGCGATCAGGGGCAGCGCCGTCCTGGATGGGCCTGTTTGTCGCCAATGTAAGCATCACATCCTGAACATCATCACCCAGTGGCCTCCCATTGAATCTCGCGACATCAAATGCAGCTGCCGTTCCCAATTCATAGGGCAAGGTGTTCGGGCATAGTCGAGAGACCATTTGCTTTCCGTATTCTTCCGGGTTCATGGCAGATCCTGCATAGGTAGTCATCTTCTGGGTATAGTCTGCGATGTATCCGAGAATAAGGCGATGTCATCTGATGGCACCGATTTGTTGAAGGTCTCTTTCACTTCTTGGTTGCCGGGATCGTTGAGAAAGAGGTG
>DASRWO010000216.1:0-13923 GCA_035654555.1 Candidatus Deferrimicrobiaceae bacterium | reverse complement strand
GATTTGTTCCCTGCCGTCAGGAGTTTTTCTACATTCGCTGCTACTGGCTTACCTTCTTTCTTCATGCGGGCGACTGTGGGCTCGACGCCGGCGGCGTCCCAGAGTTCGAAGGGCCCGAGTTCCCAGTTGAAGCCAAGGCGCATGGCGCGATCGATCTCGACGATGGAATCGGAAATTTCGGGTATACGGTTGGCGGAGTAGGTCCACAGATCGGATAGAGACGACCACAGGAACGCTCCCGCTTTGTCGACCTTCTGCGATGCGCCTTCGAGGCCGAGTAACATACGCAGACGCGCGCCTGTATCGTCGATGTTTTTGGCCATCTCGAGCGCGGCGAATTTCGGCTTCTGGCGCGAACGGTATTCCAGAGTCTTCCAGTCGAGGGCCAAGCGCTCGTCTTCTTTGCCTTCGCCGCCCTTCACCTTCTTATAGAAGCCGCCTTTGGTTTTGTCGCCCAGCCATTTGCGATTGAGCATCTGAGTGAAGAAATCCGGTAAGCGCAGATCGCTGCGTTCGTCGCGGACATTCGCGGTCATGTTGCCGACGACGTGTCCCAGGATATCCAATCCAACCAAATCGATGGTGCGGAAGGTTGCGGACTTCGGCCAGCCGACGGCTTGCCCGGTGAGCGCGTCAACATCTTCGATGCTCAGGTCCATCTCTTGCATCAGGTGCATGACGTTTAACACCGAAAACGTTCCAATGCGGTTGGCGATGAAGTTGGGAGTGTCTTTGGCGAGAGCTACGCCTTTGCCGAGCCGGACGTCGCAGAAGTTTGTAATGAACTCGATGGAAGCGCGGTCGGCCTCGGGCGTGGGAATCAGCTCCAGCAGGCGCATATAGCGGGGCGGATTGAAAAAGTGAGTGCCGAACCAGCAGCGGCGGAAATCATCGGAGAAGCCTTCGGCAATTTTCCCGACGGGCAGGCCGCTGGTGTTGGTGGTGACGATGGTGCCGGGCTTGCGGATGGCTTCGACTTTACGCAGCAGAGAGCGCTTCAGATCGAGATTTTCGACGACGGCTTCGATGATCCAGTCGACTTCGGCGAGCTTTTTCAGATCATCTTCAAAGTTGCCGACGGTAACCAAGCGGGCGAAAGAAGAATCCATGAATGCGGCGGGCTTAGATTTTTTTGCGGCTTCGAGACCGGCGGCGGCGATTTTGTTTCGTGCCGAAGAGTCCGCGCTGGACGGGACATCTCCGGGAACGATATCCAGCAGACAGCTGGGGACGCCGGCGTTGGCGAAGTGGGCGGCGATGCGGGCGCCCATAGTTCCGGCGCCAAGGATGGCAACTTTATTAATGCGCTTCAACATTTAGTCTTGCCTCGAGAAAACAAAATCTTTAACAACACGTGTCACTGCGGACACGGGCAGAGCGAAATTCCGTCTATGGCAGTTTATCTATGGCCCAATCATTGTTGCCACTATGCAAAACAATGATGCTGGAGGATCGGCGGCGAGAAGGATCGGTTTTCGAGGTGTCGAGGAGAACCACAGGGAACTCATAGCGGCCCCGCTTCAGCAATTTGCCGTGACCGATTTCGAAGGCGGAGGCAGCGGAATCGGAGAAAAATTTCTCCATCGCATCCGTGGACGTAGCTTGCTTGGTGTGGCTGGTGAGCAAAGCGATGCCGTTCTCAGGATCGGCGGATTGCCAGGCTTGCAGAAAATGGTCGGCGGCAGCCAGAGCGAAGGCGTAATCCTCAGTTAAGCTGGCTGTCTTTTTCGCTGTGCGCCGGGACGCAGCGAACGAGTCTGAAGAATGAAGCGGAGAAAACAAGATCGACAGCAGAATCAAAAATCGAAAACGAAACATAAATTCATTATGCGCGAGGAACAGTGGCGGGAATGAAAAAGGAATCAGGACAGTATCGTGGTTCGCGTGACGTCTCTTATTCATTTGCCGATTGAAGTTCGGGATGCGAGACCAGATAATCTAACGCGCGCCGCGCCATTTGTTTTTCCCCTTTGTAAGCCAGGAGTTTCGGAGCATCTTCGAGAGGAATCCAACTGGCGCGGGCGACTTCGACGCGCATTTCCGGCGTGATCTGGTTGATGCGGCCGGAGCGATAGAGCATTAGATAAAAGCTCACGATTTTAAAAACGCGCTCACCGTCGCCCCAACTGCGGGAATATACATATTTGATATCGTCGAGCTTGGCGACCAGATCGGCGACGATTCCAGTCTCTTCGAAAACTTCGCGCAGCGCGGTCTCAGCCGGTTTCTCACCTGGATCTACCAGGCCTTTCGGCAAGGCAAGCACCGGTTTGGCTTTGCGCACGGAGGTCTTTCGCTCGGTGGTGGCGGGCTCGGCTTCGCCGGGTGGCTCAATGGCAGCCATCCACCAGCCTTCATTCCGGCGCCGGATGACCACGCCGCCGGAGGAGATTTCTCGCAGCATGCTGTGTAACTTAGCAGAGCCATGGAGGTTAGTCACGAGCTGAGCTGTGCGATTCCTGATCAGTAATCAAGGGTAATACAGCCTGCTCCTGTCCTAAGTAATGCAAAAATGGCACTATTGGGCACTGCAGCTTAAAGGGTGTTTGTGGCATCTTAGGTTAGTAGAGTTGAAGTGCAAGTTGAAGCCGTGGATGCCCGGTCGGGCAGCTGGAGTAGCGGTGAAAAGTCTTGGCAAGATCGTCCGCTCGGTGCAGGCTTTTGGGCGCGAGCTGTCGCGCAAGGCCGGTTTACCTGAGCCACGAATGCCGGCCATCGGGGTTGCCCTCGGCGGCGGATTCGCCCGCGGCATGGCGCACATCGGCGTCTTGAAAGTTCTCGAAGAAGAAGGCATTCCGATCCGCGTGGTTGCGGGGACGAGTGTGGGTGCGCTAATTGGCGCCCTTTACTGCGGCGGTCTGAGCGTCGAGGAAATGGAACGAGTTGCTCGCTCCTGCCGGTTTACAACCTTCGCGCGATGGACGGTCTCGCGCTACGGGTTTGCTTCCAACGACCGCATGGTGTCGTTCCTCAATCACACTCTAAAAGTGAAGACCTTCGAGGAATTGCGCATTCCTCTGGGAGTAACTGCAACGGATTTTAACAACGGCGAAGGCGTGGTATTTCATTCCGGTTCAATCATCGATCCGGTGCGGGCAAGTTGCGCGTATCCGGGAATGTTTTTGCCGGTGAATATTCGCGGACGCTGGCTGGTGGATGGAATGCTGTCGCATCCGGTGCCCACGCGGCCACTGCGCGAAATGGGAGCGGAGCGTGTGCTAGCGGTGCATTTGAAAGGGCAGTGGTCAAAGAATGGGGCGCCGCGACATCTTTTCGATGTGATCGGACAATCATTCGCCATTGCGCAAGACATGATGAGCCATCTGTGGCGAGGCGCGGCCGATTTGGTCGTCGAGCCTGACGTGGCCGGCTTTGCTTACGATGACTTCAAGCGCGCCGGAGAATTAATTCGCTCCGGAGAAGTAGCCATGCGGCAGGCGCTCCCTGAGGTTCGCAAGTGGCTGGAGGCGCCGGTAGAAACTGCGGCTGCTCTAAAAACCCGTCCTTCCTTGGCGCAAACAGCAGCGCCCATGGCAGCGGACTAATCCTTCCCTTTCTTCAAGCTGCGTTCCTGTCCGCGCTTTTTTGTTGCTCTTGCGGAGTGGTCTCTTGTTTTCGACCTTCTTGAGCGTCAGATTTTTCTTCTGGCCGACCGTCGATCGTGGCCGATGCCTCCGCTTGATGCCGCGAGTCTTTTTGGCGCGAGTCTCTGTCACGCGAGTCATTATCAGGCGAATCTTTACCCTGGGAATCCTTACTACTGTCGTCACTCTTGGTTTTTGAAGTCTCGCCGGACAGCGCCGTGGCTTGGTTTGTCTCTTTTTTGTTTGCGTCTACGCTCGCCTTCGCGTCATTCCGGTCTTCCGAAGTCTCCGAAGAATCTTTCCTGGCGTCCTGTTCGGCAGGCTTCATGGCGGAGGCAAGGAGGCTATCCATTCTGACGCGGACGGCGAGCCATCGTACGCTGCTGGCGTTTCCCGCTTGCTCCAGATAGGGGGCCAGTTCCTGCTGGGGGGCGATGCCTTTGTCTTTCAGAAGTTGACGAATGGCGTTGGTTTGCGTGTCCAGAGTCTCGAGTGACGCGAACAACTCGCGGAGCATTTCCTGCACAATATTCTGATCCATCTCCCCTTCCTCCCAATCGTAACCTTAGATGCAAAAAGCGCGATCTCCGTGCAATAGATGGAATTGACCGGAGAGTCCGTCCGATAGCGAGTCTCCGAAATGGGTCTGACGAAATCGGCAGAGCGCCTGCACGCGAGGCATCCGGCGCTAGGATTCGGCTCCTTTTGAAAGTGGAAACTCCGCTCCCGCCGTAGCGGAGGTGACCTATGAGACGCCCTTCCGAGTCGCTGGTTCCGGCCGGTAGTCAGAGGAAGACGACGGGGTTTTGTCTAATGGTGCTTCAGTTGGCGAGTTTACGCTGTTCCGCCGATGGCGCCCTTCGCTTGCTGCGCCAGACTGGCAAACCCAGCCGCATCCCGCACCGCTAAATCCGCCAGAATCTTGCGGTCCAGTTCTACGCCAGCCACCTTCAATCCGTGGATGAACTGGTTGTAGCTCAGGCCATTCAGCTTGGCGGCCGCGCCGATGCGCACGATCCAGAGTGAGCGATACTGACGCTTCCTTTGCTTCCGTCCGGAGTAAGCAAACTTGAGTCCGCGCTCGACCGCTTCTTTCGCGGATCGGTAGAGTTTTGATTTAGTAAGAAAGTATCCGCTAGCGCGGTCTAATATCTTTTTGCGCTTGGCGCGGCGTTTGGTTCCGCGTTTTACACGTGGCATTTGATGTTCTCCTTTTCGCTTTCTATGTACTGGCGGCTGGAGGCAAGGACGATTCGCCATTGCGGCGATCTCTGGCCTCTTCACGCGCCCGCAGGCTGTACTTCAACCCGCGTTGCGAACCATTGGTCCGCATTTCGTTCGTGATACCTCGTGTCCTTCGTCGTTACAAGCTTCTTTCAAACCACGAAGTACACAAAGTTAGACGAAGAAGTCTTTCACTACTGATACGGAATCATCCGCTTTACTTTGTGGAGATCGCCGGGGCTCACCAGTGTAGCCGTGCCCAGCTTGCGTTTGCGCTTGTGCGCCTTGGACGTCAGCATGTGGCGCAGGCCGGAATGTCCCCGCTTCACCTTGCCAGTGGCAGTTTTCTTGAAGCGCTTGGCCGCGCCCTTGTGTGTTTTTAATTTCGGCATAGTTCCTCGGAATCCGGTGCAGGCCAGTTTGGGCGCACACCGCTGTAATCATTGATTGCTGTTCAATTGCTCTGGAATCGTTGGCGCGACTGCCGCCCATCCTCGGCGAACTCCCTAAACGCGCGAACCAGGGGTTGAAACTTCCGCTGGCTGCTCTTCTTTTTTCTCCGGCGCCAACTTAGCCTGCGCCATTTTTTCCTGCAGCATTTTTTCCTGGCGCTCGGCTTTCGCCTTTTGCTTGGCTTCTTTCTCTTTTTCCTTCTCGCGTTCCGCAGCTGACTTCTTCGGCGCCAAAATCGCGTGTAGCGTATTGCCTTCCTGGCGCGGCCGGAATTCCACAATACTCTGCGGCTCCACGTCTTTAATCAGTCGCTCCAGTATGGTTCGCCCAAGGCCGGTGCGTGTCATTTCGCGGCCGCGGAAGAAGATGGTCGCCTTTACTTTATCCCCTTCGTCGAGAAAACGCAGCACGTGATTTTTTTTCGTTTCGTAATCGTGGTCGTCCACATTGATGCGGAACTTGACCTCTTTTACAGTGATTGTTTTCTGGTGTTTCTTGGCCTCGCGCTCTTTTTTTTCCTGCTGGTACAGATATTTCCCGTAGTCCATGATGCGGCACACGGGAGGCTGAGCAGTGGGAGAAATCTCGACCAGATCCAGATTCTTACTGCGGGCTAACCTGAGCGCTTCGAATGGGGGCATTACGCCAATCTGTTCCCCTTCATCGCCGATCACGCGAATCTCGCGTGCCCGGATGCGGTCATTGGTTCGGATAAAACGTTTGTCGATACGGCCCTCCACGCCCCTAAGCGATTGAGAATACAAGATTATAACATGGGAAATCGCGCGGAATGTGAGCTGACTCGCATTCTAATTTCCGCGGAACATCAATTCTTCCAGTGCCATGCGCCGCACTTGCCAGTAGTCGTGGGGTTCTCCGCTGACACTTAGCTGGCACTCACCCAGGTCATTAAACGTGAGCGTGACCTCGAACATCTCGACGCCTTTATCATCCCGCACAACCATCGCATGTTCGGTGAGGACGAATCTTACCGCCATCTCCAACTCTTTGGCTTTTAGAACCACCCTAAAGCCGTCGTCATTATCGGCAATCGAGAATTCATAAGGAGCATTGTTGGGTCGCAGGGAGTTGCGGGTCTTCACGTCCTGCTCGATTTGCAATCTGAGGTCCTTGAATACATTAGGCAGGGAGCAGGCATAACGTTGAGTGATCCAATCAAACTTCTGTTTTTCTTTGTGGCCGTCGTTGCTGTTTTTTGGGTTGTCGTTGTCGTTCACGATTTCGCCTTCAGATTAATTTCAAGAACGAATGTCAGTTTTCCGGGGATTGGACTCATGGACCGGCGTAGATAGAATGTTGGCTCGATTCAGAGAAACAGTAAAAATCTGAACGTCACCGCCTTATACCCTCCGCCGATCCCGCTGACACTGTTCGTCTTCGCGAGTCCAAACCTGAGACCTGGCCGAAGCAAGGTCCGGCATCAGGCGTTAGATGCGGTTTCCGGCGTGTGTGCTGGTCTAAAGTTGATTGTCTCGAGTAAATTCCTCACAGCGATGCCGAAGCGGAAGGCTACGCATACTGCGCGATCGAATTCTGATTTCCCGTTCGTTGACTCGCCGAAGCTGCGTTCGTAAGATGAAGCGGCGCCGAAGGCGCATGTCTTGGCGCCGAAGGCGCATGTCTTAATGATCAGCCCAGTATGATCAGACCACTCATGATCGGCGACACCATTTCACACTACCGGATCGTCGAAAAGCTTGGCGGCGGCGGCATGGGCGTAGTTTACAAGGCTGAGGACCTAACCCTCCACCGGTTTGTCGCGATGAAGTTTTTGCCCGACGAGGTAGCCAAAGACCCTCAATCCCTGGCCCGATTCCAGCGCGAGGCCCAAGCCGCCTCTGCTTTGAACCACCCCAATATCTGTACCATTTACGAAATCGGGCAGGAAAATGACCGCCCCTTCATCGTCATGGAGTTTCTGGATGGAGTGACGCTGAAGCACCGCATAGCAGGACGTCCGCTGGAAACCGAACCGATTCTCTCGCTCGCCATCGACATTGCCGACGCTCTGGAAGTCGCTCATGCGGCTGGTATCGTGCACCGGGACATCAAGCCCGCCAACATTTTTGTCACCAAACGCGGGCACGCCAAAATTCTGGATTTCGGACTGGCGAAGGTTGCTCCCGCCGCCGTCTCCTCTAGCCGAATCGGAGCCGGGAACACCCAGAGCGGCACCATCGACGAAGAGCATCTTACCAGCCCCGGTTCCACGCTCGGTACGGTCGCATATATGTCGCCGGAACAGGTGCGAGCGAAAGAACTGGATGCGCGCAGCGATCTTTTTTCCTTTGGAGCCGTGCTATACGAGATGACAACCGGGATGTTGCCCTTTCGCGGGGAGAGCACCGGAGTGATCTTTAAAGCCGTTCTTGACGCTCCGCCCACATCCATTGCGCGACTGAATCCCGAAGCACCTGCCGAACTGGAGCGCATCATCGGCAAAGCTCTCGAGAAGGATCGGGAACTTCGCTACCAGAGTGCGGCTGAATTGCGGAGCGATCTGAGAAGGCTGAAACGTGAATCGGATTCGGGCCGAAGCGCGGCGCCGGGGTCAAAAGAAACGAAAGCGCGACCTGGGGTTGGGAAAAAGATTGCCTTCGTCGCCCTGGCCACGGTGGTGGTGCTGGCGGTGTTTCTGCTTTGGCGGAAATATGCTCCGGCAAAAACCTCAGCGGCGGCCACGGCGAGTCCGGCGGCTTTGCAACCTTCGGTGCGAAGCATGGCGGTGCTTCCGTTTCGCGACCTCTCTTTACGTGCGGGTGAGGAGTCGTGGGGCATTGGCATGACGGATGCGATTATTACGCGGCTGGCGTCGCTGCAAAATCTGGCCGTGCGGCCGACCAGTTCGGTGCTGAGGTACGCCAGTGAACCGGCGGATCCGGCCACGGCCGCGCAACAACTGGGGGTGGACTCGGTACTTGACGGAACTTATCAACGAGCGTCAGGAGTGATACGAGTTTCGGTTCAACTGGTGGATCGTGAAAACCGCGCCATGCGCTGGGCTGAGCACTACGATCTGCGCGCCGACGACATGTTGAAGTTTCAAGACGAGGTAGCGCAGAAGGTGGTAGAGGGAATGCGCGTGGAGCTCTCGGGCCACGAACAGGAATCGCTGGCGGAAAAGCCTACGGCCTCTGCGGAGGCTTACAACCTGTACCTGCAAGCGCGATTTTACAAAAACGAATATTTCATGCGCACCAGCACGGAGAGCTTGCATCAGGGTCAAAGCGCGCTGCAGAAGGCCATTGCGCTCGATCCCTCGTTTGCCGACGCCTACGCTTTGCTGGCTTATTTCTATCTTTACGAGGGCGCGAACGTTCTACAGAATGGGGCGCAAAACCTGGCCGAGGGCGAGAAAGCGGCACGCCGAGCGCTTGAGCTGAAGCCGGATTCGCTGGAAGGACTCAATTCTCTCGGCGCGATACTTACGGAATCTGGCCGGAACACGGAGGCGATTCGAACCTTGAGCCATGCGCTGACGCTGGCGCCTAACTCGGATTCCGCGTGGGACGGGCTCGGTTATGCCTATCATTATGCCGGCCTGGACGAAGCTGCGGAAAAGGCATACCGGCGGAGCGTTGAGTTGAATCCGACCACGACCCGCATTCACTGGATGCACGCCCGCATGCTTCTCTACGTGGGACGCGCGGGGGAGGCTGAACAAGAGATGCGGCAGGCGTTGGCGGCGAATCCAAATCAGTTCAAGGCTATGGCATTCCTGGGTGAATTCCTTTATTACCAGGGCAAGCTGGATGAGGCCGAGCCGGTGCTCAAGCGTGCAGAGGAATTGGGCCGAAACAATGGTGATAAGTCGGCGCAGATTATGGCGGCATTTCTGTATGCCTCCAAAGGCGAGCGGGACAAGATCGATCCGGAGCTTTTGGAAGCGCGTCCGGCGGAGATTATTGACGGCGACGAGGCTTACTGGACAGGAGGAATTCATGCTCTCCTGGGAGAGAGGGAACAAGCCCTCGCTTGGCTGAAGCGGGCGGTAGATCTCGGCAACCACAACTATCCCTGGTTTCAGCGGGACAAGAACTACGACAAGCTACGCGGCGATCCGGAATATCAGCGGATCATGGAAGAAGTTCGGCTGCGATGGGAAGAGTACAAACAGGTTTTTGGCGCGGCCTGATAAGGCTTCAACCATTCGGCATAGAAACGTTCCAGCAACCCACACTTGCGAAAATGTGTAGTCCATTCCGCCCGAGGAAGGGCGACGGCTTCCCTTGGACTTCGTTTCGCATCTGAGTGGCATGAATCTTGACATGCAATTCGAAATGCTTCCCTGCGCTCCTTATGTTCTCCGCCAGCCTGCGGAGCCGATGCCGCCGCCAATTAAGGAGCCGCCATCTCCTATGGAGAATCCCGATGCGCCGGTGCGCGAGCCTGATCCAGAGGAACCTGAGCAGATTTGATTTAGCGTTAAACGGAGGTGGTGGCCGAGGCGAAAGTATTCGCCAATTTTAAGCTGACTAACCAAGGTTTGGGGATGGCGTAGAAACTGCCACGCTTCCCACGAATGCTCCATCCTCCACTGCCGCGATGTCTGCACGAATCCAGAGATTCGCCTCGTGGCGTCCTTTCAGAAGCAGCTTCTGATAATTGTCGGTGAGGGCTTCGGTAAAATCGCCATCGAATCCCTTCTTCATCGCGCTGAGTGTGATCGCTTCCAATCGTTTTCCCATAAACGACTGCATGAAGGTTTGCTTTTTTGACGAGCCGAGGTCGCGCAGGATTTGATTACGTTCGCGAGCGACATGGACTGGGACCTGATTCGACATGGCTGCGGCGGGTGTGCCGGGGCGCGCGGAGTAAGTGAACACGTGCAGATAAGTGAGGGGAAGATCCGCGATGAGGCGGCGCGTGCATTCGAATTCGGCATCAGTCTCGCCTGGGAAGCCGGTCATGACATCGGCGCCGATAGCCGCGGTGGGCATGGAAGCGCGAATCTTTTCAATTTTTTCGCGATAGTGCCATGGCCGATACTTGCGATTCATGCGGCGCAAGACGGCATCGCTGCCGGATTGCAGGGGAACATGGGCATGTTTGGCGATGCGCGGTGAAGCAGCCACAAGTGCAATAAGTTCATCGGACCAATCCATTGGTTCGACGGAAGAGATGCGCAGTTTTTCTAGTTTAGTTTCGCTGAGAATACTGCGGATTAGATCCTCGAAGTACGCTTTTCGGAAGCCGGATGCGGGAGGCTGGCTTTCTCGATCGCGTCCCCAGCGGCCGAGGTTGATGCCGCTGATGACCAGTTCGCGGTAGCCCGCGGCCACGAGGCCATTCACCTCGCCAATGATTTGCGGTGCGGGCAGGGAGCGACTTTGTCCACGGACGCTCGGGATCACGCAGAAGGAGCAGCGATTATCACATCCGTCTTGGACCTTGAGGTTTGGGCGGGTGCGGTCGTGTTCATGAGCGCCGACGGTGCTGGCGGATTCGAACACGGGGGCGGCGAGGAGTTCGGTGTGGGCGAAGATGTCGGAGACGAAAATCGAGTGCTGAGTGCTCACTTCTCGATGCTCGGTAAGCGCACTGATGGGAAGAAATGTTTTGTCCAGTACGAAATTCTCGCTCAGCACCAGGTCGGCGAGTTGGTGTTTGTGCGAGTTCCCGATCACCGCGTTAACGCCGGGAAGGGCGGCGACTTCTTCGGGTGCGCGCTGCGCGTAGCATCCGGTAACGATGATTTTTGCCAGAGGATTCTGCCGTTGGACGCGCCGTACAGCGGCACGAGCGTCTTGGTCAGCGGAATTTGTGACGGTGCAGGTGTTAAGAATTATCAGGCCGGCCTGGTCGGCTGGGGCGGGGGCGAGGCCGCGGGCCTGGAACTGTCGCTCGATGGCAGCGCCGTCCGCTTGTGTAGCGCGGCATCCGAAGTTTTGTACGCAGTACGTCGACACACGATCATGGTAGCGCAATTCGAGGGACACTTGCCCACACCACATCGGACACACCTCGGCGCGATTCGGGTTCATGCCAGGATGTGCGCCGTCATTGGGCGGGATGAAACGGTCAGGCGGTAGCCACGTTTCTCTTTTGTGTGAAACATTCGCGACAGAGAATGGGTCGGCCCTGCGTGGGACGAAAAGGGACAGTCGTGTCTTTGCCGCATTGTGAGCAGGTGGCGCGAGTTTCAACCCGGGAGTGATGGTTTCCCATCCCTGGTGCGTGGGGGGCGGTAAGGACAGCCACGCGCTTGGACTTGCAGGTTTTGCAGCGCTTGGGCTGGTTCTTGAATTGTTTGTCGTGAAAGAACATTTGTTCCCCGGCGGTAAAGACAAAGTCAGTGCCGCAGTCGATGCAGGTCAGTACTTTATCCTGAAATTCCATTGAGGACGGCTCCCTTATGCCCGGTTTGCAGTTGCCACACGCGGGGAGGCGATGGCATAAAGCAAAACAGGTTGTCTACATCCCCCCTCAAACTGCCCCTGGACTCGGCCCGCCACGCGCCTGGAACGGAGCGTGGATACAGCTTTTCCTACTTGAATGCCGAATGAATGATGAGTAAATGAATGATCCCAGCTGCAACTCTTTCTGGTGGGGGGCCAGATTGGAGCAGGGCCGCCCCGGGAAAGGGACGACCCTTCAATGCGGTGTTACTCCTTCAGTTCTTACTGTTTAGAATCTGTACCTTCAATCCTGCTCTTTGCGAACCTTCTTACGAGCGCGCTTCCGAGCGAGAGCGGCCTTCACGCGTTTTTTTTCCCCGGGCTTCAGGTAAAAGGAGTGGCGCTTGACCTCTTTGATAATGTCTTCCTGCTGCACTTTCCGCTTGAAGCGGCGCAGAGCGTTTTCGAGGGACTCACCCTCCTGCAGTCGAATTTCCGCCAAACAAACACACCCCCAAACCCGTCCAGAAGGACCGAATAGTTATTACAAGGATTTTAGTGGAAGTCAAGCGAAGAGCGGGAAAAAAGTTGCGGGATTGGGTAGAACCGACGGCGGCTGTCTCAACATGATCTATGAGGGTTCGACTGCCAAGTTGCCCCGATTGCTCAACGGCAACGATTCACAACTAGAAAATGAACTTCAAGCCGAGTTGGATTTGACGGGGGGCGAAGGCGGCGTTGGGTTTCATGAAATTTTGTGGTTGCTGGTAGTAGGCGGGATAGGGCGTTCCATTTACGTACGTGGTGTACTGCGTGAAAGTGGTGGCTTCGGCAGTGAGGCCGTCGGTGGTGATGGTGACTCGCTGGTTATCGCGATTGAAGAGGTTAAAGGAGTCGGCCGTGAATTCCAGCCGGTCGGCGTGGGTGATGTGGATTTTGCGGACCAGGCGCAGGTCGGTAGAGGAGTAATCGGGGCCGGTGAAGGCGTTGCGGCTGTAACCGGGGAGACGATCGTTATCGTAGTTGCCGTCCTGATTGGGATCGCCGCTGACGGTTGCGTTGACGGGGCGTCCGCTGCCGGCGGTGACGATGCTGGAAATTTTCCATTCGTTGAAGATGTGGCCGAGGAGCTCGTGTTCGCGATGGAAAGGGCGAGGTTCGAGGGAGAACGCGGCGGAGAAACGACTGCGCTGGTCCGTCACGCTGGGACCGCGCTCAGCATTCGGCTGATAGGAGTTTTGAACCGTGGCCGGTTCGCCGGCGACGAGGGCGTCCTGACCGTCGTCGATGGCATGGGCGTAGGTATAAGAGATGCGAACATAGGTCCCGTGGGCCATGCGGCGGTTGATCGATAAAGTTGCGCCGTTGTAGACGCTCGACGCCGCACTTTGGAATTCGTCGATTTCTCCCAGCTGGGCGATGGGGCGTCCAAGAGGATTGATGCACGGCGGAAATGCGCAGGTCGCCGACTGGGTGAACTGCCAGGTGGCGAAGGAATCGACGGTGTAGTAACCATTCTGAAATATGGAGCCGGTGGAATCGAAGATGGGATAAGTGAGCGCGACCGGGGGCGGCAGGTTGACGTCGAGTGCACGGATGAGGTGTTCGCCGTGTACGTAAAGATAAGACACAGCGACGGTAGTGTGGCCGGCAACCTCACGTTCGAGTGTGAGACTAGCTTGCTGTACGCGCGGGGTAACGAAGTTCGGAGCGAATGCCGAAACATCATTGGTGACGCCCTCACTGAATCCCTGCGGAAGATTGCAGTTTGCTGACGTCAGCGAGCAAGTGACCAGCGGATTGGGATAGGTGGGGAAAACCTGTCGATCTGCATAAACATTGTTGTTGAGAAAAACCTGCGCGTCGGTGATGCCGTTTTCGGTGGCGATGGCGGAGTTATAGATCTGAGGAATGCGGACGTAGAAAATCCCGTAGCCGGCGCGGATCACGAGCGGGTGATTCTTGCCGATGGAGTATGCGAGTCCGGCGCGAGGGCCGAAATTGTGCGGATTGTAAGGAACTTTGCCGGAGGGCGGGAACAGCGGGTTGGACTCAAGCCCAAGGGTCGAGAAAGTTTGCAGATCCCAGCGAACGCCGAGGTTGAGGGCGAGATGGTCACTGACGCGAATGGTGTCCTGGGCGAATGCGGCATAGTCGTTGCTGTTTGGGTTAGAGGCGGATTGGCCGAAATTCTGCAGATAGTAATGAGGCACGGCGTGGGCGTAGGCGCGAAGCGGAGTGAGCGGTAGCCCGGCTTCTTCCGGTTCAAAGGTGAAGGGATTGACTTTAATCTCATCGAAAAG
>DASRWO010000215.1:0-8762 GCA_035654555.1 Candidatus Deferrimicrobiaceae bacterium | reverse complement strand
TTGAGCGCATTGCGCGAGAAAACGGAACAGTATTGTGTAGTCTTGCAGACGTTGACCCAACCGCCAAAATTGCAAACTGAATGGGTCGGCGCGCGATAACTGCGTTGCCTTACATTGAACTCCCGGGGCGCAAACGGCTAGTTGTTTTACGTGGCATGGGTTATGATTTCAGCTCTTACCCGCGGACATGAAGCATTCAACGTTTGCAGTTGTGCTGCTCGTGTGGCTCTCGACTTGCGCTCCGACGCCCGGTAACGCGTTGGGGGGCGCGCAGCCGTCGGGCTCCGGTATTGAAGCGATTTCCTCCGCCGACGACTTTGACTGGCGCGAGATCGTGCCCTATCTTTCCGCCGCGTCCGCTCTGCCCGGAGAACAAGGCATTAAGACGGTGCTGGAAAACTCCCGGGTGCTTCGCTCCTACGTCGCGAAGGAAATTCGGGCAGAGTGCAAACCGGATAAGGGCCGGTGCGCGGCAAAACGCGAAGGATTTACATTGGAGGGCGAAGTCAATAAGCGAATCGACGGGATCGTGAAGGAGGAGATCATCCATCAACACACGATGTCGGGGGTCGACTACTCATTGGCGGGCCAGCAATTTCCTTTCTCCGAGATCGCGGTTTTTAAGACCGAGAAGCACACGGACGCGCACTTCATTCTTGCGCTGGCCGACCGCAGCTACACCGCCGCGCAGGTGCAAGCTAAATACGGTGCCCCATATGATACCGACATCTTTCAGATGTATAGCGTTTTCAAATACCGCCTTAATAGCCCAGACTACACGAGCAAGGCAGTATTCGAAATCGATCCGGTGGATGGAGCCGTGTTAAAAATTGCGATCAGCCTGAAACCAAAAAAATCCAGGAAGCATCCCTCGCGCTGATGACCGTTCGAACTTGAAGCGCTGCTTAATCCGCTTTGCGCCAGCTTGAGTCGGGATCGTATTTGCTCATGGCCTTCGCCATCGCGGCGGTCTTGGGGCCGAGATCCTTTTCGTAGACAACTCCATCTTTATCGACGATGAAAGTCATCACTCCCGAGGACCGGTACTCCGCCGGATACGCCACAAAGGCGAAACCGCGGGTCATCTTCCCGTCCGCGATGTAGCTGTGGGCGCCTCCCGGGGCCTTCGCACCTTGAGCTTTCAGGATGCGAAAGTAATATCCCTGAAACGGTTGCAGATTTCGATCTGGAGGCTGCGGATAGTTTTCCGTGGACGCCACTGCCACCAGGGGACCAATCGGACTATTGGTTTCCCCGGAAGCCGCGTCCCAGTAAAGTCCGTTTTGCTTGCCCGGGTCGCTGAAGAATTTCTGCGCGTACTGTCGATCGGTTGCGCCATCGTGAGGCTGCGAATAATATTCCTTTTCCGCGTCGACCAGCCCGCTGCAGGTTTGGATTACTGCCAGCTCATTTTTCCCAACTCTTCGATAAAGAATTTCTTGTTTCCCGGCCGCAGTATCGAAATACCAGGAACTCCCCTTGCGGACGAGTGGGATCGGGGTTGGCCAGTTTTCGGCGCCGATGTAAAGGGTGGTGGTGCCGTCGGGCTCCATTACCAGACGATGCATTTGCTGATATTTCTTCCGGAACTGATCGCGCTCATTCTGATCTTCGGCGTCGTCGCCAGAGGAGATGATGTCTTTGCCATCGGGTCCCAGAATCTTTAGCAACGACTGCTGGTCATTGTTCTTCATGGCCGTGATCAGCGCCTGGCTGGCCTGCCCGGCGGAAGAAAATGTTTGCTGTCCGGTTTGCGGCGGGGCGAAATGCCGAGCCATCGATGTTTGCGCAGAAGCCGCAGGTTTTTGCGCGTCCGACTGGCCGGCGGCCAAGGCTGCGGAGAAGCCTAAAGCTGCGATAGCCGTAACGGTAAACAGATCACGAATGCCAACGAGGTGTCGTTTCGAATCGCTTTTCTCTAATGTCATACTCAATTCCTTTCTGCAGACTGGCAGCTGGGGTTGATTGATTAGGGCCGGGTTCAGCGTCTACCACCGCCGCCGTGTCCGCCACCGCCGCCGCCGTGGAATCCACCGCCACCGCCGCCATGGAATCCGCCGCCAAAGCTCGATTGACCGCGTGAGGAAAAGCCGCGAGCTTCGCCGCCGCGACTAATCCCGCCAAACGCCCCGGGACGTCCGCCGCTGGAACCCCGATTGCCAGCAACACCTCTGGCGCCCGCTTCGCCGCGTCCTGCCGAAGCGAAGCCGCGCGCGCCACGATCGCCGCGTCCGTACGGTGCGAATCCGCGGTAATTGCCGTGGAAGTAAGCATTGCGATCATAGAATGCATGGCTGTGAAAGCCGTAACGACCGCCTCCATAGCGCAAGTAGCCGCCACGCCAATCCAGACCCCATCCGCCCCATCCCCAACCGAATCCGAAGAAGGGGCTAATGCCAAACCCGACGCCGAAGGAGAGATACGGGCCACCAACACCCCACCATGGATAAAAGCCAGGCCACAATCCAACCGGATAGCCGTAAATAATCTGCGGATCATATTCGGGTACGTAAACAACATCCGGATTCGCCGGCTGGATATCAATGTCAGGCCCTTGTTCGGTCACTGTCTGCTGCGGCGTGTTCTGGAGATGTCCGGCATCCTTGGCTTTTTTGCGCATGACCTGGATGGCCTGCATCACATCGGCACCCTGGTTGTAGTTGGCGTCGCCGAGTTCGGAAGTCCAGGAGAGATTTTTGTTCATGTTTGCGAGTACGGAAGGAAACTGCGTGAGCGCCTTCACGCTGGGATCCCAGTCCTGCTGGTTAACGGCGTCGCCTAACTCCTTACCCTTTAGACTGGGGTTTTCCTCGAGGTATCGCTCCGCCTCGACGATCTGCGTAGGATAGGCAGATGCGGCAAGTATCTGAGCTACGAGCGCATCAGGATACAACGCGATCGGAGCGACCAATTCCTGTAGTTGATCAGGGGACAAGAGGGCCGTTTGCGGTCCGCCTTGTCCAGGCCGCGCAGGCGCTTGATCTTGCGGCTTATCTTGAGCGGGCGGCGGAGGCGCCTCATCTTGCTGATCCTGCGCCCAACCCGGCACGCTCAGCAAACAACCTGCCAGCATTGTCAGGGCCAGAGCATTGGAAATGCCCTTGGTAAAAAGTTTACCCATCAATTTACATTTCATAGATTTCCTGCCTCTTCCCAGCCTCGAAAGTGCGACCAGATCATCCTTAACACGTATACTCCTTTGAACACGCAATCATGCTAAAAGTTGCAGTTTTGTGCATCAAGGGTTCGCATAGAATTAGCGGCGAATTGTGACGGATCTCAGCCCATGCACCGTCTACGCGCCGAGGTCCTGCAGGGCAAATTCACGCACCGTAATTCCTCAGATATGAATCGAAAAAGCGGAGTAGAGACGGCGTCTGACTGCCCACACCGGCAAATAGTAGCACTGGAACCGCAGGTTTAATCAGATTCATCTCGGCCCGCACGGCGGCGCCGGTCGCATCCGGCAGATCGTATTCGAGAAGAACGCCATCGACCCGGCGAGTTTTTAGGAGATGTAAAGCCTGATCGGCGCGAGTTGCGGCAATCACTTCGTAGCCAGCGGTTTCCAGCATGGATTTCAACTCTCCCATGTACTCGGGGTGATTCTCAACGCAAAGAACTCTTATATCGCTCATTAGGCCTTGTTCCTTCCTCTTTGAAAATATCCGAGCAGATGTCTTTGCCCTTCGCCTAACGGCAGTTCGCGGGGCAGGATTTCGCGCAGAGCCCAATCGATGCGGTCGACGGCTTCGACGATGACACGATTCAGCTGCTGGTCGTCAGTCGCGTCCAAAGAAAGAGCCACAGGACTCAGAGCGTTTCGGATGTGATGATTCATTTCCGCAATCACTTGCATCCGTGCCACAACCAGACGGTGCCGTTCGCGGCTCATGTGAACTAACTTTGCCACCAGGCAGCTAACCACGAAAGCGGATAGCCCCTCCGCCAGTAATCTCTCAGGATGCGGTCCGATATCGGGCACCAGCAGGTAGTGCATTAACTCGGTAGCGAGAAAAGAAACAATGCCTACCCCAAATGCGGCGGCCGCAATGAAGCGCCACGAATTTGGCTCCATCCGAAGCGTTCTTCGGACTAACGTCAGTTCCGGGATGCGGATCCAATGGGGTGAGACTCGGCGCTCTGGCACGTCAGTGTTTAGCATTGCGCCTCCCCGAACTTTTTTCCGGCGCCGGCCTTCCGCTGATTGCGGTCAAGCTGCTCTTGACGCTCCAGAGCATCATTAAGTTTCCGAACAATCTCCAGTAATTCGTTGGGGTCTTCAGCCTCCAGGGCGGCGCTACACAACTGTCTCCAGTTCTTATCGTCTTGCTCGAGCATGGTACATTTCCTCCATAACGATTGGCTTCTATGACTGAAATATGAGTGCGGGCGCTTGCTGAGGTAAAACGAATACGCCCACGAAGAAGCTAAGGAGGACTAGCTGCGAGGAGGAGGACGGTTGTAATGCCAACCGTCGGTCAGGAATTCGACGAGCACAGGAAAGGCATAAGTTGCGTCCCATGAAACCGCCACGGGCGAAGCACCTGGCAGAGCGCTCGGAGGAGCGGCGCATTCAGATTCATCGTGATCGAAGCACTGTCGATGATCATGGTCCACCGAGGATTGGAAGGCCACGCTATGAGAACTGTGAGGAGGGATTCGGGAAACGTTACGGACCCACAACAAGCTGAGGGCAGCAGCACATATGATTACGGCGCGGTATGAGATAACGCCGCACACGTTTCTCGAAGAGCGCCGTAAAGGCGCCATGCATTCACCTCACACAGTAGTTTGATTATTGTACTGCCGTTTTGGTTAGCTACCGCCGAATCTTTACTCGCGCACATGGAGAAACATCTCCAAATCGATTGAGGCACAACCGAACAAAAACAGAAGCAGATATTCATTCAGGCCATGACGACTTCGGCAACAACCGCTCCGGTAGCGGAGACGCAAAGCTGAATATTTTCCGAAGGCCCAAAGGAAAGTTAATGAGTGTTTTTGAGTTTAGCTTGATTGTAGCAGCGGGTTCGCTGGTCGCCGGTTTTCTGGGAGCGCTGACCGGGCTGGGTGGCGGCGTGGTTGTCGTCCCCATGCTCACCCTCCTGCTTGGGGTGGACATCCGCTACGCCATCGGGGCGTCATTGGTGTCGGTGATCGCCACGTCTTCGGGAGCGGCGGCAGCGTACGTGAGAGAAGGCATCTCGAACATCAGGATCGGAATGTTTCTGGAGATTGCAACCACTCTCGGCGCGATTGCCGGCGCAACTTTAGCGACGCATATCTCCAACGGAGCAGTCTCTATTGTTTTTGGAGTGGTGTTGATCGGCTCGGCGTTTCTTTCCTGGAAACGACGTCCGAAAAACGCAGATGATGCTTCCCCAGACGCGTTAGCCACCCGATTGCGGTTGAATGGAAGTTTTCCGGAAGGCAGCGGCATTCGAAAATATAACGTGCGGCGGGTGCCGCTGGGTTGGGGCCTGATGTTTGGCGCGGGAACGTTGTCAGGATTGCTCGGCATCGGTTCGGGAGCCATGAAAGTTCTCGCCATGGATCAGGCCATGAAGATTCCGTTCAAGGTCTCGACCACGACCAGCAATTTCATGATTGGAGTCACGGCCGCGGCCAGCGCGGGAATTTATCTATCCCGCGGATATATTGATCCCGGGCTTTCCATGCCGGTCATGCTGGGGGTTCTGGCCGGATCGCTGCTCGGCACGCGAATCCTGGTAAAGGCGGACCCGAAATGGTTGCGGCGAGTGTTCAGCCTCGTGATTGTGGTTCTCGGGAGCGAGATGCTCTACAAGGGGATTACGGGAAGGATGTGATATGGCCGGGGAACAGGGCCGGGAACAGAGTGGGACCGATCGTAATTGGACCGATCAGCGGATGGAAATATTAATCGGCCAACTCCTGCGCGCCGGTGTGCTGCTTTCGGCAGCCGTGGTGTTGCTGGGCGGGGCTCTATATCTGATTCGTCACGGACGTTCGCCTGCTGACTATCATGTGTTTCGCGGCGAGCCTTCGGACTTTTGTAGTGTTCGCGGCATCGTGCGTATGGCGTTGGCGCTTCGAGGTAAGGGGATCATCCAGTTAGGGCTGCTGTTGCTTATTGCGACTCCGGTGGCGCGAGTGGCCTTCTCGATCTTTGGATTTGCCAAGGAGCACGACCGCATGTATGTCGTGATTACGGTGATCGTTCTATTGGTTTTGATTTACAGCTTGATGGGCTCTCCCGGGTTGTAAACCGAGGTGGAATTCGCTATCGCTTGCTACAGACGCGGAGAACCGCCCCCCGACGGTTCTCCTCGTAAGTTTAGTTCTCCCCCATGGCTCAACAAGCTGTCCCGTGGCGAAGAACCAGCAAGGAGCAACTCCCAGGTTCGGACTCGCATATTTCTTTCTCAGGCCCGAAAGCGACTGGTGAACCTGACGCCAGCTATCGCTGCGCCCCCCAGGAACTCCTACTGGTATTAGCGGGAAAATCTGGGAAAAGCTGTCACCTTCTCGAAAAAAATGAACCCTTCAGGCAATGCTTCGATCCGAAATGGTCTGGAAAGGCGAGAATCTTTGTGGTAAGCTCTGTGCTCAAATTTGGCCAGTCGTTCGTGTCAAATCCTTCCCTCGACGCGACTGAGGACTCCCACTCCATGAGCAGCGTTTCGTCCTCTGAAATCACTCGACTCCTGCACGATTGGCGGGGCGGGGATCAGCTTGCCCTGAACCGCCTGACGCCGGTGGTATATGAGGAACTGCATCGCATGGCGAAGCATTATATGGCGCGGGAGCGGGACGGGCACACACTACAGACTACTGCTCTCATCAATGAAGTCTATCTGCGGCTGGTCAAAGTCAAGGAAGTGCAATGGCAGGATCGGGCGCATTTTTTTGCCGTCTCCGCGAAAATGATGCGGCGAATTCTCACCGATTTTGCCCGCTCACACGGATACCAGAAGCGCGGCGCGGGAGCTCAGCATGTTCCTCTGGATGAGGCCCTATCGGTCTCCGCGGAACCGGCGATCGACCTGGTGGCGCTGGAGGATGCGCTGACTCAACTGGGCGCCACCGACGCGAGAAAAAGCAAAGTCGTGGAGCTGCGATTCTTCGGCGGGATGACCGTGGATGAGACCGCCGAAGTATTGCAAGTCTCTCCTGAAACCGTGATGCGGGATTGGAGCCTGGCGCGGGCGTGGCTGCTGCGCGAACTCGATGGAGGCATGAGCGATGGAGCCTGAACGCTGGCATGATGTGGAGCGCATTTATCACTCCGCAATGCAGTGCGATGGCAGTCAGCGAAAACTCTTTCTGGAACAAGCTTGTGGCCAAGATCAAAGTCTGCGGGTAGAAGTGGAGTCGCTGCTCAAGTATGCGCAGCGTTCGAAAGAGATCTTTGAATCGCCGGCTCTGGAGGTAGTAGCCCGCAGCCTGGCCGAGGATCTACGCACTCAGGAGCGCCAGCGAGCGGACAAAATGATCGGCGCACGGATTGCGCAGTACCGCATCCTGGATAAGCTGGGCGAAGGAGGAATGGGCGATGTTTACCGCGCAGTTCGAGCGGACGACGAGTACGAAAAGCAAGTCGCCATCAAACTGGTGCGGCAAGGCCTGGATGCGGAGTCGGGCTACGAACGGTTCCGCAAAGAGCGCCAGATTCTGGCCGGTTTTGAGCACGAGAACATCGCCCGCCTGCTCGACGGCGGCACGACGGACGAGGGCTATCCCTACTTTGTCATGGAACTGGTGGAAGGCCAGCCGATCGATGAATATTGCGATCAAGGCAGGCTGGGGGTAGACGCTCGGATCAATCTTTTCCAGAGTGTTTGTTCCGCAGTGCAGTATGCTCACCAGCGGTTGGTGGTGCACCGGGATATTAAACCCAGCAATATCCTGGTGACCGCCGAAGGTGTTCCGAAGCTGCTCGATTTCGGTATTGCGACCATTCTCAGCGCCGAAACCTATTCTCCCGGAGCCGAGCCCACGCTGACAGTGCAGCGCATGATGACGCCGCAGTTTGCCAGCCCTGAACAGCTTCGCGGCGAAGTGATTACCACGGCCAGCGATGTCTACTCCCTGGGAGTGGTTCTATACAAATTGCTGACCGGTTGCTCGCCTTACGGCCTGCGCACCAGTTCCTCGTACGACCTGGCGCGTGCTATTTGTGAAGTCGAGCCGGAAAAACCGAGCACAGTTATCGGGCGATCGGGGCAGAGCACAGGGCACCGGACCATCGGCGTTGAGATAGAAGACCGACAAAGCGACGACGGAAAAATCACGGACCATAAGCAGCGATTGTCAGGGATTGCACCGCAGAGGGTCAGCGATCGCCGGAATACAACTCCAGAAAAGTTACGGCGCACGCTGACGGGTGATCTGGATCAGATACTGCTGAAGGCCTTGCGCAAGGAACCTCAATTGCGCTACGGGTCGGCACAGGATTTCGCCGTAGACCTGCGGTCCTACACTCTCGGTTTGCCGGTGTCGGCCCGCCGCGGAACATTTAGCTACCGCAGTGTCAAATTCATCAAGCGCCATAAACTTTCTCTGGCAGTGACGGCGTTTTTTGCCGTGGTTGTGCTGGCCGGAGCTGTGGCCATTGTGCGTGAAGCTCGCATTGCGGAGCGGCGTTTTAGTGACGTGCGCAAACTGGCCAATTCCCTGCTGTTCGATATTCACGACAGCATCCGCGATCTGCCAGGATCGACTGCCGCGCGAAAGCTGCTGGTGGACCGGGCGTTGCAATATCTGGACAGCCTTGCGCA
>DASRWO010000214.1:0-9848 GCA_035654555.1 Candidatus Deferrimicrobiaceae bacterium | reverse complement strand
AAGGGCTTCCCCGAGCTGCACAGCCCAAGGTTCCGGCTGTGTTTTACAAATGTTTACACACCTAAGTCCCGCGCCGTTTGTCAGTGAGCAGAATCGCGTGAAAGATGCGAAAATAAGACTAGCTTGAGCATGCTCGTCGATTGCGTCGTCCCAGCCAAAACGGATGCAACGCAGCTTCGGGAATGTGTGTCTAACGGACCAGCCAGCGCGGGGCAAACTTAGTTCATGCCGATTACGCAAATCCCATTCCAGGATCCAGTGGCGCCTCCCGAGAAGCCGCAGCCGGAGCAACTCGGACTCTACGATGCTCAGGGATGGGAAACGGCCTACCGCGATCTCGATGAAGATGCCCGTGTGCCGCACCTGCTCATTCAATTGCAGGACGATCTCACGCGTTCGCGTCGGCGAGAAGCGGCGTGGATTTCAATTATTGTTCACCTGCTGCTGATTGTTTTTCTGGCAAAGATCGATTTCTTTGAAAAATACATGCCGTGGCATACCGCCGTGGCGACGAAAAACCTGACCGCCGGTAAGGATCTGACATTCCTCGAACTGCCTTCCGACTTGCAGAAATTGCAGCATAGGCCCGACACTAATATAGCCTCCGATAAGGACCGCGTTGCGATGACGCGGCATCCTCGACTCGACTTGAAGGAACTTCGCAAGAGCCTGGCGGCACCGCCAGCGGGAGCGCCAGGTTCGCGTGCGGCGCAAATGGAACAGCCGACAACAAAGTCGGCCGGGGGATTTTCACAGAACCAGCCCGCGCCTCAGCCGCCGCCTCCAGCGAACCAACAGACTGCGCAACTGCAGACGCCAGCCACGCCAAGTGTCGAAAATGAGTTTAAGAAATACGCGGGTTCTATGTCAGCGGGTTCGGCAATTCAGGAGGCTGCGCGGGCCGCTGCCAGACCGGGAAGTGGAGGCCAGGGTAGCGGTGGTGATTTTGGACTGGGAACTGGGGCCCACGGCGCACAAATGGGACCGTTCGAGATCCTGAGCGATACCATGGGCGTTGACTTCGGACCTTATCTCCAGCGCGTTCTGCATGACGTCCGTCAGAACTGGTACAACGCCATTCCGGAGTCTGCGCAGTTCAAACACGGGAACTTGATCATCGAATTCGCGATTACCAAGGATGGAAAAGTCGCTGGCATGAAACTGGTAGCACCTTCCGGAGACTCTCCGCTGGATCGCGCGGCGTGGGCCGGCATCGTTGGGTCTGATCCGTTTCCTCCCCTGCCCAGCGAATTTGGCGGGCAGTTCCTGGCGCTGCGTTTCCGCTTCTACTACAACCCCACCAAAGAAGAACTCCAATAGGTTTCGGGAACTCTCGATCAGCGACGCGCGACACGTTGCGTTACCAAACGCGGCATCGGTTCTGATTCACCATTGGCGAACCCGCCTTGCAGTGAAATGCCTCTTGAAATTCCGGCATGTTTGAGACTACGCCATTCGTCCGGTATTTTTCCGGCGAGTGCGGATCCACGGTCGCGCGCAGGCGCTTGGTCTCGTCGCGGGTTTCTCCGCACCAGCTTTGGCCATAGCCCACAAAGAATCTCTGGTCGGGAGCGAGACCATCGATCGGTTGCAGATTCTGTCCTTTCGTATCGTCTTTCCACGCCATATAAGCCAGGATCAATCCACCGAGATCGGCAACGTCTTCTCCCAACGTCAGCTTCCCGTTGATCTTGATGTCATCGATAATCGTGTACGTCGAGTACCGATCTGAAATGCAGCTGGCGCGCTTCACAAATTCCTTGCCGTCTTCCTCGGTCCACCAATCGCGCAGATTGCCCCGAGCATCGAACTGGCGGCCCTCGTCGTCGAAGCCGTGAGTGAGTTCGTGGCCAATCGTGCCGCCAGTGTCGCCGTAGTTCGGAGCAGCATCGGAGTCGGGATCGAATGCGGGCGGCTGCAGCACTCCCGCGGGAAAATTAATGTCATTCATCTGCGGGTTGTAATAGGCGTTTACGGTAGGCGGAGTCATGTCCCACTCTCCGCGATCCACGGGCTTGCCGATCTTCGCAAGTTCGCGGTTGAATTCAAATTGCCGCGCTCGTTCGACGTTCCCGAGTTCGTCTTCGCGGACGATTTCCAGCTTGCTATAGTCGCGCCACTTGTCGGGATAGCCGATCTTGTTCGCCATGCCGTGCAACTTCACGAGCGCCTGCTGTTTCGTGGCTGCCGACATCCAGGGCAATGCATTGATGTCCGCAGCCATAGCCGCATCGATTTCCTTCACCATCTTCAGCGCTTGCTGCTTGGCCTCAGGGCTGAAATATTTCTCCACGTAGACCTGTCCCAGAGCTTCTCCAAGGTCGTTATCGACGTTCTGCGTGCAGCGCTTCCAGCGTGGTTGCAACTCCTGCTGGCCGCGTAAAGTCTTCCCGTAGAAGGCGAAATTCTCATTTACCAAGGCTGAGGAAAGAAATGAAGCATTCGCGTGGACCAGGTGCCATCGCAAATAGACTTTCCAGTCGGCCAGACTTTCTTTTGCGATTTCCTCATTCAGTGCCTTGAAGAATCCGGGCGAGGCCACATTCAGCGAGCCGAGTGCGGGCAGCCCAACTTTGGTGAAGTAGACGTGCCACTGAAAGTCGGGACTGATTTTCTCGAACTCGACGCTCGTCATCTTATGGTCAAGGTTCTTGGGATCGCGGCGTTCGACACGTGTCATCGAACCCTTGGCCAGCGCGGTTTCAATGCGCATCACGGCCTGCGCCTCGGCCGCCGCCGCATCCGGCTTATCACCCAGCAACTCAAACATCTTCTGCACGTGCGCCACATAGGCCTTGCGCAGGTCGACCGACTTCGCATCCTCTTTCACGTAGTAATCTCGGTCAGGTAATCCCAGCCCTCCCTGATCCGCTTCGGCGATTACTTGACTGGCATCCCTGTAGTCTTGCGTCGAATCGAAGCCAAACAACACGTTGTCATCTATCATGGCAGCGGCTACGCCGGCGATTTCTGCTTTGGAACTGAGCTGCGTAATACGGTCCAACTGCGGCTGGAGCGGCTCCGTTCCCTTCCCGTCGATCGTCTTCTCGTCCATGCAGGAAGCGTAGTAATCACCAATCTTTTGCTCGGAGGCATCGCGGCTGGAATTGGGCTTCGCGGCTGCCTCCAGAATTCCGCGCAAGCGCTCCCGGTTCTCATCTTGCATTTTCGAATACGTATCCCACGAAGACTGGTCGGGAGGAATCGGATTGCTCTTGATCCAGCCTCCGCAGGAATACTGGAAAAAATCCACGCACGGGTCCACGCTGCGATCCATGGACGTGACATCCAGCGCAGGTTCGTGTTTGGAGGAGGCGGGCGCGGCCTGCTGCGCACTGGCTAGGGGGATAAGAACGAAGCATGCAAGCGCAAACAGGGTGGCACGTAATAATGTCATAAAAATTCCTCTCGCTTCGCCGGCCCGAGCACGACGGGAGCTACTTATTCCTAAAAACCGAAACCACCGGGACCCAAGAAAGTACTACATTTCCGGGAGAATATGAAAGGATCGTCTGCGGCAATTGAAAAATCGCGGCGATCCAAAGTGAAGATGGTATCGATCCCCTCCCGTCCGGCAAGATGAACCAAAGCTGCATCGGCCAGCTGCGGGCACATTCATACTGGGGATGGATCGATCCGGCTGCGAAAGGGCTAGGGGTCGCTCCCCGGCAGGCATGGACATCGGACAACCGCCGGCGACGCGCAGTGTAGCACCAAGCCACATGCAGGTTTCGGCGCGGCGTACAATACTCACGTGGTAAAGGCTCAGCAAAACGACTCCGGCCACAAGCGGCGCCGCCAGGCGATCTATGCCTCGGAAACTTCTGGCTTACTCTTGATCGCTTTTCTGCTGCTGCTCATCACCATAATTCGATACTGGCATACCATTCATTGGGGCCTGCGCTGACGGTGACTGCGGCGCAGCTTGATCCGCTGCTCGCGGTCGTGCTGGGCCCGACGGCTAGTGGCAAGACTGCGCTTTCTCTGGCGCTCGCCGAACGCTTCGCTGGCGAGATCGTAAATTGCGATTCCGGCGCCATGTACCGCGAGTTTGATATCGGGACTGCGAAGCCCACCACTGCCGAGCGCGACCAGGTCCCGCATCATCTGTTCGATTGCGTTTCACCTGCGGACCACATCACAGCTGGTGAATACGCGCGCCGGGCGCGGTCAATGCTTGAGGAAGTAAAGACCCGCGGCCATTTGCCGATTCTGGTCGGCGGGACTGGACTTTATCTTCGCGCCTTGCTCGAGGGACTTTTTCCCGGCCCGCAGCGCTCTGAAGAACTTCGTCAGCGATTGCGCGAGCGAGCCACCAGCCGCGGTCCGAAATATTTGCACCGTATTCTGTTTCGCCTCGATCGCGCCGCCGCGGAGAAGATCCATGCCAACGACTTCCCCAAGCTTATTCGGGCGATCGAGGTTTGTCTTGCATCACGCCAAAGGATGACGGACCTCTGGCAGCAACGTGGGCGTGATCCTTTGCAAGGTTTCCGCATACTGCGCCTCGGTCTCGACCCTGATCGCCAGGCGCTCTATGAGCGAATCAACCGCCGGGCGCAACAAATGTTTGAGGAGGGACTTATCGAAGAAACGAAGACCCTGCTTGAGAAATATGGCAACGCCGCGAGTCCACTGGCTTCGCTCGGCTACAAACAAGCCGCGCAATTCATTCGCGGAGAATTAACTCTAGAACAGGCGCTACAAGCCGCTCAACAAGCTCACCGTAACTATGCAAAACGACAGATGACTTGGTTTCGCCGTGAGCCGGAAGTTCAGTGGCTGCGCGGCTTCGGCGACGATAACAGGATCCAGACGGAAGCGGTGGGCCGTATAGAAACATCACTCTCTGGCGCCTTTCGCGGATAACCTCCATCTCTGCTATGGTTTTCGACATGCATCGAATCCCGGTCTTGCTGCTTTTCGCTCTTCTCATGACCACCGCCGCTCTTGCTAAAGACAAATATCAGCGCCCTGGCCCGATTCATCTCACTCACGATGGCGAAAAGTGGGCAGAGAAGACGCTGCACAAGTTGACTCTGGAAGAGAAAGTCGGACAAGTGTTCATGATCTGGTGCCGCGCCAGCTTTCTCAATGTGGAGAACCCTGAATATCTGCAACTGCAAGAAGCCATGCAGAAATATCACGTCGGCTCATTCGCAATGACGGTGCATGTGGACGGCCCGTTTCTACTGCGTAGTGAACCCTATGAAGCCGCTGAACTTCTCAATCGCCTGCAAAAGGACTCGAAACTTCCGCTTTTGTTCGCTGCTGATTTCGAACGCGGCGTACCTATGCGGCTGATGGGAGCTACGGTTTTTCCGCATGCCATGGCCTTCGGCGGAGATGGCAAGTTAGACGATGCGGAAAACTTCGGACGCATCACTGCCGAAGAATCGCGCGCTATTGGGATTCACTGGAACTTCTTTCCTGATGCCGACGTGAACTCGAATCCGGCAAATCCCATTATCAACACGCGTTCGTTCGGAGGAGATCCCAAGCAGGTCGGCGATCTGGTCGCGGCCTATATCAAGGGAGCGCATGAAGGTGGAATGCTGACCACGGCTAAACATTTTCCGGGTCACGGCGATACGGCGACCGATTCGCATCTCGGCGTGGCCAGCGTGAACGTTGATCGCGCTCATCTCGACTCGATCGAACTGCCGCCGTTTCGCCAGGCCATCGCAGCCGGCGTCGACTCCGTGATGGTGGCGCACGTTACGGTTCCGGCGCTTGATCCCGATCCGAATCATGTGGCGACGATTTCCCCAACAATTGTTTCGGACTTGCTTCAAAAGCAACTTGCTTTCAAAGGAATTGTCGTCACCGATGCGCTGGACATGGCAGGCCTGACGCACCTCTTTGCCGACAACATAGGCCGTGCCGCTGTGGAGGCGTTTAAAGCTGGCAATGATTTATTGCTTATCCCCGCTGACTTTCCCGCCTCGTACAACGCGATGATTCAAGCCGTTCAGTCTGGGGAAATATCCCAGGAACGCCTCGATCGCTCCGTGCTTAAAATCCTGAAGGCAAAGGCTTCTTTAGGGTTGCAGAATGCCCGCGTAGTGGATACAAAGGCCCTTGCGGACGTGGTTGGCAAACCGCAGAATCTGGCCTTTGGCCAGCAAGTGGGCGACGATGCCGTCACTCTGGTTCGCGACAATGGTAAGGTTCTACCCCTTAAATCTTCGGTCAAGAACCAGGGAACCGCGAAGACCGCACTTCCGTATACAACACAAGAGGAGACACACAATCAGGTGGTAGCGGTGTTGTTTTCTGACGATGTTCGCACGGATTCAGGACGCGCGTTTGCGCGCGAGTTTCGCGTGCGAATTCCGGATGCGCGTGTGATCTATGTCGACCCGCGCATAGCGACTGGGATGAGCGACGAGGTGCTCAAGGCAGTGGACGCGGCGCAGACCGTTGTTGCTGCGGTTTATGTGGTGCCGACCGCCGGCAAAATCGGAAACAGCGTCGCCATGACTGACGCGAGCGGAGCGCTGCTGCAGCAATTATTGGACCATGCGGCGGAAAAGACCGCCGTAGTTGCGATGGGGAATCCCTATCTGGCCGCGGACTTCCCGAAGATTGAAAACTACATGTGCACGTTTTCCAATGCGAGCGTGTCCGAGATTGCCGCGGTCAAGGCCCTGTTCGGTGAAATCATGATTCATGGGCATCTCCCCGTCAGCATCCCCAACGTTGCCGCGAGAGGCGCCGGGCTTGAACGGGACGTGCAAGTTGGCAGTGGAGGCAATCAACATGGGCAAGAATAAATTATTGTCAAAGGCGTTCGGCTCTGTAACCGCGACCGTTACGATCTTGCTGTTGTCCGGGTGCAGCGTAAATGTTCAGAAAGAGGCCAATGGGCAGGACAAGCAAGTGGACATCAAGACGCTGCTGGGCGGCGTTCACGTGAGCCGCCAGGCGGACATCGCCGACATCGGTCTTGCCGTCTATCCGGGCGCTCGCTTGAAGGAAGAAGACTCTGACGGCAGCGACAAGAGTGCAAACGTGAATATTTCGGGCTTTGGATACGGGCTGAAAGTAGTGGCGCTCCAATATGAGTCCGATGACGCGCCCGGCAAAGTTCTATCCTTCTATAGAAACCAGTTGAAAAAATATGGGGACGTTCTCGAGTGCCACACCTCCCGAGGAAACTGGAACGTCAACATGGGATCGCACGGGGCCAAGCATGGTTCGAACGAATTGACCTGCGATGGCAGCAGCGGCAATGAGACCGAACTCAAGGTGGGTAAGCAAGACGATCAGCACATCGTAGCCGTCGAACCCGTAGGCAAGGGATCGAGCTTCTCACTCGTCTACGTGCGAACGCACGGCAAAGATGCCGAGATCTAGATCGAGGAACTCGTGCAGGCGAAGTTTGGCGTTAGATAATTTTAGGGAGGAACCCATGCTCCGATGCATCGTGTTTCGCGGAGTGCTTGCAGTGGCGTTCGGTGTGGTGGCGGGAAGCTCGAATTTCGCCGCATCGCAGCAGAGTCAGGACGGTGGCCAGGATAAGGATAAGCATCTTGATATACAGAGCTCCGCCGGTGACCTGCACGTAGGCAACGATGCGGATGCCCGAAAAGCCGGACTGCCACTCTACCCTGGGGCGCGACTGCGGCACGACCAAGACAACAGCAGCGCGGCTAATCTCAGCCTATTTACTGAAGCTTTTGGCGTCAAACTGGTAATCGCGAAATACGATTCCGACGACGCGCCGGGTAAGGTCACGGATTTTTATCGTGGCAAACTGAAGACGTACGGCAAGGTAATCGAGTGCCACACTCGCGAACACGGGGGCGCCCATGCGGATTTCAACGATGACGACGATTCCAAGGACCAACATTCTCAGCCGGTCAAATGTGAAGGCGATAACACCGGTCCGGTTACTGAACTGAAAGTTGGGACGGAAGGTAACCAGCATGTTGTCGCCATCGAACCGAAGACTGGCGGCGGATCGACCTTCGCGCTGGTTTATGTGCACACGCGGGGCAAGCAAGGCGACATCTGACACAGATCTCATCTGACTAGTTATCATCCTTCGACGGCGCCAATCGCGAACTGCTTCCTTGCGCGCGTTGAGTGTCGTGCGATACCTTCAAAACTAGTTCTGCTCCAACCTACGATGGACCATTCCTGCTACAAGTGCGGGCACAGTGTCGAAGACGGCAAAGCGTTCTGCGGGCAGTGTGGAGCACCCCAGATTCGAGTGCCCATGTCGGAAGCGGTAGTTGTAGCCGCGGAAAGTGGCTCGTCCCCCGACCTTCCTATTTTGTCCGCTGATGCGCCGATTGTCCCAGGTACTTTCAGCGCCTCCGCGCTTTCGGCTGGCTTCGTGTGGCCAACCGCCATTCGGGCATGTGGGATCGCGGCAATGATTGCGGCTTTGGTAATGGCGCTGGGGCTGATGGTTCCTCTTCTGGCCGCGTTGGGAGCTGGAGTTCTCGCCGTCAATCTTTACCACCGGCAGAATCCAGGATGGAAAGTGAATGCGCGCTCTGGAGCGAAATTGGGAGCGCTGTGCGGCATTCTCTTTTTCGGGATCTCAGCTGTCTTCGAGGCACTGGCGACAGCGTTGTTTCATAGCGGAGGGCAACTTCGCCAGAAGATGCTCGAAGCATTGCAGCAGGCGGCCTCCCGCACCAGCGACCCCCAGGTACAGACCGCGTTCGAAAGTTTGAAAACGCCGCAGGGCATTGCCCTGATGTTGGTCTTTGGGCTGATTGTCTTATTCCTGGTTTCGATTGCCGCAGGGAGCATTGCCGGTGCACTGACGGGCGCCTTCTTCAGTCGCCGAAACCGGCCGTGAACGCGACATCAGCAGCGCTTGCCGCAGGCCGCGTTGGCCGCGTATGATGCACCGTTTGCCTTCTTACGCCATGAACCGACCGGCACGCGGATCACTCCTCAGTATCGAGCATCTCGAGGACAAAGAAATCCTGAGCCTGCTCAAGCTGGCTCGCAGGATGAATCCGCTCAAGGCACGCCCGCTGTTGCGCAACAAACGCATCGTGCTGCTGTTTTACGAAGCTTCCACGCGCACGCGATCTTCGTTTGAAATCGCCGCCAAGTCGCTGGGGGCGATCACCACTCTGGTGCAATCGTCGGGTTCGAGCATCGAGAAGGGCGAGTCTCTCATCGACACTGGCTATACCCTGCGAGCAGTTGGAGCGGACGCCATCGTCATTCGACATCCGGCGGCGGGCGCGCCTCACCTGATGGCGAAGCACCTCGACATTCCTGTGATCAATGCGGGCGACGGCATGCACGAGCATCCGTCTCAAGCGATGCTCGATGCCTTCACAATTTTGAAACATAAGAAATCGTTCAAAGGTTTGCAGGTTGCGATTATCGGCGACATCTACCACAGCCGCGTGACCCGTTCGAACTGCCACCTGTTGACTCGATTCGGCGCGAAGATCACGCTCTGCGGGCCGGCCGAGTTTGCCCCTGAAGTTGCCGCCACGCTCGCTCCGGGGATGCGTGTGACCCGGCATATTGAAGAGGCATTGCGCGGGGCAGATGTGATCATGCTGCTGCGGCTGCAGAAAGAGCGTCTTGCCGGCCAGAAAATTAGTCTGCAAGATTACATTGCGCGCTACCAGATGACGGCGGCGCGGGTGAAGCTGGCGAAACGCGATGCGATCGTCATGCATCCCGGCCCGATTATCCGAGGCCTTGAGTTGACAGCGGAAGTGGCGGATGGTCCGCAGTCGAGAATCATTGACGAGGTTCACAACGGCGTTCCGACGCGCATGGCGATTTTGGCGCGAGCATTAGGCAAGGCGAAATAAGCCACGGATTTTCGCAAATTCACATCGAAACAAAGAATGGCTAAC
>DASRWO010000213.1:0-2672 GCA_035654555.1 Candidatus Deferrimicrobiaceae bacterium | reverse complement strand
GTCACAATCTGGACATTCTCTTTTATGCTCATCTAAATCTCTCCACTTTTCTTACATCGGATCGAGTCCGATCAAATCGAACGTTTTGGCATCGCAATTCCTGGGCTAAATCACACGGTCGTAGATCGATTACTGCTCCTTCTTGAACAAATCCTGGAAGATGAGCTGGCCCCAAGTGCGGCCGCGTGCGTGCACCAGCGCGCCACCCTCGTTGAGCTTTCCCAGCTTGACGGGTGCGAACCCGAGTTGTTTGGCCAAGGCCGCCACGGGAGCGGTCGCGTCCTCGTCGTCGCTCGACAGAAAGACGACCCGGTGGCCGCCCTCGACGATCGGATCGGCAGCCAGGGTGGCCGCAATCAGGTGATTGAAACCTTTCACGAACTTGGCGCCGGTGAACGCCTTCGCGGCGAAGGCGGAGGACGGGAGACCGTCCAACTCCTCAAGGGGAACTAACGCGTTCATCGCGTCGATGACGGTCTTGCCTTTCCAGCTCGGCAGGGCCTTCGCAACCTCGCGATGCTCCCCGAACGGGACCGCCAAGATGATTGTGTCGGCTTCGAGTGCATCCCGCAGCGACTTGGCGACAACCGTGGGTCCAATCGCCCGAGTCTCCGGCGCCAACGCGTCGGGCGGCCGGCGGCTCGCGACGGTCACGTCGATGTTTTTACGGGCGAAGGCGTGGGCGAGGGCCTGGCCTACCGAACCGAATCCTACAATCGCATAGCTCATAATGCTTCTCCGATCCGTGTTGATATTGATTCCCCGGCCTTTCAGATGGCCGAGAAGCCGCCGTCGACAGACAACTCCACCCCATTCACGAAGCTCGAATCGTCTGAAGCAAGAAACAGCGCAACCGTCGCAATTTCCTCAAGACGACCCATCTTTCCCCGCGGGATCAGGGATTCAAGCTGCCGCTTCGCCTCCTCGTCGAGAACTTGGTCCTGCATCGGTGTGGCGATCGGTCCCGGGCTCAGCACTTTCACCCGGATATTCCTGCCCTTCAGTTCGTTGAGCCAAGTGCGTGCGAATGAGCGCAACGCCGCCTTGCTCGCCGAATACACGCCGTAACCAGCAAAACCTTTCACCGAAGCAACTGACCCGGTCATGAAGATCGATCCGCCATCGTTGAACAGCGGCAACGCCTTCTGAACCGCAAACAGCGTTCCGCGCGCATTCAGGCCGAAGGCCGCATCGAAGTGCTGCTCGGTAATCTCGCCCAGTGGGACGGCTTCGCCCGTGCCGGCGCTCGCGTACAGAACGTCGATCTTGCCCTTTTCTCGCTTGACCGTATCGAACAGGCGGTCGAGGTCGTCGAGATTGGCCGCGTCACCGCGCACGCCGGTCACGTTCCGGCCAATCAGCTTGACGGCCTCATCGAGCGCCTCCTGCCTCCGGCCCGTGATGAAAACGTAAGCACCTTCTTCAACGAAGCGCTTGGCGCTCGCCAGCGCCATGCCGCTCGATCCACCCGTGACGACTGCGACCTTACCCTCTAGCTTTCCCATAATTACTCCCTTCGGTAGATGTGTAGCATCCAGTACAGAAGAGTAGATTTCTTTGGCGGTGGACGAGAACTGCTCGCGCGTCCAAATGTTTTGTCTATTCGTCCAAATTGGGAGGCTACATTGGATCCGATAACCGACATCTTCAGAACGATGCACATAACCGCTTTCGGTCAGCACAGGCTCGAAGCTACAGCCCCGTGGGGCTTGATACAGGGGAAACAGACCGAAGAAAAAGTCACGTCTTCCGGCAAAAAGACTTCACCCACTGATTTGGCGCATTTCGCCATGCTCTCGCGCGGCAACTGCTGGCTGAGTGTGGAAGGGATTCCGGAGCCGATTCCTCTCACCGGTGGTGATTGCTTTCTGCTGGCCCGGGGGACGTCGATTGTTTTGCGCGACAGCCCACGAACCCGTCCGAGGTGGAGCTTCCGCGAGATCGGGGCAATGGCCAACAGCAATGTCGCTCATTATGGAGGGGGTGGCGCGCCGACGACAATCGTCTGTGGGTCCTTGAGTTTCGATCGCGCCAGTCTGAAGCCGATCACTCAGTTATTGCCGAGCTTCATTCTGGTTAAGGCCGATCAGGCACACACGCTTGCTCTTCACAACACAATGCAGGCGCTGACGTCAGAAATGGCAGAACAGGCGCCTGGATCTGACGTAGTCGCGACTCGGCTCGCCGAGGTTCTTTTCATCCAGGCACTCCGCGCGCACATCGCGTCGGTAGAGGGTTGGCGCAACAAAGGATGGCTTCGTGCAATCTTCGATTCTCAAGTAGGCGCTGCCCTGAGTGCCGTTCACGACAGTGTGAGTACACCCTGGACAGTCGAATCCCTGGCCGCAGCGGCGACCATGTCTCGCTCCGCATTCGCAGTCCGTTTTAAAGAACTACTCGGACAAACACCACTGGAATATGTAACCGAGTGGCGGATGCAGAAGGCGATGCAGTTACTCCAACAGCGCGACAAAAAGCTCACGGACGTCGCTCGGTTGGTCGGTTACGAGTCCGACGCTGCGTTCAGTAAGGCGTTCAAGCGAGTTGTCGGGGCTAACCCTGGTGAATACCTCAAACGTGGTATTTGAAGACCAGGGTCGTGCCGGAATGGCGGAAGATTTTTGAAGCAGAGGATTCTGACTTTGGCGGCGGGGCAAAGTGTGTTCTTCCAC
>DASRWO010000212.1:0-6248 GCA_035654555.1 Candidatus Deferrimicrobiaceae bacterium | reverse complement strand
CCGGAATTGTGCTCACTGTCACAGGCATCGGCTTCAAACTCGGTGTGGTGCCCTTTCATCTCTGGACGCCGGACGTTTACGAGGGCGCGCCCGCGCCCGTAGCGGCCTTCGTCGCTACAACCTCAAAGACTGCGGTGGTTGCGCTGCTGTTGCGCTATTTTTATTTCTCGGGCGCACTCGGCTACCGGACTATCTTCTTGGTATTGTCCATCATCGCGATTGCGTCCATGTGCGCCGGCAATCTCCTCGCGCTAGCTCAGACAAATGTAAAACGCATTCTGGCCTACTCTTCCATTGCCCACTTCGGATACATATTGGTGGCGTTTCTGGCCGGCGGAGCGTTGGTCGAAACTATGGCGATCGAGGCGGTCAGCTTTTATCTGGTGGCATACACCGTGACCATACTCGCGGCTTTCGGAATTGTGACTGTTCTCTCAGGTTCCGAGCGCGATGCCGACAATATCGAGGATTATCACGGCCTGTTTTGGCGGCGGCCGGTGATGGCCACCGTCTTCACAGCCGCTCTGCTCTCTCTCGCCGGCATTCCCGCGACCATGGGTTTTGTAGGCAAGTTCTATGTGCTCGCCGCCGGAGCCGCTGCCGCTGCTTGGCCATTGATCATTATTTTGGTAGTCACCAGCGTAGCCGGCCTCTTCTATTACCTGCGGATTGTCGTCGCACTATTCTCAATTCCACGAGAACATGCTCTCGTTCAGACGGTATCTCGGAGCGGCGCTTTTGTCCCGGTCGTACTTTCGATTCTTCTGATCTGGTTTGGAGTCTATCCCACACCGCTGCTCAACCTGATCCGAATAACCATGGCGCCGGGTGATGCTAAGAGTGTGTCGTTGATCACGAAGGTGAGCAGATAACCTGTGTTCAAAAGAATTCTGGTTGCGTATGACGAATCTCCAGAATCTGGGCGTGCATTACGCGTCGGCATCGATCTTGCATCATCCACGCTATGGGCACTCTCGCAGGAGCCGATGGCTGGGGCATAACCAATGTCGCAGCCTTTTGCATTTTCCCGGCGTGCCTCGTCACCGTCAGACTGACCTTCGGTCGGCCAGGATACAATCTCCCGAGCCACTCTACTTTCGCCGTTTTCACCCTTCCCAGTTTTCAAACACGAATTGTGAACAAGGTTGTTGTAGTTCGGTTCCTAGAGCCGTCCGGCTTGGCTTTGACCGCTTTGCACCCGGAGGTGGGCAGCTTCTCTCCGATAGAATTGTACTGTAATGGGAGTAACAATCGAGCTGCAGAATCTCGGGGATGCCAGGCTCTGCCGGGAGGTCACCGCGCTTATCGAGCACGCCTTGAGTGATCGACCGGGCAAGTGGCGCGTGTCCATCACTGGATCGCGAGCCGCTGAAAACTGGGATATGCGAATTGAGGGACCAAGTGGATTTGAACGGTCGTATAGTCTCTCACGTGCTGCAGGTGAGCATGAGCCTGAGGTGATCCGCAAACTGATTCTAAGGTTAGTATCTTCAGCATCGCAGCCGTGACCTCTTTCCTGGTACGGACTGTAGACCTTAGCTTAGCCCGTCGAGATCTCCTTAAGCGCCCACTCAATCCTATCGACTTCTTCGCGGATTACCCTGATCGATTGTTGGTTCTTCGAGGGATGGGCCAACGGAGTGATTCCTTCCAGAGCGCCTCGTATTTGATGATTTCGAGCCCAAATAAATTTGAGCCTTTCGCTTCTCTCTTTGCGATTTCTGTAAATACCACCGACGAACCTGGTGGCGAGCCAAGCAAACACCAGACCAAACAGCACCTCAACCGGAATGCGATCGGTTATGCCGTCAAATTGCGAAAACAAAAGTCGATAGACCGCTTCACCCATCCCAAACGATGCAAACAACACAGTTGCTCCGAACAAATATACCTTCAGACGCTCCATTGGTTGAAAGCGTATGGAGTCGTCGCTGCCGTCAAGTGTCCTCACAAAGTTCATCCTCATACCTCAAACTGTCACTTTTCCCGCGGCCGCTATCTGCGGTAGCAACACCGGTCTCGCTGAAATGATGACTTGAAAGCGTCTTTGGACAACTGGACCGCAACTAGCGCCCACTGAGAGAGAAATGCGGAAATCTCCTCGATGAATTGCTTCTAGTTGCGATATTTGTGGCAATACAAGCACTAATCAATCTTTACGATCGAATTTGAATCAACTTGCTCTTGCTTTCCGCCAGAGCAGTTGTGGAATTCCATCGGGAAGGTCGAGCCGGGCGTGATCGAAGGCCGTTCATCAAGCGGCCGACCCTCACCGAGCCTGAAATGAAATGATTTATCTTCACCGGACCCGCCAGTCTAATCCCCCTGATCCAGTGCAGGCCGCTGCTTATGGCGCATCCACACTGGGAACAGTCGGGCGTTCCGCCGAAAACGCAAGGTTCGACACGGGTTTCAAAATCTGCGGAATAATTCGCTGACAGTTTTGCGAACACGCAATCGTCTGGATTCTTTGGTGGACGAAGAAAAGCCTGGGCAAGGCCCTC
Source organism: Candidatus Deferrimicrobiaceae bacterium (assembly GCA_035654555.1). Classification (GTDB taxonomy): domain Bacteria; phylum Acidobacteriota; class Terriglobia; order Terriglobales; family Acidobacteriaceae; genus Sulfotelmatobacter. Next base: position 3,744 of record DASRWO010000212.1, on the reverse strand, counting down.
ATTGAACAGTAACTTCTTATGCCCCCGAGCCAGAGACGGCAACTGCCAGGCCAGGGTCACGCGCTCCTCGGGCGTCAGAATTTCCGGGCTCTGCTCACCGACCTGAGGAGTGTAGACACTTGTCCAAATGCGATTCACTTCGGGACGCGCGCTCCAGAATTCCACATATTCCTCGAGGTAGCCCACGCGCGCGAGCATCGGACGCGTGATCACCCAGTGGACGTTGATCTCACGATTTTCGATATTTGTAAGGATGCGCTCATAGGTAGCCGGCTTGCGCCGGATGTCGTGGTGCTCTGGCAGTCCGTCCACCGAAATCGCTACGCGGACCCTGGTGAGTTTCATCCACTCCATCGGAATTGGAATGATTCCGCTTGTCACCACAAGCGTGAACACGCCCATCTGACTTAGCACTGGAAGAATTCGGCTAAGTTCGCGATGGCGCACCATCGGTTCCCCGCCAACTAGAGAAACGTGAAGAGGCTTGTGCTCGCGCACAAGCTCCAAAACTCCTTCCACTAGTTCATCCCCGCGCAGGTCATTGAGTTCGCTCAGCTTGATTCCACCGCGGAGGTGCGAGTCTCCATAGGCGTAACATCCGGGGCAGCTCAGTGGGCACTCCCGGGTGATCTCAATCGAAAGCAAAGGCACATGACCGGTGATTATTTTTCCACAGGCAGCGAGCAACTCGCGAGGCGTAAGACTTGGATTCGGCACAGCGGGACCCTCGAATCCTAAGATGCTCGGGGCATCTAACAGGCTGCACCTAGTTTTTTTGTTGCCCAAGGCAAAACAGGCTCGCCCTCGGCGGAGGTCGAATGACGATGATTGATTCCGGTGCGCGCTTCGGTGCGATAAACTGAACGCATGAATGAGCAGCGCCTGGTGACCGTGTCGAACCGAATGCCCATAACCGCCTCAACACCGTCACGAAAAATGGTGTTTTTCCAACGAACTTCTCACGCCGCAGCGGTCGAGGACGTGCCTGTAATCAGGAACGTGTCTGCCATCGAGGAGGTCTCGGTGAGGGGCAGCCGCGCTATTACGACCGTACCCGTTCCATTAGAATCAATTTCCAAGGACCCACCAAGCTGTCTGAGCCTTTCTCTCATTCCCCTAATTCCAACTCCGGGCGTGCCAGCCGAGGCCATTTCATGCCGCTTCTCAGGCGGTATGCCTTTACCCTTGTCCTCGATCTCGACAAGAACGTGACCATCCAGGTGACGAAGGTGAATCTTGGCTGTCGAACTTCCCGAATGCCGGTGAATATTCGTAAGACATTCCTGCACCATCCTAAAAATGGCTGTCTCCGACTCACGGGCCAGCCGCCCGAAATCATCAGGAATATCCAGATCGACCTTGATTTTACTGCGTTGCGAAAATCCTTCCACATACCAACGAACGGCTGAGGCCAAGCCTGCTTCATCGAGCAAAGGCGGATGAAGCAGGTGAGAAATTGTGCGGACTTCTTTGCTCATTTCCTGCACTAGACCTTCACTGTCGGTCAGGTTAGCGGCGGTTGCGGTAAGTCGTTCAACGTCGGCCCGCACCGCAGATAGGTTCATGGTCAGAGCCGCCAACATCTGCCCAACACTGTCATGCAGTTCACGAGCGATACGCCGTCTCTCATCATCCTGTAATTGGAGCAGACGCGCCGTGAGCTCCCGGAGACTCCAATTGGCCGTATCGAGTTCTGCTGTGCGCTCTTGGACTCGATCTTCTAGTGCTTCCTGTGCCCTACGCAGTTTCTCATTGTGGCGGCGACGCCCTTCTCCCATCGCAACAATAACGGCAGAAGCGAACAGAAACGCGAGGAGGTCTATCGATTGGGCCGTGTTGGGGATGCGAAACGAGTGTATGGGAGGAATAAACCAATATCCAGCTCCAACGAGGCCAACAATAATCGTAACGATTGATGGTCCGACGCCGCAGTACCACGCGGCAAAGGCTACCGCTGGGAAGAGGATGACATACGGAACGTTCGGAATGAAAGGACTCAGAACGCGACAGAGCAACAAGGCAGTCAAAACCGCACCGACTGCGAGAGCGTAACACGCCAACACACTTCCCGAGATTCGCGACGAAAGCGAAGTGTCAGTCCACATGGCCCCACCCTCAATCCGGAAATCCAACAAGAGTTAAGATCACAAAAAAAAGCTGATCTAAGAAATGCAATTGCGGCGGCGAGTGGCTTGGCATTCGCTTACGCCAGCATCTACCCTTCATTTTACTTCAAGAGGGTCTCCGAATTAGGAGGATAAACTCCCTAGTTCACGCCCGCCTTGGATAGCAATAGTGGAAAGTTGTCTGTTATCGCAGCCGGCTTGGACTTCAACGTGCCACGAAGAGCGTACAGTGCGCACATTGCGGCGGTCCTAACAACCGCGGCATAAAGTTCTGGGTAACGGGCAGTTTTGTCGGATCACGTGCCCAGCAGGTTGATTTGCAGTTTCTCGTAACCGCGCTCAAGGGCCCATAAGTCCAAGGGCATTGTCGCCAGTTCATCCACGATAGGAACGGCCAGGCCTGTCTTCGTCAAGTCGATACTCTTCAAATAGGTGTGGCACGTGTCGCAGACGTCCACGCGGACATGCGCGATTTCCGGCGCCGAATAGAAACCCATCTGCGGTTCTCTTTCTTCTGCACATGCAGGGCAATAGATTCGTCGAAACAACCATTCGTGCGCGCACAGCATGCAAATCAGCGACTTTTTCGCACCGTCGCCTTCGCTCCGCAACACGCCGACAGCAGGCTTACCGCCGCAAAGCGGGCATGTCAGCGGAGTTCCATCCAGTTGCGCATCTTCGCGGTGATCCGCAAGACATTCCGCGTACGGCTGCAGAAAAATCCACGCGAGAACTCGGTCGGGATAAGTTACAGCGCTCGCATCTTCAGACTGGACTTGATCGTCATCGTCTACGCCGGCGGCCAATTCTGGATCTCTGCACCAGAAGTCTTCAATCGCACCTTGCCATCCTGCTGGCCCCTTCTGCGCCAAAATGGCTGCGGCGTGTGCCAGCGGCGCGGGCGCAATCTGCTGGATCACTGACAGAAATCCCGGGAACTTCGGGAGGAGAAGAAAAAGATCTAATTCGTCTCGCAGAGGCCGATCGGAGGAAATCTTTGGGGAATCTGCGAGAGCCTTTTCAATCTCCCCGTAGAGATTTTTCTGGAACGTTGCCACACGCGCATAGTAACGGAGCCCTTCCGCGGAGAACGAATAGGACGAGGCGAGTTCGTTGGCGCGGCGAATGCGGCGATCCCACTTTGCTTCCTTCATCGCTGGGGTCGCGGCCTGCCAATGACTTGGTAATACCAAGTGCGATGGAAAGTCCACGCCCATGCGCGCGTCACGTAACCGTGAATCATGGATCCGAAGCTGCCCTCTTCGAGGATTGCGCTCATGTACACGTGAATCAGGAAAAGTCCAATCGTTACGAGCGCCACGCTCGCGTGAATCAGAATTGCCGCATAGCGCACGAACCGCAGACTCCATGGCAGCGCTTCTGTGTACCACAAGACTACGCCGGAGAGCAGCAAGAGAATGTCACTGTAGAAAATTCCCCAGAAGAAAAGCTTTTGTCCGAAGTTGAAGCGGCCGACGGGAGGCAGTTTGTCGTCGTCGTTCTCTATATAATACGGGATCGCTTTCCCCCAGGCGCGGTCGGCGTCGTCAATCTTCATATCGCCGTACCACTCTTTGAACGTCCAGAAGAGGGATGCCGTAAAAACCAATCCGAACCA
>DASRWO010000211.1:0-9354 GCA_035654555.1 Candidatus Deferrimicrobiaceae bacterium | reverse complement strand
TACCAGGCTCGCGCCGAAGGCCGTCAGTTGAATCCTCCGCTGGCTGACTTTCTGCAAAACCTTTCGCGTCCGCGAGACGTCCGCCTGTTGAAGACGGTGGCCCGCTTTCACCTTCTGCCCGAGTCTTATATCTATGGACTGGCCGATGTGCGAATCATGTCAGACTTCTACGCCAGCTTCCTGCTGGGAAAGGACTACCCTCACGGAGTCTGGTTTTACTTTCCCGTCGCATTTTTGATCAAGTCGAGCCTGCCATTCCTCATCCTGCTGACGCTCGCGATCGGGGCCGTCATGGCACGCCGCCTCACCGGGACGCGGGAAATCGTTTATCTCACGATCCCACCAATCTTTTATCTCATTATCGCCATGATGTCTGGTATGAACATCGGCGTGCGCCACATCCTGCCGATGTATATCTTTTTTTCTGTCCTGATCGGTGGAGCAGCCTGGAAGTTGATCGAACGGAATCGGCGCTGGGCTTATCTGGTCGCTGCTTTGCTGATCTTTCAGATCGTATCGACCTCGCGCGCTTATCCCGCTTATCTGGCATATGCGAACGAGCTTTGGGGAGGGCCATCGCAGACGTATCGGCTGTTAAGCGATTCGAATTCTGACTGGGGACAACAACTGAAAGACGTTAAACGCTATCTCGATCAGCACGGTATCAAAGATTGCTGGTTCGTCTACTTCGGGGAAGGAGTGGTTGATGCCAGCTATTATGGGATTCCTTGCAAGCCGCTTCCCACCATGGACTCACTCTGGGTGAACGAGCCTGTGGATGCGCCACCTGCGATCGATGGAACGGTACTTGTCAGCGCGGGGGATTGGTCAGGTTTCGAATTTGGGGCCGGCGCTTTAAATCCCTACGAACAGTTCAAATACCTTCATCCGGTTGCCGTCATTGACTATGGCGTATTTGTATACCAGGGACACTTCGATATCCCGCTCGCCGCGTCAATCAGCCATTCACAGAAAGGGCGTTGGCTGCTCGATGCGCACCAATTGTCTGAAGCCTTCATAGAGGCACAGCAGGCTGTAGCTCTTGCTCCGGACTCGGTGAGGCCCAACGAGCTGCTGGGTGACATCTTCGCCGCTATGGGACGCACGGATGAAGCGCGTATGTCCTATCAGAAGGCGATCGTGCTCGCGCAGACCATCGAACCAGGTTTTCAGATCGGGGCGGTGGACGGACTGCAGAAAAAACTGGCTAAGATTGATCAGTGACGATCAAAGGCCTGTATCACCCTGTTTCAGATCAGGATGGAAATCGGTGGAATAGACGAGACGCTCTAAATTTTCGGCGCTCAGCGCCGGACGAGCCACATGGCCCAGCCTGCAACGATCACGCCGCCGAGAAACATTACGAAACAATACAAGCCATAGCGGACCATGTCGCGAGTGGTCTCGCGGTGGGTGATGCCGAAGACGATGGAGGCAAAGAGCGCGAATACAAACGCCGCGCTGAAATGGGTGAGCTGGACGGTCATTGTTTTTTTCCGATGGCGATGTGATAGGCGTCGGCGACGGCGATGAAATTCAGCAATCCGGCGACGATCATAAACTTGGTTCCGTAATCCGCAATCGCGAATGCGATTGCCCCTCGGCCTGCGTTCATGGCTAGGGTCGTAATATAAAGTCCGCCTGCGCCAAGGTCGCCGATGAAACCCAGGATGTCGAGAATATCACCGCCGTTGGCCTTGTAAATGTGACCCTGCATCAGCAAGCCGAGCACAAACAAACTCGTGATTGAAATGAAAAGCAGTAGGCCGCGAATCCAGCGTCGCTGGATAAGATGGCCCGCGCCGGGGATGAGCCAGCCGATTGCTGGGGCGATTACAGCCATCATGCTAGCGGGTTGGGGCGGCTCGACTGCTCTGGGTTTAGCTGCTGCTGTCGTTGAATTTGCCATCAGATAGTTACGATCTCGCGTTGGATGTTGCCGGTAACTTCCGCCGACTTCGGACGGACCAGCATATTGACTTCGCTGCGCACTCCGAACTCGGGCAGATAAATGCCGGGCTCGATGGAAAAACAGGAGTTCGGGAGAAGTTGTCGTTCGTCGTGGATCTCCAGATCGTCCATGTTGGCTCCATTGGAATGCACGTCGGTGCCGATGGAATGTCCGGTGCGGTGAATGAAATAATCTCCGTAGCCTTTTTGCTTGATGTGGTTACGGGTCGCGCGATCCACTTCCCATCCGGCGATGCGGCGCCCCGCGCTGATGGCGTCGATCACAGCCTTGACGCCGGCGTCGCGGGCATCGCGCACAATCTCGAATACTTCCAGCATGCGACCGGATGCGGGCGTCCCTACAAAGCCCATCCACGTAACGTCATAGTAGACCGCATTTGGAATGTCCTTCTTGCCCCAAACGTCGAGCAATACAAGATCGCCTCTGCGAATCGGAACAGGACGATCGGCGCGGGGTTCATAGTGAGGGTTGCCGGCGTTGGCGTTCACGGCCACGATTGGAGGATCCTCGGTGAGAAGATTCTCGCGTCGAAAGGCCTCCATGAACCAGGTCTGGATTTCATGTTCCGTCGTCCCGCCATTGCGAACGCGCTTGCCGATTTCCTTGAAGGCCGCAGCGACGATCGAATCCACACTGTCGCGCGCGGCGAAGTGGGTTTTGATCTGCTCTTCGCTCCATGTGGCTTCGAACTGAGCGACCAGGTCGGCCGAGCTGACTACATTTTTCCCCAGGCCGCGCAACAACTCGATTGTGCCGCCATCGACGAGAGAAATCGTAAATACGATGTTGTTGGGAGAATACTGCATGGCAATATCACGATATGGAGCCAATACTGATTTCAAACTGTCGAACAATTCCTGCCATCCGGAATACTGGCGTTTGCTGCCGGGCAGAGAATCCAGGTGCCCGGCTTCAATTTTGTGAACCAGCTTCACAGGATCGCCGTGCGCCGGGATCAGGTAGAACCAACGCCGTGTGACCATAAGATTCGCTGGTATGCCAAGCACGCGGTAGGCGATGGGATCGCGATGGTGGTGGTCATAGAACAACCACGCGTCAATATTGCGTTCGCGCAGCGCAGATTGGATGGCAGCCAGCTCCATGGGCAAACTTTTATTGTAAACAATGAGAAGGATTTGAGCGAATCGGGCGGCGGGAAGTCGCTTTCCAGAATGCTAATCCGGTTCGGCTTATCCTTGCTACACTGTGACGCGAGATGTCTTCGCTTACGGAGATCGCGCTGGCTGAGACCGCGGTTGGGGGCGTAGCTACGAAACGCGTCCGTATCGAAGCGATCGACGTGGTTCGTGGCGTCATCATGATTCTCATGGCGCTCGATCATGTACGGGATTTCTTCGGCAACTCCGGATTGAATCCTACCGATCCCGCCACCACAACGGTTCCACTTTTCTTCACGCGCTGGATCACGCACTTCTGCGCTCCCGTGTTTTTCCTGCTCACCGGCACCGGCGCTTATCTTTCGCTGCGGAAGAAAAGCAAGCGAGAGTTATCACGATTTCTTTTTACTCGCGGCCTCTGGCTGATTTTTCTCGAACTTACGGTGACGCGCTGTTTAGGCTGGCAGTTTAACTTCGACTATCACGTGACGCTGCTTCTTGTTTTGTGGGCGCTTGGATGGTCGATGATCGTGCTGTCAGCGCTGGTTTACTTGCCCGCGTTCGCGGTAACGGCTTTCGGCGTCGTCATGATCGCGACCCATAATCTGTTGGACTCGGTCGATTCTTCAAACCCGCTCTGGTCCATTCTGCATTCGCCGAATTTCATCCTGAACCGGCCAGGACGCATCGTTTTTGTGACCTATGCGCTGGTTCCCTGGATTGGAGTCACGGCGGCAGGATATGGTCTGGGGCAGATTTATCGCTGGCCATCGGAAAGGCGCAAGCCGTTTCTATTACGGCTTGGCATCGGGTTAACGGCGGCATTCCTGGTTCTGCGTGGCATCAATTACTATGGCAATCCCGTGCCCTGGAGCACGCAGAAATCCGCGATTTACACTGCGCTGTCATTTTTAAATACGACTAAATATCCGCCGTCACTGCTTTATCTTTTGATGACGCTGGGGCCAGCGTTGCTCTTCCTGGGGGCAGTCGATGGGCGGACGCCGCAGTGGCTGCGGCCGGCGCTCATTGTCGGCAAAGTACCCATGTTTTATTATCTGTTGCATATACCGCTGATACACCTCATCGCGGTCACTGTTTGTTACGTGCGGTACGGGCAAGTGCATTGGATGTTCGAGTCGCCGGGACTGGCTCAGTTCCCGATCACGCCGCCGCCGGGATGGGGATACTCTTTGCCAATTGTCTATCTTATCTGGTTCGTCGTGGTGCTTACGCTTTATCCGATGTGCCGCTGGTTTGCGGGATTAAAGCAGCGTCGCAGCGATGCGTGGCTCAGTTATTTCTGAAGCTTGGCCGCTCCCTGCCTGGCTGGTTTCGCCGGCGCCAGGATTTTTTTCTTCATCGCGGGCGGCAAGGTTTCGCAAGCTGTGCGCAGCACCAGGCGAGGCGCTCGTCCGCGAATCTTCATCAGGTAGGGAACGGTTCGCCTGGCATCGAACTTGGCGGTTTCGCGCAACAGCCAGCCTAATCCCTTCTGCACCATGTCATCCTGATCAGCGAGAAGCGAGTCAGACAGCCGGATAATTTCCGGCAAGAACATCTGCGCGCGCGCTCCGCGAATGAGCGCCACGCAGGCCGCTCTCCGTCGCCAGCGATTTGGAGACTTCGCCCAGCGAAAGACTGTTTTTGCGCGTGCAGGCTGGGATGCGACCATCGGAGCAATCAAAGAATGAACCAGCGCATCGTGATCGGCCCAACTGCTGACGCGGCCCAGCCAGGATTCAAACAACCTGAATTCACGGTTGCCAAATTCGCCATCGAGTTTTTCCAGGAGGAAAACGGCGGCAACTTTTTCTTCCAGGTTTGAGCCGGAAAAAAGCTGATCCGCGATCTCCAGCAGAAAGTCGAGCCCGCGTTCTTTTCGCAACTCCCTGCGAAAACGGACGGCGGCGCGACGTAAGTCCGCCGTATACCAGCCGTGGGATTGGATTTCATCTTTGAAGAACCACTGCACGCCAGCGGCATGCTTGGCGGACCCGCCATCTTGGAGCGCTCGGCGAATTTGGCCTGCGACTTGCGCGGCTGATCCGGTTAAGAGTTCCGAGGCTGCCATTATTTGGCTCTTCTATTTCGATTCGGGTGTTTCGATTCTGACGTATCGGTCGTAAATCCAGAGAAGCAAAGTTGTCACCACGCCTACTCCAACTACCGACCACCAGACCAATTTCGGCTGGTGCATTTCTTCGCCGAAGTGATGCATGAGCCAGCCGCTAAATTTGCCACCGATGAGAGATCCGATGCCAAGCGGAAGAAAGGCAAATCCCATATACGTGCCTTGCTGGCCCGAGGGCGCGAGACGCGAGATGTATTCGTAATAGCGCGGTTGCTGCACGATTTCCCCGATTGCCACGACAAACAGCGTAACCACGGCCATGAAAACCGTGGGATGCACGATCAGGATGATCCACGCCACACTCGTGATCAATGTTCCCAGCGTGATGGCGTGAAACGCATGCAGGCGCTTCGTGAGAAAACCGATCACCATGGTGAAGGCAATCACGGTCAGAGGATCTGTGACCAGAATGAGTTCCGTATCCGCCTTCGGATCGATGTATGCGGAGATGTAGAGTGGAAGCGCGATGAACTCCTGCCAAAAGACAATCCAGTAGCCGGTGAAGATCAGCAGAAACAGCATGAAGCGCGGGTTCGAAAGCACGGTGAGAAAATTTTTCGTGACCGCACGAAGACTCACGGTCTGTGTTTCTCCGGCTTGGCGCGGCTCTTTGAAAAAGAGAATTACGAAAAAGAACATGACGAAAACGCTCAACGCCGCCATGCGGAATACATTTTCCACGCTCACGTGCTGGTGGACCCAGGATGCGAGATAGGGTCCGGCCGCGCTGCCCACATTGACCAGCGTGTAGTAGATGGAATAACCGATGGAGCGTACGTTTTCTTTTGAAGCGCGCGCAGTCGTTCCCACGACAGAAGGCTTCACCAGCGCAATGCCGAGCGCCGGCAAAGCCAGCACAATCGAGACCAGCACCACCAGCGGCATGGCATTGCGCACCGGAGCGAGCCAAGGCGAACCAATCGAACCGAGGAGGAAATACGAGACGCTGAGTATCAGATAGGCCAGGGAAAGCGCACGACGAAAACCTAGCCGGTCGGCGAGCGCTCCGCCGAATACCGCCATGAACCACACCAAGCCGCCGAACAGTCCGGTAAGGCTGCTGGCCCGCTCGACGCCAAAATTCAGCGTTTCGTGCAGGTAGCGTGCGAGGGAAGCGAAGGCAGCGTAATAGGAGAGGCGCTCAAAAAGCTCGCTGATATTGGCGACCCAGAAGGGGCGTTCGAATCCGGTGCGAATCTCCTGCAAGCGTTCGGAAAAGCTCAAGAGTAGCTCCCACCGACGTTGGCCACAAGTTCTGACGCGACGGCGAAGATGGGAGATGCGGCGCCGGAGACCATAACAGTAGCTTCAATCAAGACTCTCGACAATGTCTGTTCAGGCCCAGACGTTCCACAATAACCAGAGCAGTAGTTTGCCTTGCTTGGGTTCGATGCGCTTACTCGCAATCCGGTGGCATCGCCTGAATCTCCGACTCGGATGTGCAGGGCGGTTTTTTCTTGGCGGGCTCGAGTCGCGACGGGTGAGTGTAGCGGAGAATATAAAGGCCGTCGTTATTAGTTAGGTAGATCAGTCCCTTATTACCGTCTGGAAGAACGCTGGTGACTTTGGTGAAAGTCTCCAAAGTTTTCGGATTGTGCGGGTCACTCAGGTCGAGCACGCGAACGGTTTCGGTGGGATGGCTGTTGCTGGTTAGAGTTGTCGGCGTCTTTTCCGGCGCTTCTGCGAGCGCAACATCGGGGCTGACAACCTGTAGGTTTCCGGAAGTCGCTTGATTTGATTCCGCCGTCCGTTTCAATAACGTCGGCTCCTCCGGCTTGGAGACATCCACGATCATGAAGCCCTGCTTGGCAGCCTGCTGCACGTACAGATACTGCTTGCCTTTCTCTTTCTGCAGCAACATTTGACTTCCGGTCGCCTGCGGCAAAGGCAAGTGTGCGATTACGGTGGCGGGAACATCCGTGGGCTTGGAAGGCTCCTCACTCGCCGTGGCGCAGGCAGCGGCTGACAGAAGAACACACAACGTAAGACCGCAAGCCCTTGGGAAAAAACTAGAACGATTCTTCATAAATCACTCGCGATTCTAAACGTGCAACCCTCTCCGGCAACTATATATCAACCAGCCTCCACTTGCTTACTGTTCCGTGACGACACCGATACAACCCTCCGAAGTCAGCGTGGTACAGATGGTGCCGGCCTGAAAGGGCAGGAAAACATGGTTGTTGCTGGGGTCCACGGAAATGCTGTGCGCGTTGGAACCAGTCGGCATGTTCGCCAGCCACAGGTTCGTTTTGGCGTCGATCACTCCCATGACCGCACTGGGAAGCATATCGCGTGCGGCGAGATAGTACTTGTTGTCGCCCGGGTTATACCAGGTCTCATCCACGCCACCCACTTGATTGATGGTTGCGAGGATAGCGCCGGAAGTTCCGTCGATGATGTACTCATTGGCAGGGAAGGATTCACCATCATGGTCTGCACAACCTACCAAAAAGTTATTGCCCGGCCCTTGGGTGACGCCCGTAGGCATGCAGTTCAGCAGTGGAAAACTATTGACCACCACCGGACCGTTCCCCGTTCCCAGTTGGAGGTCGATTACGTCAACGCTGCCAATGTTGGTTGTGGCCACGGAATTCTCATTCGCCAGCAGCCACAAACCGGAGTTGGGATTGTAGGTCATTCCCCCCAACCCTGCCGGAGCTATCGCACCAGCACAACCAGTTTGCGGGCTGGTTTGGCTACAGAAGGCTCCTAACGGCAAGGTACTCGAGCTGTAATTGAGGATTGGCGCGTGATGGCATGGAATCGTATAGGCCGTTCCGCTTGGAGTGGTGCCTATGCCGGTTAGGCCGGCTGCAACATCAGCGGCCGATCCTGACACACCGCTGAACACGTGCGGATTGGAGGGATCAGGACAGGGGAAAGCGCCGCCAACGGTGTCGACCGGCACGGTGGCAGTGAGCGGAACGGCGGGGGAAGTCGGAGTCGGACCCGATCCGGCGCCATCATAGTAAATCTGCCCAATAATGCAGCTTGGCGGATTGAACGACCCGCCCACTCCCGGATCCAACTGCAGTGACGGAGGTACGCCAGTGCCCGAACCCTGGAGGGGATAAGGAGCCCCGAGGTAAGCACCGGCAGCGTATCCCGGAGGATAGGGGCCATAAGCCAAGGTCGAATCAATCGGCAAACAATGCTGCTGCGCAAGCGTTCCAGTTTTGCTCACGATGTGCGACATGTCGATGAATGTGACGAACGGCAGTCCCGGATCGCCGTTGATCACGGAAAGAACCTGATGCGTGGGATCGTAGGCCATTTCGTCCGCGCGGTCATCACCGCAGTCTGTCGCGGAACCGGCTTCGCCGTTCCACGATGCGATGCAACCCGATATGCCTTGAGGGCCGTCGTAGTCGGCTGAAACGCCAGTCGGTATGGTGGCAAGAATCGTCGGCGGAGTGGGTGGATTGGTGCCCAAGTTCATCGTCGTCATGTCGAAAACCACTACATTCGAGCTGCCGTTGCCCACAAAGAGGATTTTGCCATCGGGGGTGGCGGTATTTCCGTCTGGTCCGGACATCGGGTTCACACCGTTGCCGCGGGAAGCGCAGCACTGGGCCCCAGGGAATCCACCAAAGTTGCCATTGGCACCGAAGCCGGTGATCAGATGGAAGGTTGGACCGCCCTCCCAAGACAGATCGGTCCTACATCCGTATCTGGTGAAGTTGCCGAACACGTCGATAATAGGTGGAATAACTTCCACGCTCGGTGTGGGCGGCGCGCCGGTGTAGCCGGGTTGCAGGATCGTCGGGCATGGACTGGCGCCGTTTCCTGCGCCGGAGACAGCGTTCGAACCTTGAATCGAAAACACTGCGACATCCTGCGAAGTGTCGATCACCTGCATGGCAATGCCGATTCTGTCTGAAACATAATCCAGATAATGACCGGCCACGGCTGGGTTCGGCGCAATGGTGCTGATGTCGAACGAGTTGAACGGGCCGCCCGGCTCGCCACTGTTATTGTGCTCGGGCACGGGTATGACGTTAATCACGGCGTAAGCCCCATTGACCGTGGTACCGCAAACAGGACAATTCGGCGTTGTGCCGCAACTGCTGGCCAGCACAAAAAGAGCGGTAAGAAGAAAGCTGAATAAAATCCTGAACTTCATCGTGTCC
>DASRWO010000210.1:0-2256 GCA_035654555.1 Candidatus Deferrimicrobiaceae bacterium | reverse complement strand
GCCGACTTGATCACCGACACGAGTATGAACACGCCAACCGACAAGATCTTTCCGTCCTCTCAATCGCTGGTATAAATCGATGAATCAGTCCGCCGCGACTTCGGCAGGCTTCACTTCGTGGCTTTCCACCACCGATTTCAGCGCGCGCGAATATCGTCCCAAAGTTCCGGAGCTGAAAAGATCGTCATTCGCGGGTTGAATCGATTCCGTCCGATGCGCAGCTCCAGGACCAGCCTCGGCCAGCGAGGTATGCTCGCTGTTACCCGCCATCAGATTCATGCGCGAGACGTCATAACCAGGAACCAGGCGCTGAATTTCATCCAGAATCGCCGTCGCATCGAACGGGCTCATCTTCGGCTCCAGTCCGTGAGCCTCCAGCCATACCGCATGCCGGTCCGCCTCACCCGATTGCGCCCCGCGCGACTGCCCCATATCGGCGTGCGTACCCGCCCGCACTCCTTCGCCGAACGGCACAAGTTTCCTCACATCAAAGCCCATCGCGTCAGCTATGCGAACGATCATTTCAAAATCCGATTTCGTTCCCGTAACCTCGCCCGCTTTTTTTAGCAACTGCAAATCACCGCAAGTATTCGTAAATGTCCCGGTCTTCTCGTAAGCATTCGCCGCCGGCAAAACCACATCCGCCATCACCGCAGTCTCGGTAAGGAACATATCCTGCACGACCACAAAACTCTTCGAAAACGCGAAAGGATCGATATTCAGCCGTCCCACTGGATTCGAACCGACGACGTAAAGCGCCTTCAACTTGCCTGCCTTCCCCGCCTCCACCATTGCGTCGATATCGAGCCCGGGAGCATGCGGCACCTGACCCCACTCCCGATGAAACTGGCTGTTTCCTGAGATCGGGTGATAGCCCGGCAGCAAGTCCGGATAAAGCCCCATATCGGCCGCTCCGCGCGAATTGGCGTAATCCGCCAGACAAACAAACTTCGTTCCCGGAATGCCCGCTCCAAACTTTACGAGATTCGTCAGACCCTCGCCGCGAATCTCAGCACCAAACACGATCACTAGATTCTGCTCGCCGCGCAGTTGGTCGCGCAGTCCGCTCCACTGCTCGCGAGAAGAATGGCCGGCGATCGCGTCCACAGCGGAATCGTCTCCCGCGAGAAAAGCCGCAAGCTTAATCTCTGCTCCCTCCGGAATTTGCGCGAAGTTCGCCGCCTGTCGCCGCAGCTTGATCGGTTTCGAATTGATCACGAACAACCGCGCCCGGTGCAACCGCACATTATTGCGAATCTGCCACGCCAGCAGCGGATGCTGCTCCGTAGGGTCGTTCCCAATCAACAGCGTAACCGGTGCGGTAAATACTTCAGTCATGCTCGCCGTCGAATTGGCTTTTCCACGAAGAGCAGCAGCCAGGGCAGGGAAGTCCGCCGTGCGGTGATGATCGACGTTATTTGTCTTGAGCACCACACGCGCAAACTTAGAAAGAAGATAATCTTCCTCGTTCGTAGTCCGCGTTGATCCGATCACGCCGATCGCCTCGCCGCCCTCCACATCGCGAATGGACGCAAATCTCTTTCCGATCAGTTCAAACGCCTCTTCCCACGTTGCGGGCGTTAATTTCCCATCCTTGCGAATCAGCGGACGCGTCAGCCGCTCTTCATGGTTCGCAAAGTCAAACCCATACCGGCCCTTGATGCAGAGAAAGTCTCCGTTCGTCCCGCTCTTGTCGCGGTTATCACCGCGCACAATCTCCATCCCCTTGTCTGCGCGGCGCACGCCCAAAGTCGTCTTGCATCCATCGCCGCAATGCGTGCAGATCGTGCCCACATGCTTCATCTCCCACGGCCGCGTCTTGTAGCGATACGCCCCAGAAGTCAGCGCACCCACCGGGCAAATGTCGATGCACATCCCGCACTCTTCGCACTCCAGATGATCTTCTTTATTCGGCGCAATGATCGAACTCACCCCGCGGTTCTGCACCCCCAGCGCCCAAACGTCCATCCCCTCGCCGCACACGCGCACGCAGCGGAAACAAAGGATGCAGCGCGGGCGATCGAAAAACACCACCGGGGACCACTGCTGCTCATCCTTATGATTCTTGGCCTCCATGAACTTCGATTCGGCCGCCCCATAAGAAAAAGTCATGTCCTGCAATTCGCACTCGCCGCCCGCATCGCACACCGGGCAATCCAGCGGATGATTCCCCAGCAGTATCTCCACCGTGGACTTCCGCGCCTGCTTGATCTCTTCGCTGTCCGAAGTGACAATCATCCCCTCGCTGATCACCGT
>DASRWO010000209.1:0-6426 GCA_035654555.1 Candidatus Deferrimicrobiaceae bacterium | reverse complement strand
CTTGTGGCCGTTTTTTTGGGCATTATCCTCGCAACCAATGTGTCATCCCGACCGGAGCGTAGCGAAGTGGAGGGACCTGCGGTTTCTTTTCGGTTCTCACATCCCTGTTGAGCCCCTGAGGTACGGCTTTCATACCCGGTACTCATGTCTTTCGATGGATATTGCCTTCAGAAATCTGCGGCTCTCACATGCCCTCTTTCACCCCCTGCTAAGATCCCATCGAGGCCCGGAGGGCCCCCGCTAAACCGTCAGCCCAGCCCGGAAGGGCTGGGTTGCAATATCCCCATCACGACCCCGAGCGCCATAGGCGCGGCACTCGGCAGAGATCTGCACCCTTGATACATTTTGGGCCTAAATATCCAACAAAACCGCCCCGTTGGTCGTATACTCGGCTGCGATAACCCCGGTAACCATTTGCTGCAGGGTCGTGGTGGAGGCACGCCATGGGCGCCAACTTACCCGAGGCTCGAGCAGCAAGATATTGTATGCAGGCAACCCACCCCTCCCCTGTTGGTTTTCCATGGTCGCAGCTTTGAAGAAGTTGATCCTGGGACTGGCGCTGATCGTCGGCGCAGCGGCGGTTTTGCTGTACTCCGATCTCGATTCGCGTCACGCAGGGGTCCATAGCAAGAGCCGCGTCGTACGCGTAGCAGTGGTGCAGCAGATTTCAATACCCGCGATGGATGAGGGCCTGGCCGGTGCCCTCGAGGCCCTGAAAGAGCGAGGCTATTCGGATGGCGGCCGCATGGCTGTTACCAAATACAACGCCCAAGGAGACGTCAGCACCGCAAATGCCATCGCGAAAAATGTAACCAGCGGCGATTTCGACCTGATCCTCTCCTTCTCGACCGTCAGCCTGCAAACCATCGCCAATGCCAACCGCTTTGCCACGCCACCGCGCCGCCATGTTTTTTCGTTGGTCAGCGATCCCTACGCTGCGGGCGTCGGAGTTAGCCGCGAAAACCACCTGAACCATCCACCGTATATGACAGGTGAGGGCAACCTGGCTCCAGTCCAACAAATTTTCGAACTTGCCCGCCGAATGCAACCGGCACTTCGGCGTGTCGGCCTGGTGTGGGATCCATCCGAAGTCAATTCCGTGGTGACCACCACGCTGGCGCGCAAGGTTTGCGCGTCGATGGGTATAACGCTGGTTGAAGCCAGCGCCGAAAACTCCACCGCAATCGCGGAGGCGACCGCCTCCCTACTGGGCCGCGGCGTCCAGGCGATTTGGGTGAGTCCTGACCTGATCGCGTCGAATGGCCTCGACTTGATCATCAGCAAAGCCAGAACTGCCCAGATCCCCGTCTTCACATCCGCCCCGACCAGTGGTGTTTCTGGGACGCTATTTGAGCTTGGAGCCAACTACAACGCCCTTGGCAGGGTAGCCGGCAATCTTGCCGCCGACGTACTCGATGGCCGGGATCCCGCCAGCATTCCGGTGGAGAACGTGATACCCATTCGGCTGAAGGTCAACAAGTTAGTTTTGGCAAAGCTTCACGAAAAATGGAAGATCCCTGACGACGTAGTTGCAAGCGCAAATGTGGTGGTGGATGAAAGTGGTGTCCACCTGAACAGTGCGCCTGCCACTCTCACAGGCGTGAGTTCAATCGCCGCAACACACGCTAGCGCAAAGTAAGGCAATTGTGGTGAATTCCGCTATCGCATCTGGCGACAAGGAGACTGATGGAAATCACTCAGCACCCACGTGGCGAATTGCTTGAACTCCGGCTGAACGGCCGTATCGACGGTACCTGGGGCGACCACCTCAGCACCACGATCGAAAAGGCCGTGCGCGCAGGTTCTCACCACCTGACGCTCAATTGCTCTGGCGTGGACTATATCAGTTCACTGGGAATCGGCGTAATTGTGACACATTACAAGGTGCTCAAGTCCGTGAACGGTAGCTTGGTTGTCACTCACCCCAGTAAGTTCGTGCGCCAGATTCTGGATACCGTCGGCCTCACCAGCATTCTGATTGATGGCGCGGACGCACCAACTGCTGCCTCCGCCACGGGCCGCCGAGAAATGCGCGGCGCCGCAGTATACCAAGTTCATCCGCAATTGGCCGCACAACCGCTCTCCTGCAGTTTGATCGGGGACCCTGGCAAGCTTACGACTACGGGCTTCAGCGCTGCTGATTGCCGCTCGATTATGTTCCCTCGCGGGACCTTCGGACTCGGCCTCGGTGCGTTTGGAACGGGGTTTGCCGATTGCGAGAACCGATTCGGTGAGTTTCTTGCTGCCGGCGGATGCGCCGTCGCGCTGCCGACAGGCGAGCCTGATGCTGCGCCCGATTACCTCATACAGGAGGGCAGTCTTATTCCGCGGGTTGAGACGCTCTACGCGTTGTCCGGCGCCGGCGATTTCTCCACCATGGTGCGCTTCGATGCCCTTAGCGAAGGATCGGAAAAGATAGGAATCTCAGAACTGTTAACGACGCTGCTAGACTTTTCCTCCGCCTCCGCCATTGGATTAGTGGTTCTCGCAGAAACCGCGTGCATAGTCGGTACCAGCCTGCTGAAGTCGCCGGCGCTTGGCCCGGTGGATCATGCCGTACCCGGCGTACGAGACTGGCTTTCATTCACGACTGAGCGCGTCAGCGAGAAGAATCTCGCACTTCTCGTCGGTGTGGCGGGTCGCGACGTCTCCGACGAAACCGCCGCCTTCCTCCGCCCCCTCCGGCCCGGTTCAACGATTCATGCTCACGTGCACGCAGCAGTCTTCAGCTACCGTCCTGTACAGCGAGGTGAACTGCCGTTTGCAGGAACGATTTCCGACATTATCGCAGCGTCGAACCCAAAAGCTTTGCTACATCTGATGGCCGACTCGCGGCCCTACGATGGCGTAGGCGAAACCGATTTGGCTCGCGGCGCGTGCTGGATAGGTCCGCTCAAAACCTTTTCACGAGGATGAGACCTGCATGACTTCACTGATTGGCGCTCTTACTCTGGGATTGATCCTTGCCCTGCTGGCGCTCGGCGTGTACGTGAGCTACCGCATCTTCAATATCCCCGATCTGACTGCAGAAGGCACCGTCACGCTCGGAGCATCAGTGGCCGCCGTGTTGATGGTCAACGGCCACAATCCTGCACTTGCTACCGCTGTCGCGACTCTCGCCGGAACCGCCGCCGGTGCCATCACTGGGCTGCTCGCCACAAAATGCAAGATCAACGCTCTGCTCAGTGGAATCCTGGTCATGACCGGACTGTATAGCGTGAACCTCCACGTCATGGGCAAAAGCAATGTTCCGCTGCTCGAAACCGTTACGTTTTCTACCTACGCTGAGCGTTTCGGAACGCACCTCTTCGGCCAGACGGGCAACCTCAACATTGGCGGATGGCCGGTAAGCGTGCGCGATGCGTCCATACTCCTGGCGATTCTGTTGCTGATCATCGCCATATGCATGATCCTGTATTGGTTCTTACGCACTGACCTGGGCACTGCTATGCGCGCCAGCGGCGATAACCCGAACATGATCTGTGCCCTCGGTGTGAGTGTGGATGCCGCCACGATCTTTGGACTGGCATTGTCCAACGGCCTCATCGGCCTGTGTGGCGCGCTCATGGCGCAGTACCAGGGATTCGCCGATGTGCAGATGGGTGTGGGCATGGTTGTGCTCGGCATCGCCAGCGTCATCATTGGAGAGTCGCTTGTGGGCACACGTTCCGTCGGGTTGCTCATTACCGGAACCGTGATGGGCTCGGTGCTATTCCGGCTGCTTGTAGCGATTGCCCTGCGCTGGGGCCTGAATCCCAACGACCTCAAGCTCATCACAGCGGTATTCGTCTTCGCCGCGCTCGTCATGCCCAACTTTGCCCGGCGCATCAAGTTTCGCCGGTCTTCGCTCATCGGAACGACCGACGCATATGCTGCAGATTGATCACATATCAAAGACGTTCAACGCGGGCACGCAAAATGAGGTACGCGCACTCCGCGACATCTCCTTGACCGTCCCTGCGAGCTCATTCCTGATCGTGCTCGGCACAAACGGTTCCGGCAAATCCACTTTGCTCAGTGCCATCGCTGGTAACTTCATGGTCGACTCTGGGAAGATCTCCGTCGCTGGACACGAGATCACACGCTGGCCAGAGCATCGACGCGCGCGCCTGATTGGCCGCGTCTTTCAGGACCCTTTCCGCGGCACCGCGCCCACAATGTCAATCGCCGAAAACCTGGTGCTAGCTTCGCGGAGGGGTCGCCGGCGTGGGCTGGGTCTGGCTGTGAATCGTCGCTCCATCGGCGAACTACGCGATCGCATACGCCCGCTTAACATGGGCCTCGAAGACCGCCTGCACAATCCAATCGGCAGCCTCTCCGGCGGCCAGCGACAGGCGCTCACACTACTCATGGCTTCCTGGCTCAAGCCTGAGTTGTTGCTTCTCGATGAGCATACCGCCGCCCTGGATCCCAAAACTGCCGATCAGGTGATTCGGCTCACCCACGACATTATCGAGCGTGACAAACTTACGACCCTTATGGTGACCCATTCCATGCACCAGGCGGTCAATCTCGGCGAGCGCATTCTGATGATGCACAAGGGGCGGATCCTACATGATCTAACAGGTAGCGCGCGAGCCCGAATGCGTCCCGAAGACCTGTTCCGCCGCTTCGAAGATGTCCGACGCCGCGAGCAACTCGATAGCGACGTCGCTGAGATGCTCGCAGCGAGTTATGTCTAACCGTTTCACAGAGGATTCTCGAATGGCCGTTTCCCTCCTTAACCGCCGCCAGATGCTCATCCAATCCGCGGGCGCAGCTCTCGCCGTTGCGGGCTGCCGCCGTTCTCACCGAGGTTCGGGCGGATCCCGCGTGGGTCTCCTCTACTTTGCGCCGGGAGCAGGCGCCGAACTCTGCATGAAAGGACTCTTCGACGGTCTCGCCCAAAAGGGTTTTACGAAGGACCGCAACCTGGATGTCATCAGTTCCCATGCACAGGGCGAAATCTCGAACATCCCCATGCTCGTGCAGAATTTTGTGAGCCAGAATGTCGACCTGATCATCACTCTCACGACCCCCTGCCTGAGCGGGGCCTGCGGTGCTGCGCGTAATACGCATGTCGTTTTCACGTATTGCTATGATCCTGTTGCTGCTGGTGCGGGCAAATCTGCGAGCGATCATCTGCCGAATGTCACCGGAGTAGGCTCCTTTCCGCCATGGCCGCAGTCTGGTAACGCTGTGGTAACCATGGAATTTTAAACACAGCCAAGGTGAGCCAAACAGGGTAAGGTGCGGGGAGCCTTTAGAGGCTTGATTGGCGCATTTTATGCAAACGTCGCCTAGGTCATGCAAAGCGGCGAGAGAGCCATCAAACGCCCTTTCACGGCGATAACACCGGTTCAAATCCCGTCGGGGACGCCAATAAAACAAAAGACTTATTGCCTGCGGTCAACGCTTCATCATAGGGTGAGTAGTCTCGATCCACACTTCCACCATTTCGAGAAACGATTTCGCGTGGATTAGGAGTTCGTCTGCCTCGGTTGCGGTGGCGATCATCGCGCCGGTGTAATCAATTTCGTTCCGCTTGCGGCGACAAGCGTCAAAATAATCAGTTAATTGATCGGCTCCCTTGCCGACTGACAGTTTGGCTCCTTCAAATGTCAAGCGATGATGGCCTGGCACGCTTGCGACTCTATATCCATCACAAGCGATTGCCATCTTCGCTGTCTGAAGCGCGGCGTTATAGGCGGTAGCAAACCGGCGATCTTCGGAGAGCGCCGGGATCGTCGCGTCCGCTAGATCGTGGGCTACAAGCCGGCCGATTTCTGTCAGTTCCTAGGGACTGGTCGTATGTCGATGGACGCTATTGCTTTGAAGCGGTTTCTTCCAGCTCATTCAGCGAACCCTTCAGCAGAATTGTCTTAGATTCCATCACAGAGCTGAGGAAGTGATCGGCCGATGCTAATTTCCGATGAAACTCTTCCGGAGAAAACAGAGTGACGTTTACCTCACGGCGAAAGCGGCCTTCAAGTTTTCGCAAGACTGGGAGCAGATCGATCTGCTGCAGCGTTCCTACGACCATCAGGTCTATATCGCTGCCGGCGTGCTCCTCTCCGCGCGCAATTGACCCATACAGCAAGGCAAGTTCAATTCGCCCGCCAAATTTCTCAATGGCAGCTGTGAGCTCTGGAATAATCCCGACGGTCTTCTCGATCAGCCCTCTGAGTTCTGGGAACAGGGGAGACTCGGTGTTTGCCTTAAAATAAATCCGCCGCCCATCTTGTCGCCGCAAGAGAAACCCCGAGGCGACGAGCGACTCTAATTCTCGCTGAAGACTCGAAGGAGTGACCTCCAGATGCCGAGCCAATTCGGTCATGAACCACCAGTGGTCGGGTTGAAGTAGGGTTGCGGAGAGCACGCCTGCCCGAACCGTTGGAAAGAGAGCCTCTAGCGTGCCTGTCCTACGCATAATGCGTAATTATATAC
>DASRWO010000208.1:0-5017 GCA_035654555.1 Candidatus Deferrimicrobiaceae bacterium | reverse complement strand
GCGGCGATTGCGGCGGTGCATGCCGAGGCGCTCACGGCAGCGGCTACGGACTGGAGACAGATTGTGGGACTCTACGATGCGCTGTTGCGCGAGAGTCCGTCCCCGGTGGTGGAACTGAACCGGGCGGTCGCGGTCGCAATGCGGGACGGCCCACTGGCAGGCCTGGCGCTGATCGATGTCATCCTGGAGCGAGGAGTTCTGGAAGACTATTATCTTGCGCACTCAGCGCGAGCGGATTTGTGCCGCCGGTTGGGAAGAACTGCGGAGGCCCGCGCCGCTTATGAAAAGGCTCTGAGCCTCGCGGGACCAGTACCGGCGCGCCGATTCCTGGCGAGAAGGTTGAACGAACTGGCGCCCTGATCGGCTAAAGACACATTTGCTTAGATGCCTTCTAGAATTCGAACCTCAATCCAAACTGAAAGTAACGGGGCAGATAGCCGTTGGCGTCAGAAGTGATCGTGCCGAAGGCCTGATCTCCAAGGGCCGAATCGGGCTGGGCAAAGCGTGGATGATTGAACGCGTTGAACATCTCAGCCCGCAGGTCGATCTTCATTCCTTCTTTCGGCACGAACGACTTGGAAAGGTTCGCGTCTATGTTGTGAATGCCATTCACGCGCAGGCCAGGATAATAACGTGGAGCGTTGCCGGGGTTTTGATCGCCTGGGTCGGCAAGGCAGCCGGGATTGATGAAGGAAAACGGGGGCACGGCTCCGTTTGATTCGGCATTGCCGTTAGCCTGCCAATTGGCGGCCACATCTTTTATGCTGAGTCCGGTATGGAGCTGAGAGCAGATGATGTTGGGACGTTGCGTGCCGTTGGCGAGACGAGGATTGCTCATTCCCAGCGCGATGGGTTGACCCGACTGTTCTGTGATCATGCTGGCAAGCGACCATCCACCGACCACCGCATCGAGTGCCCGATTCATATTGCCTCCAATCCAATTCTTGCGGCCCACAGGCAGATCGAGGACGACCGCGGCCGCCAGGCGCTGCGGAGCGTCGTTCCCACTGATGCTGTGTTCCAGATAAAGCCGATCGAGCTGTTGCGGCATTCCATTTGCGAGTGAGCCCACCCAATTGTTCCGGCCAGCAGACGAATTATCGGTCATCTTCGAGATCGTGTAGTTGCCTTCGAAGCTGATATGGTGCGTCGTGCGCTTCTCGAAGCGAACCTGCATAGCGTTGTACCAGGATGATGCTTCTTCAATCATCAGGCCCTCAAAATCGCCGGTGAATTGCGGATAGGGGTTGAGCAGGTAACCCAATGGGATCGTGGTGGCAGTGTAGAGCGAATTTGGCTCGTTGAAACAGGGGGACGATGGGGTAGGGGTGCACGGGCTGTTGAACATCGGATAGAACGGATTGCTGACTGGGCTCGCGAGAAAGTTGCTCACGCAACTATCGTTCTGGCATTGCGGGTCGGTGGGTGTGACGGCCGCTGAGACCTTGGCCAACAAAGCGGACGACATGAAATCTCTGTTGTTCGTTCCGGACCAGGGCAAATGGGTGCTGCGATTAGCCGAGTAGTCGACCCCTAGAACGAGTTGGCTCGGCAGTTCGCGCTGGATTCCGATATTCCACATGTAAAGATCGGCGTCGCGTGCCGCCGTAGTACCCAGATCGTTGTTGTTGCCATATCCCCAATCAGCAAACTGACCATACTGGCGGTCTTGCGGAGGAGTAAATCCGGATGGAAACGGATTTTCGAGCGTGGCGTACTGCGTCGCGAAATTATTATTCGTGAAGATGATAGGCGCCGTTTTACTGAATGCAGTTCCAGGATATTGAAAGTTCGTGGCGGGACTCATGCCGAAATAAATTCCGGCGCCGCCGCGCACCACCGTCTTCTGATCGAACGCATAGGCAAAACCCAGCCGTGGGCCGACATCACTCCGATAGACCGGCACGTGCCGCATGTTCGAGCCTGCAAATACCGTCGTGCCATTTAGCGGCTCCGAACCAGGGAAGTTCACGCCGACCGATGCCAGAGCGGACTGCGCGGCGCTGGTGTCAAGCGTGACGCCGGTGGGCGCGGCAAAATCGCTGAACTGAATTCGGTTGTAGCGCTCGTCATAAGGCGTGCTCCATTCGTAGCGAACGCCGAGGTTCAATGTGAGCTTGGAGCTTACCTTCCAGTCGTCCTGGAAATAGAAACCAGTTTCAGCCGACTTGTTGGCGACCGCTGGTAAAACTTGCAGCGACGTGTTGATGTTGGGAACCGGATTGATGTTGTCGGCGTAGCCGAAGAGCGTGCTGGCCAAAGGATTGCCTGTCGGATTTCCGTTCGCGTCGGTGTCGTTGTTGGGAGTCGGTGAAGTCACATAGTCGGTGAAGTTCAGGGTTCCTGTGGGATCGTTGGGTTGGAAGAAATTGTTATAAAAAAGGCGCTGTTCGCCGCCAAATTTCATCAGATGCGATCCATGCGACACCACGAACTGAGACGAATAGGTGTAGAGCGTGTGCGCAAAGGTCGTATCCACGCAGCATTGATCGTAGAGATCAGTCCAGGGGGCGGTTTGCCCGCCAGAGGACATATAGATTGCGGGCATGCGATCCAATCCGTTCGCCTGCTGAAAGATTGGCGACAATTGAAAGCCGGAAGGGAGGGTGGAATTGAAACTTGAAATGGTCGGGATGCCGGAGCTTGCGAGCTCATGTACGCGGTCCAGGGAGAAGTGGGTCGTCCAGACAATGCGTGAATTTATTGTGCGGGAATATTCGATCGAGGCGTTTTGCGCGCGTGTCGGAGAACTGGCAATGCCGTCGCCAGACCCATTGTTGTCGAAGCTGTCTCCGAAAATCATCGGCGTGTAATAATTCGAGGACTCGCGGCTGTAACGGGCGCTGATGTGATTTCGATCGTTGATCTGATGATCGACTTTGATGTCGAGCTGGTAATCGGGCGCATGCGCAGTGCCGCTGAAAAGATAGTTGTTGATTGTTCCCGGCTGATTAGGCTGCGGATAGAGATTCAGAATGGCCTTACCGATCGGATCGATCTCGCCTGCCGGAATGATATTGCCCGGCACCTGCGGCCGGCACATACCGGTCGCGCACGCCACTAACGGCAGAGTTGGATCGTAAATACAGTTGGCGACGCAATTGCCGCTGGGATCAAAAGTTGCTATTGCCGAAAAATTCCCCCCTCTTTCCGCCTGAGTCGGCACGGTGGCAATACCGTTGAATGCCGAATTGGAGCGAACCTTTTCGAAATCGGCAAAGAAGAAAGTTTTGTTCTTCCGGATCGGGCCTCCGATCGAGAATCCGCCCTGATCACGAGCGCTCTCCGGCTTGGGATTTGGAGCAGGATTGAAAAAGTCGCGCGCGTCCAAGCCGGAACGCTGCAGAAAATACCATCCGCTGCCGTGAAAATTATTGGTGCCACTTTTCATGACCATGTTCACGACAGTGCCGCCATTGTTGCCGAATTCCGCCGAGAAGCTGTTGTTTTGAACTTTGAATTCCTGCACGCCTTCGACCAGCGGCTCATAATAAACATTGCTGTTTCCCCCCTCGCCCTGTTCGGGAGCACTGAGCGGGGAACCGTCGAGCCGGACTTCAGCGGTGGCGTTTCTCTGACCGTTCGAAACAAAATTCGTTCCCGAGGGGTAATTGTCTTGCGTGCCCGAACCGGCAGCCTCCGTTACACCTCCCGCCAGAAAGGTCAGGCCGAAGAAATCGCGATTTACCAGGGGAAGTTGCTTGACGTACTGGCTGGTTACATCGGTGCCGAGAGTTGCATTGCCGGTGTCAAGGAGCGGGGCGGTGGTGCTGACCTCAACTGTGGAGGTTACGCCCGCCAGTTGCAGCTTGAGGTTTAGCGAGGATTCCTGGTCGACCTCGAGAACCACGCCCGTCTTCTCGGTCGCGCGAAAGCCCGGCGCTTCCACTTTTACGTCGTATGTGGCAGGAAGCAGCCCGGTGAAGAAATATGTTCCTTTCTCATCCGTACGCGCGGAACTGGAGATGTTCGTCCCTGCATTTTTGATCGTGACCTTCGCGTTCGCAACGACTGCGCCACTCGCATCGGAAACCACACCGCGTAACTGGGCCCGGTAATTGCCTTGGGCAACAAGTACGCTCGTACAGATTGCAAGGAACGAGATGTTCAGTAACGAGGAAAGGACCTGCCTAGTCAGCCGCATGACAGCCTCCAAGCACGTTTCGAATTGCGCCGGCACGAACCGCGATGTTCTTTAGCTTGCGATTGCTTACGCTTTCTTACGAAACCAATCTTTTACTGACTGGGAGTGGTCCTTGTCAAGAGGAATGTCAGGGAAGCTGCTCCGTGAATGAATGGCATCGGATTTTTGAATCAATCGGCCTGCAGCCAGAAGACCGCGCCCTTCGAGATAGGCGGTAATGTAAAAGTAACCTTCCCTTGCTTCGAAGTGCCCTCCAGTTTTTGAGTGTCGCCAAGAAACGGCAGGAAGTACGCCGTACGGCTGCGCCCATCCGGCACGACGATTGTGACGGATTGAGGGGTCTGAACGGGATTCTTGCCGCCCACCAACCCGGCAAAGTTTGCCAGGAACACGTGGGTCTCGCCGTTCACGCTAGCAATGGAGGTGGCAACCTCGGGCGATGCTGAGATTTCAATGTCAGCGCTCGGCGGAAGGCTATCGAGAAAAGCCTGCTGCATCTTTGGACTCGCTTGATCAAAGCCAGCTTCCAGAGATGCGATATACCCTTTCCCCGGGCAATCCGGAAATGTCGCGATGCTTGGCTGATTTCCGGATTCGACGGGGTTGTTGCCCGTGATGATCAACTTCTTTCCTTCTCCAGCGTACTGTTTGAGCCACGCCTGCTCGTCCGAATTCAAAATACGAACACCTGGCAGAACCAGCGCTTCGCCGTGAAATTCATGCAGAGTACGCGGGGTAACGATCTGGAATTCACGATGGGACTGCATCAGCAGAAGAAGAATCCCGCGGTAGGAGCGGAGAAAATCATCCGCATAGAAGTTTCGTGTCTGCGGCGAGAAATAAACTCCGATCGGATGGATCGGGGTGCGCGGC
>DASRWO010000207.1:0-2149 GCA_035654555.1 Candidatus Deferrimicrobiaceae bacterium | reverse complement strand
GGCCTGCCGTCCGACTACTACGCCTACCTGGTGACTGGTGGCAGCGGTCAGATCTCACAAACTCCTGACGCGCGTATCAAAAACGTGAACGATCTTCCTGCCGGGCCATTCCAGCTCACAAATGGAGACACGTTCACCTATAACGACTATGCTGCAAGCCCCGTGCACCGCTTCTATCAAATGTGGCAGCAGTTGGATTGCAATGCTGAAAAGGCCACGGATTCAAATCCCTCCGGTTGCGATTCTCAACTGTTTCCCTGGGTAGAAACGACTGTGGGCGCAGGAACCAATGGCCTTGTGCAGTCGGCGAACTTCAGCACGGAATATTCACCGAACTCCGTCACCACGGGTGAGGGTTCAACCGCTATGGGCTTCTATAACGTCGAGAATGGCGACGTGCCTTACTTCAAGCAGCTTGCCGACGAATATTCAATGAGCGACAACTTCCACCAGTCTGTCAATGGTGGCACAGGCGCCAACCACATCATGCTGGGGCACGGCGACATGATCTGGTTCAGCGATGGCAAAGGACATCCGGCGACGCCACCTCATAACCAGGAAGTGGACAAGGGCACGGCCAACGCTGGCGTTGTCGACGAGGTCGAGAACCCAAATCCAGCCCCCCATACCAACAACTGGTACACGGAGGACGGTTACGGCGGCGGCTCTTTTGGAGCCTCATCGTTTGGCGGTGGCTCTTACACCGACTGCGCGGACACCAGCCAGCCCGGCGTCGCCCCGATCGTAACTTATCTCAAATCGCTCCCGACCCCGATCGCGACACACTGCCAGGCAGGCCGCTACTACCTCCTGAATAACTACAATCCCGGTTACTTCGGCAACGGCAAGAATGCTTACACTGATACAAACGCAGCCAATACGGTATTCACGATTCCGCCGTCTTCCGTTCGGAGCATCGGGGATGAGATGCTTTCTGAGAAAGTCTCCTGGAAATACTATGGCGACCAGTGGGACAACTATGTTCCCGATCCATATCAACTTAACTATGGCGCCATCGGCAAGAAAAGCGACGAGTACTGCAATATCTGCAACCCATTCCAGTACGATACCTCAATCATGGCCGACGCTTCCGTCCGAACGGCTCATATTCAGGACACAGCCAACCTCTACGCCGATATCGCGGACGGAAAACTGCCGGCAGTCTCCTTCGTCAAGCCAAGTGGACTTGTCGACGGTCATCCGGCATCTTCCAAACTGGATCTGTTTGAAGGCTTCACTATGAAGATCGTGAACGCGGTTAAAAAGAATCCAAAACTGTGGAAAGACACCGCAATCTTCATCACCTTCGACGAGGGCGGCGGCTACTATGACTCGGGCTATGTGCAGCCGCTGGACTTTTTCGGCGATGGCACTCGAATTCCGCTGATTGTGGTATCTCCCTATTCCACAGGGGGCCACATTTCTCATGTCTACTCTGATCACGTATCGATCCTGAAGTTCATCGAAAGAAACTGGGGACTCGGCCCCGTTACGACTCGCAGCCGCGATAACTTTCCGAATCCAATCGCGCGGCCGGGGGATCCTTACGTACCCGTCAACAGCCCGGCAATCGGTGATCTTTTCAGCTTGTTCAACTTCCCGAATAGCTGATAATCGCGCTTTATTTGAGAGGCCGGAGCCGAACTTGAGCTCCGGCTTGCTTCTTTGCAGGGCTTGAATTCAGGTCAGATTCCACAGCGCGAACAAGAAGGCGAGCGGCTGCGACGCTACTCCTTGTCCTGGATTCGTCGGATCGTATTTGTACAAGGTGACGTCTCGCTTTTGGATCACGGGCAGCAGAATGCGTCCCGTTGCCAAACCTGGGTATCCGCCGCTTCATCCATCGTTGTAGCCGGGGGTTTGCCAACGGGCCAAACCGGCAAACACTCCATGGGAAACCTGCCCCGTGGAGGTCAAGGCGGAGATCAGTTTCGGGATTTATTGAAGGGCGTTCTGCTATCCCCGGCACGGACCTCAAGGAGATGCTTCGACCGTGATGACCTCGGTTCCGGTTTGTTTAAAGTCAAATTGCAAGATCCACACTCTGCGGACGGCCTGACCATCAACTTGGGCAGGCTTGAACTTCCAGCCCTGCGCTGCTTGCAGAGCTAGGTTAGCGAAATACTTACTTGGCCCAGGCGAGTCAAAC
>DASRWO010000206.1:0-5742 GCA_035654555.1 Candidatus Deferrimicrobiaceae bacterium | reverse complement strand
GAAGGTCTCTAGACGGTAACGCAGATTTACCGTCAAGATCATCTTTTTCTCAGGTGTTATATCGGCGTACTCCGCGTAATCGCGACTGAAGAGTTCTGCTTTGATTTCTTCCTTCCAAATCGGCGAGGTCCAGGTCGGCGTGGGAAATCTTTTTCTCATAGCTGGCCCATGCGTCATAGAGAGCGAAGAGCACGCCATCCGCATGGCCGAAATCATTAAAGGCGTGACGCGGGCTCTTGGTTTTCCATTCATCTTTAAAGGCAGCTATGACAAAGCCAACCGCACTTCGATTCGCAGCTTTCGCGGACCCGGAGTGAAAGAAGGTTTGCGCATTCTGAAAAAAATTAAGAGCGAGTTGCAGATTCCGGTTCTGACTGACGTTCATGAAGTGAGTGACGTATCGAAGGTCGCGGAAGTAGTCGACGTGCTGCAAATTCCTGCATTCCTGTGTCGCCAAACCGATCTCGTGGTCGCGGCTGCGCTCAGTGGCCGCGCTGTGAACATCAAGAAGGGCCAATTCGTTTCGCCCTGGGACATGCGTCACGCGGTCGAGAAATGCCGTGAGGCGGGCAACTCACAGGTTTTTCTGACCGAACGCGGGGCCAGCTTCGGATACAACAATCTGGTTGTCGACATGCGTTCACTTCCCATCATGCGCAAGTTCGCGCCCGTGGTATTCGACGCGACGCATTCCGTGCAGTTGCCTTCGGCTCAAGCGGACGAACGCAGTCCTGCGGTCAGTGGCGGCCAGCCAGAGTTTATTTCGGTCCTGGCGCGAGCGGCGGTCGCCGCTGGCGTCGATGGCGTTTTTCTGGAAGTGCACGACAATCCGAAGACTGCGAAGTCTGACGGGGCGAATGCGCTTGAATCTACCAAACTGCGCGAAGTGTTGAAGGAGTTACTGGCCGTGCGGCAAGCACTGGATGTGGCGCGCGCCACACCGTAGATGGTTTGCCTTCGGAACGACGCCTGGATCCTTAGCCACGGATTCTTAACCTGAAAAGACAGGAAGGATCACGAACCGTAAGCTTCGTGATCCTTCATGCCTTTCTGGCGGATGAGTTGGCTTTCCCTTCTCCGTGGTAAAGTTTAATTTCCGCATGAAACAGATCGCCAACTGGGCTTTGAATATTGCCACGATGCGCGGAGCGAGTTATGCCGATGCGCGTATCGTCAGCCATAGAAGCCGCGCACTCACGACGAAGAACGGCAAAGTCGGCAGTGCGTCTGACGCCGAGTCTACTGGTATGAGCGTCCGCGTGTTGGCCAACGGAGCGTGGGGATTCGCCGCCTCCGAAGATTTGTCGCGCTCCGGCGTCGAAGCCACGGCTTCCCACGCCGTCGAAATTGCTCGAGCCTCGGCGCAGGTGAAGCAGGCGGATGTCCGACTCGCCCCCGAGAAGCCAGTAACCGCCGAATGGACCACGCCCCACGTCATTGATCCATTCTCGATCTCCGTTGAAGAGAATATTGAGTTACTGCTGAACATCGACTCCGAACTGCGCGCCGTTTCCGGCATCACCCTGGCCGAGAGTAATTTGAACTTTAATCGTGAAGAGCAATGGTTCTTGTCGTCGGAGGGGACCGACATTCACCAGACCAAGTACTCCGCAGGGGCGGGCTACGCCGCATACGCCTTCGCGGGAAACGAGATTCAGAAACGGTCGTACCCAAATTCTTATGGTGGTCAATGGCAGAATAAAGGTTACGAACTGATCGACGAATTGAAGCTGGTCGAGCACGCTCGCCGGATCGCGGAAGAAGCCGTGGCGTTGCATCATGCCGACCAGTGCCCCGAAGGCACGTTCGATATCATTCTCGACAGTTCCCAGCTTGGATTGCAGATCCACGAATCAATCGGGCATCCCATTGAACTTGACCGAGTGCTGGGCATGGAAGCGAACTTCGCCGGTACTTCCTTCCTCACGCTCGACAAGTTGCGCACGCTGCGCTACGGAAGCGAGATAGTGAACGTGGTTGCCGACGCCCGCCAGGAGCACGGACCCGGCCTCGGAACATTCGGCTTCGACGACGAAGGTGTTCCCGCGCAGTGCACTCCGATCATCACCAACGGATTGTTTACCGGATATCTCAGTTCCCGGGAGACGGCCCCTACCATCGGTGAGAATCGCTCTGGCGGAACGCTGCGTGCCGAGGGATGGAATCGTCTGCCGATGATTCGCATGACCAACATCAGCTTGTTGCCCGGCACGAAGCCGTTGAGCCTCGAGCAACTGATCGCGTCCACCGACCACGGCATTCTGATGCAGACCAATCGCTCCTGGTCGATCGACGACAAGCGTTACAACTTTCAATTCGGCTGCGAGATCGGCTGGGAGATCCAACACGGCAAGCGTGTGCGCATGGTGAAGAATCCATCGTATTCTGGCATCACCACCGAGTTTTGGAATTCGGTCGATGCCATTTGTTCGCGCGATGAGTGGACTCTCTGGGGCACGCCGAATTGCGGCAAGGGCCAGCCACAGCAAGTGATGGGCACGGGCCACGGTGCAGCGCCGTCGCGATTTCGCGGGATCAAGGTCGGTAGCGCGTACAAAGGAAGCTAGACCAAGCAGGGGTTGCGGAAACAAAACTGACTGCCGCATGCTAAATCAAGACCAAGCAGCCGACATTTTCGATCGTATTAAGAAACTCTCGTCAGCTGACGAAGTTGAGGTACTTTTCTCCGGCGCGAATTTTGCCCTCACGCGCTTCGCGAACAATACAATTCATCAAAATGTAGCGGACGAAAACCATGTTGTCTCGGTTCGTACCGTTTTTTCGAGACGGACCGCTCGCGCCACCACGAATAAGTTTGACGACGATAGTTTGCGGCGGGTAATTGCCTCCTCAGAAGCACTGGCGAAAGTACAACATCCTGATCTCGACTTGTTACCTGTTCCGGATTCACACGAGGCTGACGCAGGTAACGATAGCCACACCGGACTTCCATCCCGTTACTTCGCTCAGACAGCCGCCATTACGCCGCAGCTTCGCGCTGAAGGAGTAAAGAAAATTGTCGATGTCGCGAAGCAGCACAGGCTCACCACCGCCGGAATCTTTTCCAGTTCCGAATCTGTCGAGGGCATCTTCAACTCACGTGGTCTCAGCAAATGGCATACGCAAACTCTGGCCGAAGTTTCCGTCACCATGCTGGCGGCCGATTCTTCCGGATGGCAGAAAGCCAACTCGCCGGATGTGAACAATCTCGATCCCTTCAATCTCGCGCAGATTGCGGCTAAAAAGGCCATCGACTCTGCGAAGCCCGCTGAAATTCCGGCAGGGAAGTACACGGTGATCCTCGAACCCTCCGCTGTACTCGACATCGTAGGCTTCATGTTTTGGGATTACTCCGGCATGGCGATCCTCGACCAGCGTTCATTCCTCACTGGTCGGATCGGCAGCAAACTATTCGGCGATAACATCACAATCTGGGATGACGTCATACATCCTCTGCACAGCGGGTCCCCCTTCGACGGCGAAGGCATGCGGCGGCGACCTGTGCCGTTGGTCGAAAATGGAATCGTCAAACGTGTGGTGTACGCGCGCGCTACGGCAGAGCGCATGAAGCATTCGGAATACAAAGATAAAGTTGGGCCGATCGAGGCCACCGGTCACGGCTTTGCGTTGCCAAACGAAATCGGCGAGATGCCGCTCAACATCGTCTTCGCTGGCCCGCCAGATCCGCAAAGTTTGGCACAAATGATTGCCTCCACGGAACGCGGTGTGTTGGTCACGCGCCTCTGGTATATCCGCGAAGTCGATCCCTATGAAAAGATTGTCACCGGCATGACCCGTGATGGCACTTTTCTAGTGGAAAACGGAGAAGTGCAGCGAGGGGTGCGCAATTTTCGTTTCAACCAAAGCCTGATCCAGATGCTCTCGAGCGTCGATGCGATGAGCAGGCCTCTCCGTTCCTGCGGAGAAGAGTCGTTTGATATGGTCGTTCCCGCGATGAAGATTCGCGATTTTAACTTCACGGAAGTGACGAAATTTTAAGCTACAGATAAAGTCGGCAGAACCGCGAAAGAGTACATGGATTCGTTGTAATCCTCTCATCCGCAAGCAGTTAAAGCCCTATCGTTCCATGACTTCCGTAACTTTGCGACCCTGATTCCGGGGTGTACGCTGCCCATAAGTTCGTTAAAAGTCTGTGCCAAGAATTTGTGGGAACTCCGGGCAGGCAACATGCGCCCGGAAGGAAGGTCCGTCGGAACAGTGTCAGGCGAAGCAACAGAGCAGCAATTGACGTCGGAAGCGCAGCAGCAGACTGCGATCAAGCACTACGCTGAAATGCAAAGTGCTCCGCGTTTTCCTTTGCATTTGCCTGTCGAATTGAAATCGACAAGCGGGGCCTGCGCCGCGGAAACGCAAAACATCTCCGCTAACGGCGTTCTCTTCGCCATGGATCGTGACGTCCCGGTGGGTTCGCTGGTGGATTTCACCATCCTGCTTCCGGGCGACGTTGTGGGCTCCCGTTGCGATGTTCAGATTGATTGCCATGGCCGCGTGGTTCGCAGCTTTGAGGACAAAGGCCGTCGCGGCGTTGGCGTAGTGATTGACGAATACCACTTTGAGCGAGCATAAGGCAGAGCGAGCACAAGGAAACTGATGGCGAGCACGTTCAGCGTCGGCGAAAACCACGGGGTTCACGAAGATGGCGGATCGACTCCGCTGATCCGTGTGATCCTGGCTGACACGCAAGCTATCTTTCGCGCGGGCCTGCGTAAAATCTTCGCTCTGGAAGATGACATCCGCGTAGTCGGCCAATCCGAGACGCTGCCTCAGACTCAGTCTGCAGTAACAAAGTTTTCTGCCGACGTCCTTATTTTTGAATCGGCTCTGGCGCCCAATCCGGTGGAAGCGGTAACCGAACTCTTGCGTCAGGCGCCACATCTGAAAATCGTCGTGGTTACTCCCGCATCCGACGAACAGCTCACCCTCGATCTTTTCCGCCGCGGCGCGCACGGAATTTTATCGCGCGAGGTTGAACCCGAAGTGCTGGTGGACTGTCTGCGCAAGGTTGCCTCAGGAGAGCCCTGGCTTGAGAACCAGGCAGTTCAGTGGGTGATGGAAGCCTTTCGCGGCCACAACCTGCGGCCTTCCGGGGCCCGACCGAAAGTTCAACTCACGCCCAAAGAGACGCTCATCGTTTCCTGCGTGACTCAGGGCATGAAGAATAAAGAGATTGCGATTCGGGTAGGAACCACGGAACAGGTGGTAAAAAATTATCTGCGCAAAGTGTATGACAAACTGGGCGTTGCCGATCGTCTGGAACTTGCGCTCTATTGCCTAAGCCATCACGTTGTCGATGGTGTCAAGCCGCCCCCCATGCCCGAGGGCGCGACTCATACAGGGAGCCCGTCCACTTCCGTTGCAAGTAATAACGCGGCTGCCGGCGCCGCGGCAGGCGTGAATAGTTCGGGCGCACAGAACGCTTCAGGCTCAACCATTGCGGACCCAACTCGTACGGACGAAACATCCTAGCGAACTCGTGCAGCGCAAGAGCCGAACCCATTGTCCGATCTCAATTTGCGCTGACGCCCCCACGCCCCATAGAATGAATCGACAGCTAGCAAGGCCGCCAATTTTGCCTGCGCGGTTCTGCAATAGCACTCCTCGCAGCTAATTGTCCGTAACAAGCCTCGCCGGAGAGATGGCCGAGTGGCTGAAGGCGCACGCTTGGAAAGCGTGTTTACTCGAAAGGGTAACGTGGGTTCGAATCCCACTCTCTCCGCCAGT
>DASRWO010000205.1:0-2153 GCA_035654555.1 Candidatus Deferrimicrobiaceae bacterium | reverse complement strand
GACAGGCAACGGTAATTTTTATTGCCGGCGGAAATCAGGCCCGCTATGTTGAGTCGTGGAAGGGAACTCCGGTGCAGGACGCGATTAACGCCCACGTGACCGCGGATAAGCCCATCGGCGGAAAGAGCGCCGGGTTGGCAGTCCTCGGGCAGTTCGTTTTTGGAGCGTTGGAAGACAACGCTAATGATGATGATCTCGCATCGGCCGACGTATTGGCCAATCCTTATGCAAAGCGCGTGACGCTGGTGCGTGATTTCTTAAAGGTTCCCCGTCTGGACAATACCCTGACAGACAGTCATTTCGCTAAGCGTGACCGCATAGGCAGGAGCCTGGGATTCTTGGCGCGCATCGTGGCAGATGGCTGGTCGAAGGATCCCCGCGAAATTGCGATCGATGAAAGATCGGCCCTGCTGATGGAAGTGGACGGTCGATCCAAGGTGGTGGGCCCGGGCCTTGGCGCATATTTCCTGCAGATGAGGGAGCCGCCGGAAGTATGCAAGCCCGGTCAGCCGTTGACGGTGCATAACGTCGCTGTGTATCACGCGCCCGCCGGAGCCACATTCAACATTCGAAGTTGGGACGGCGAGGGTGGTGAGGAGTACTCGCTTTCCGTGGAAGCAGGAAAGATTCATTCCAGCCGCGCAGGCAATGCGTTGTACTGAAGGAAGTTGTATTTGAAGGAATCTGTAGCCGGCATCCTGCCGGCTGCTAAGAGCCTGCCCTGAGCTTGTCGCGGGCGCCCCTGGGTCGCGAATTTCCACAGCGAACTGCCCGGCTGGCGCGGAGTGCAAGAAAAATCTAAGCGAATGAATAGCGAAGGAATATAAAGCTTAAACCCAACAGCTTGTGGTCGTACAACCGGTTAACCACAAGGCCTCGTATTTTGCCGAACAGGTACTTTCGTGCTGACCCAACCTTCAAGTTTCTTCTTGACAATCAACAACTTACGGTTAAGATGTGGTACAAAGTGGTACGGAGTGGTCAAACAAGTTAAGGCAGTGGAAACGGAAGCTGATAAAGAGGAGCCGGTGGAAAACCGACCCAAAAGCACGACAAACAGCCCGAACCACCCGAGTTTGACCCAATTTCGCGCTGCTTTAACCTCCCCGGTTG
Organism: Candidatus Deferrimicrobiaceae bacterium; assembly: GCA_035654555.1. Classification (GTDB taxonomy): domain Bacteria; phylum Acidobacteriota; class Terriglobia; order Terriglobales; family Acidobacteriaceae; genus Sulfotelmatobacter. The sequence goes on along the minus strand of DASRWO010000205.1, from coordinate 1,040 downwards.
CTGTGGAAGTGGCTGTCAAGAGCATAGGCCTTGCACATGTTTCGCGGCAATCACCCAACTCGCGTCGACGAAAAGGGACGGTTAAAGATCCCGGCCGAGTTCAAGCGAGTGATCGACGAAAAGTACGGACAGCAATACTACATCACCAGTCTCGATGGGAAGGTTGCTCAAGTGTATCCCTTCGAGGAGTGGGAGCGGATCGAGCAGAAACTGGCGGGGCTCTCCACTTTCAATCCAACGAAGAAAAAGTTTCTGGACCGCGTGAACTATTACGGGCAGATGGTGGAAATGGACGGGCAGGGACGGCTGCTGATGCCGCAACTGCTGCGCGAAGCGGCGCAGATCAAGGGCGAGGTTGCGGTTACCGGCAACTTGACGCACTTGATCGTGCGCAACCTGGATTCGTACCGCAAGCAGGTCGAGGAAGAAAAGTTCACGCCTGACGATGAGAAGACGCTCGACGAATTGGGCATCTAGTGGGCGAGGGTTCAACAGACACCCCTCAGGGGGTTGGGCATGGTGGTGGAAGGGAAGCCAGTCATGTTCCGGTTCTTTTAAAAGAAGCGATCGACTTTTTAAACGTGCGGCGTGGCGGGACTTATATCGACGCCACGGTGGGCCTGGGCGGACACAGTTACGAAATCGCAAAACGCCTCGGCGCACCGGGACATTTGATTGGCCTCGATAAGGATCCTGCGGCGCTGCAAGTTGCCGAAAGAAAACTCGCGCAAGCACGGCTGGCCGGCGAGGATTTTCCTGAGGTCACGTTGTTGCAGTGCTCGTTCGCCGAGGTGGGAGAGCGGTTCAGCAAGAATTTTGCGGACGGCATCCTGGCCGACATCGGCGTAAGTAGTCTGCAACTACAAGATGCGGCGCGCGGATTTAGTTTTCAGGCGGATGGACCGCTCGACATGCGGATGGACCCGCGGTCGGAGCGTACCGCCGAACAAGTGGTAAACCACCTCGACGAGCGCGAGCTTGCCGATGTGATTTACGAATTCGGAGAGGAAAGGAGGTCGCGGAGAATCGCCAGAGCCATT
>DASRWO010000204.1:0-2356 GCA_035654555.1 Candidatus Deferrimicrobiaceae bacterium | reverse complement strand
GGGCTGCTGATCGGCGGCCAGAACCGCTGTCGCGCTGCAACCGCTTCAAGTCGCTGCGGATGTCTGCGGCGTGCTGGTAGCGCATGTCCCGGTCTTTCTCGAGGGCCTTATCGATGATCTCTTCCAGCTTGGCCGGCAAATTGGTGTTGAAGCGCAGAGGCGATAACGGAGGCCGATTGAGGATGGCATCGAAGATAACGGCCGCCGTGTCTCCCTGGAATGGAACTGTGCCGGTAACCATTTCATATAACACCGCGCCGAACGAAAAAAGGTCGGTGCGAGAATCGAGTTCTTTGCCCTTCGCCTGCTCTGGCGACATGTAGGCCACGGTTCCGATGGCTGTGCCCGGGCTGGTGAGGTATTCGAGACTGACGCCGGCGGTAGCGTCGATTTCTCCTATAGCAGGCGCTTTTCCCGTCGCTGGCGTCAGTTTGGCGAGGCCGAAGTCGAGAATCTTGGCGTGTCCGCGCTTGGTCACAAAGATGTTGGCGGGCTTAATGTCGCGATGAATAATACCTTCGGTGTGGGCCGCATCGAGAGCGTCGGCAATTTCGATGGCCAGCGCGAGGACAGTCTCGATCTCCATTGGACGCCCTGCGATGCGGTGTTTCAGCGTCAGGCCATCCAGAAACTCCATGGCGATAAAGGCCTTGCCATCCTGCTCGCCAATGTCGTAAATCGTGCAGATGTTCGGGTGATTCAAGGCGGACGCGGCCTGGGCCTCGCGTTGAAAGCGGGCAAGCGACTGCGGATCGCCGGCAACTTCTTCCGGCAGAAATTTGAGGGCCACGAAACGATGCAGCCGCGTGTCTTCAGCTTTGTAAACCACGCCCATTCCGCCGCCGCCTAGCTTGTCGACGATGCGATAGTGCGAGATGGTCTGGCCGATCATTTTGGAGAGAGGGTTTGGATCGCTTCATATTACGGAGGGGCTACATCGGAGTCAACGAAACGGTGGCCAGTCGCATAGAACCCCGCGCAGCTTCACGAAGCAGCAACCGTGGATGCTGCGAAATAGCTCCCGAGATGTCGGCAAACCGGAAACTGAGAATACGTTCCGCTGACTTCCGCATTGAACGTTATCCACTAGATGGCTGCGAATCAACCATTGTTCGGATGTCACGGTTTTCGAGAATTAAGCTCCGTTGTTCTCCTGTTCCCCGCACGGCGACATCGACCATCGCACGGGCCAAGTCGTCGGCCCGAATCACCTGGTTAGGGAACAGCACCCGAAACGCGGGATAGATTGCGCGGAACAGGCGGTAGCTAAAATTCGGTTCTTTCCGAGGCTCCACGGGGTAGATGTACGCGGGCCGGAAGATGTAAACGTGGGGGAACCCGGCCGCGAGGAGTGCGTTCTCGGCTTCTCCCTTGTAGCGTGCAAACGTCATTCGGCTTCGTCCCGTGGGGTCCGCGCCGTTCCCACTCAAGAACGAAAACGCCGCGTCTGGACTACTTTCCCGGAGAACTCTCGCGAACTCGATTGGGTAATCCACGGTTATGGTCCTGAACTCCGCGTCCGGCACCGCGCCTGTATACGCACCCAGGCAAAAGACAGCTGCGTCTTGATCTGAGAGCGTCTCCGCGAGTGCAGAGCAGTCCGCAAAGTCTCGATGCAAAACCTCTTTCAGCTTGGCGTGCGAGATACCGAGATTTTTCCGCCCGATCGCGGTCACAGTTCCGACGGCGGGATGGTCAAGTGCGTAACGAAGGGCGTAGCCACCGACCATTCCAGTTGCGCCCACGATTACAACTCGTGTGTGTCCCACGGTAGGAGAGTTCAGCGAGGGCCCCGAGGCGCTCTTTGAAGGCACCCAGTTATTCGCTGTCATCACAGTGCACGCTCCTCCAGCCAGTCGGCGTAGAGCAGGCGCTCCGCAAAGAGCCACGAGCCGTCCATCTTAACGAACGTGTCGTAGTAGCGCAGCGCTGCGATCATCAGCCGTCGCTTTCCACCGTCGACAGTGAGATGATGCGCCAGGCAGTAGGTTTCCCCCGTGCTTCGGTCAGCCGCTAGGCTGAGAATCGTACTTTGCCCGACGAAGTGCATTGTGGCGGCATACTGGTTCAGATCTGCGAAGACTGGAGCCAGCGCCTCACGGGAGTTCAGTTCCTGTGAAGGCTTCGGGTCCTTCGTGTTCATGTACACCACGAAGCGAGTGTCTGCGGTAAAGAGAGACATCTGACCGTTCGCATCGCGACGAACGGCGCAATGTGTGAGGCCATGCGACGCGCGCGCTGGAGGTCGGTCCCGAGGAGTCAATCGTTGGTCTGCCTAATTCTCAAGGTTGACTGATTAGATTTGTGCCGTCCCGCCATCGACAAAAAGTTCTATGCCGGTGACGAAGCTAGAGTC
>DASRWO010000203.1:0-2206 GCA_035654555.1 Candidatus Deferrimicrobiaceae bacterium | reverse complement strand
CACATCCCAATGCTCCCGAGAAGCCCAACTCCTCAACGCGGCTGCTCCACCGCCTTGACCGCTTCCGCGCTGGCGCTCGAGACAGGAGCCTGCGCCGGGAGGCGGATGCGCAGGTCGGAAATTTCCTGGATCCAGGCCCGGCCCGCGCCGGTGGTGAGGCTTAAGACGTGACCACCCCGGGCCTCGCCGGAGGTCAGAAAATGGAAATGCCAGCCGGCCACGTTGACGGAGCTTGTCGCCGGAGGGAAACGGAAGCCGATCAGGGCGCCGTCCACCTCGGTGAGGGTATTGACGACTTGCTCTTCCTCAATCACCTCCGCCAACGGACGATAGGGTGGTATTTGCTTGGGCGCGCTGCGCACCTGAACAGATTGGAATTGACCGTCGATGCGAGCCGCAAGGACCAACGAAGCGCTGCAAGGGAGTGCATCCAGCGCAGCTTGCAGTTGCTCCAGCGAAAGTCCGGCGGCAACCGGCATCGATCTTTGCGGGTGAAAATCAACCACGACGGCAAATGGGGTCCGCTCCGACCGCGCCACCAAGTGGGCGCGACTGTCGGTCGTCCCGCGGTAGACCCGACCATCGAGCACCATCATCTCGCCGTCCACCCCGTTGAAGGTGCCCAATCCGAAGTCGCCATGGCGCAGCATCTCGTCGACGGTCGTGTCGCCGTCATAACCGCCGGCTAGCAGGCTGGAGATAGTGGCGACCTGGTATGCTTCCCCAGCGCGCTTGGGAGGCGCACCGGCGGGGAGCACGCTGCGAGCTTCTTGGCGATTGATGTGAGGTCGCGATCGAATGTACGGGTGCAGCCCGTCCAGTTCTGGCAAAAGGAAGACGCTCTCCTGCTCGTTCGCGTCCGTACGCGAAATCAAGACGACCACTTCCTCGGTCTCGCTTGGATTGTAAGGCAGGTGCGGCATGTCGGCAGGAATGTAGAAAAAATCGCCGGGCTTGACGACCGAATGGTGTTCCAATTTGTCGCCATGCCAGACATGGGATTCGCCCCGTAGACCGTAGATCGCCGTCTCGTGGTTTTCATGCTTGTGAGCTTTCGCGCGAGCCCCAGGAGGAATCGTCACGATCTGCATATGAATACGCTGTGCTCCAACGGATTCCGCCGAAATTCCCACATTATAGGTCAGTTCCTGTTTGCCTTTGAACGCTTCTCCGGCTCGAACGACTCGGCACTGTGCTTTCTGCGATTCAGACATTTGATGTTCCTCTCAGCGGATACCGAACTGCCGAGACGAGACTGCGTCCAGTGCGACTCCGCGGCGATCCCTTTGAGCAGCTCCCTTCCCATTGGGCCGCGTCGAGAATGAAGTTAGATCGCTAGAGGCTGGATGTGATGAGCCAAAAGCGCACTTTCACCGGGTACGAGCGCGCACTGTTCCGTTACTTGCCGATCCCAATTTCGGTCCCAACGAGGTTGCCGCTGAAACGGGTATCTCCCGCTGTCTTCAGAGCTCTTCACAGTGCGCGACTCAACCTGCAGTGAATTCATATACTCGCTTGGTTTGGACCGCGCCGCGCGCCTTGTGAACCGCCGAGCAACGTTGGAAACAAACCAGCCTCCTCAGCGAGATCGCCTACGCCTGCGGCTTTCGCGACTACACTCATTTCGCACGAGAGTTTCGACATCGGTTCGGTCACGCGCCAGGCGCCCATTCAGAAGGACTTGATCGCTCTGGCGTCGTCGACCCGGATCTGCGGGTTTTCGGCGCCGAAGGACTGCGTGTGGTCGATGCGTCGGTGATGCCGTCGGTCGTTCGCGGCAATACCAACGCCCCGGTGATCGCGATCGCGGAGAAGGCGGCAGATATTCTGCTCGGGAAGGGACGTGCCATGGCGGAGCGATGAAGATATCCGCGCGTGGTGAGCCTTCGGCACGTTATCAAGCCTTGAACCGCCGCGAGGAGCGTCGAGGCGGCGATGATTCGGCCCAGTGAGGCGACGGGCGAAACGGGGATTTCGCTACGCTACGTCCGGAAGCTCTTCACGGCGTGCGGACCTACACGCAGCGAATTGCTGCATTCTATTCGCTCGGATCATGCCGCGCACCCGGGCCTCGCTCGCTACAGGTCAGCATTTCAGCGAAATTGCGTACGCCTGCGGCTTTCGCGACTATGCTCAATTCGAATGGAAGTTTCAGGGCTGCATTGCCGTAGCGGAGTTGGCTGCCGGTCCACGCACCGCCAAGTCA
>DASRWO010000202.1:0-3632 GCA_035654555.1 Candidatus Deferrimicrobiaceae bacterium | reverse complement strand
TAACCAGGTTTAAAACAACCTGCTGCAACTGAATGCGATCGCCCAGGACAAGGCTCAAGTGCAAAAGCAAATCCAACCGAGTCGAAATGCGATTCTTTTCCAGTTCTCCAGCGACAAGAGAGAGCACCTCTTGAATGACTTCATTGATATTCACACGATCTGTCGTAACCGTTTTCTTATTCAAGAAGGAACGCACACGGGCGATCACTTCCGCGGCCCTGGTTCCGGCCTGGGCGATGTCGGCGACCGCCTGCCGCACTTCCTCCACATCCGGCGGTTGACAGGCGAGCATTCGTGCGCAGGCATTGGCATCATTGACGATTGCAGCTAACGGTTGATTGATCTCGTGCGCAATGGAGGCAGTCAGCTCGCCCATGGTCATCACTCGGGACACATGCTCCAGTTCAGTCTGTGTCAGACGCAAATCCTCTTCGGCCCGCTTGCGCTCGGTAATGTTACGACTTATTGTTGCCAGAGTCAGGGGCTGGCCGGTGCCAGCCTCCGCGATGCAAAACACCTTCTGCAGCATGGGTATGGCAGCTCCGGACTGAAAGTGGCGGAAACGTACTTCTCCCTCCCAGTGCCCGCGCTGCAAGACAATGGGCAATACCTGCTGCCGGAAGCGCTCGCGATCTTCCTCGAAAATATAGTCGAGCACCTTTGTCCCGCCTACTGACTCATCCCTGTCCAGCCCCACCAATGCCCGTCCAGCAGGATTCACGAATTGTGCATCGCCTTCAAGGCTAGCCATGCCAATGAAGTCGCTGCTGTGCTCGATGAGGGAAGCCAGTTTCTGGAGTTCCTCCTCGGCATGCTTTCGATCCGACAGATCGCGAGTGATCTTCGAGAATCCAATCAGGGTTCCCCTCTCATCGCGCAAGGCCGTCACCACAACATTGGCCCAGAAACGTGATCCGTCCTTCCGTATCCGCCAGCCCTCATCTTCAAACCGGCCCTTCGCCGCCACGGTTTCGAGTTCCTTCTGCGGACTCCGTTGATCGAGATCTTCACGTGAGTAAAAACGGGAGAAGTGCTGACCGATAATTTCATCGGCGTGATACCCGTTGATTTTTTCCGCTCCCGCATTCCAACTGGTAACTCGCCCCGAGGGATCCAGCATAAAAATGGCGTAATCCTGAACGCTCTCAACCAGCAAGCGGAATCGTTCCTCGCTGCGACGCAGTTTCTCTTCACTCTCCTGCCGGTGCACAATTTGGTCGACCAGGATGCGATTCGTATTTCTCAACTCCTCGGTTCGCTCCTGGACGCGAGACTCCAACTCCATCTTCGCTCGATGGAGCGCCTCCTCCGTGAACCGCCGTTCCGCAATTTCATGTCGCAATTCCTCAGGGCTGGGTAAGGCCAGCGCCCGGGGAATGAGACCCACAAGCAAGACAGCGGTTGGAACCGAAACTAAAGCTGTAATCGCTTTCACTCCTCCAGAGAGCCAGTAGTTCGCATGCCACAGAGTCCAAACCTCCATTGCGTGGGTAGCGCCGCAAGCCAGAATGAATACTCCAAAGCACACAAACATCCAGTTGAACGGCAGGTCACGCCGCTTGCGGATGAAATAAACCAGGGTAATTGGAATGGAGAAGTAGGCTAATGCAATTAGCGAATCTGAAACAACGTGCAGCCACACCAGGCGCGCATTCCAGAGATAGCAATACCCGTGCGGCATGAAGTCGTTAGGGGACAATAAACCCCTCAAGAGTTCCACGGCAAACCTCCAAGACAAACTTTATCGGCTGTGCGCGAATCGAGAACCCAGGAACTTTTGGGTATCCGGCGATTGAAAAAATCGTGAGGTACGTGAATCTTGCTGATCTCGCCGCGAACCGGAAACCATACGGTCCTCAGCAAAAAACGCCGAGTTCCGTCTAAACCAAAGGCTTACTTCAGTTAACCCAAAGGATTACGGCTAATTAAACACAGATAGCAGACGAGAAACAGTCAAAAATAAGACAGGTGCGTAAGAATCGGCGAACTCCCCGGTGGTTCAGCTCGAGCTGCACGGTGGGTTCTGAATAGAATTCCGAAGCTCCGGACTCGCCAACTGATCTAGTGTGTCCTACCACTAAAGTGGCAGCAAACTATCGGCCCTCCGACGGACTCGGCTCTACCTTCCCGTTCTAACCTTCGCTTCCTCCCGATGACGAATTGTTCTCGTCGAGTCTCGCCGTTAGGCTCTTGTTTGAGGAGTCCATATGGCAGTGCCAGTACTGGAAGGTTCGCGCCATAACTGGGGCAGGTCCGTTCAGCTGGGTATTGCCTTAATCGTTCTCGGAGGCTTTGCATTAATCACGATTCTCATTGTGAACCGCGTCCCCGTGGCAGTCATCGGATGGCTCATCGTGCTGGCCGCTGTTGTGGAAGCAGTTCACGCGGTCCGCGTGCGCAGCTCGGACGGATTTCTCTTTCATCTCGTCCCTGGCGTTGCCGGAGTTCCGATAGGGCTACTTATTGCGACTCATCCTGACACCGATCCGGTCGCGTGGATGCTGGTGTTTGCATCCTTGTTCACGATCCTTGGTTTGTTTCGGACAACTGCAGCCTTCCGGCTTCGATTTCCTAATTGGGGTTGGACCGCAGTCGAAGGAGTTGTAACGCTCGTGCTCGGATCAGTGATGTGGGCAGGATGGATCTGGCTGGTCCCGTGGTTCCTGGCCTTCGCTGTCGGGCTCTCACTGGTTCTTCGCGGCTGGTCGTCAGTGATGCTGGCAGTGGGGCTTCGTCGCCTGAGCAGGCGACACAGAGGAGAACAACAGCGCCATCCGAGGCGGAGGGAACAGGCGTCAGGTTTCGCGGCGAACTGATTCGGAGTTTTAAACAATCTCAAATAATTCATGCGGAGGTAAATGATGTCAGCACAAAAAGGAAATCAACCATCAACTTCACAGTCAACGTCCAAGGGAGAACAGACTGGCCGGCAGACTTCTTTAGCCCGGCGCGATGTTCTCCCCTCAGTACCGTCGCTCTTGCTAGATCCCCTTGGCTTTTTTGATGACAGTCCATTCGGTTTGCTCCGGCGAATGCAGCAGGAGATGAGTCGAGTATTCGGTCAATCCGGAGTCACGTCGCAAGGAGGAAATCCGAATCCGGTGTGGGTGCCACCTATTGAAGTGGCTTACCGTGATGGCAACTTGGTTGTGTCGGCTGAATTGCCTGGCCTCAAGGACGAAGACGTCACTGTTGCCATCCAGGACAACGCAATCGTCATTCAAGGCGAGCGCGAGTTCGAGCAGGAAGAGGATGAAGGTGGAATCCATCGCACGGAACTGAGATATGGGCGCTTTTACCGGGCGATTCCTCTGCCCGAAGGCGCCAAAACAGAGCAAGCCCGGGCGGAGTTTAACAATGGAGTATTGAAGATAAGCGTTCCGGTGCCGCAGGAGCAAAGCAACTTGCGCCAGATTCCGATCGAGACGGGAGCGTCCTCGCAAGCAACTCCATCGAAAAGCGCGGAAGAACAATCATCGTCGACCGGCTCTTCGACTACAAAAAAGGCCGCTTAAATTAGTTAAACAGTTTGCTGGCTGTCGTGGTCTATTGCCTTTGCACGACATCCTCCGAAGGTTTTGACCGGACGGCCAGCAAATTTATCAGCAACCTAAAACCGATCGAATACCATC
>DASRWO010000201.1:0-3401 GCA_035654555.1 Candidatus Deferrimicrobiaceae bacterium | reverse complement strand
GATCGGCCTTCCACGGTGTGTGACAGCAACCGTCAGGTCAGAAGAGACTTGCCGCAATTCCATAGAAGTCAATGAGCAGCCGAACATCGCTTGTACAGAGCACAGTAGCAGCGGAAGGACTCGCAAGGCTGCGTGTCTCATGCCAGCAGTTTACGCCGACCAGGGCTGATGTTGTAATCCATCGTAAACACTCACAACCTCTTCAAAAACCCCTCCGCCCTTTCCAACTCCGGAAACAACTTCTCCTCCGCATGAAACTCCGCGGAGTGCACGCACCGTCTGCTCCCGCGCAGCCGCACCGGATGCTTCAGGTGCAGCATCTCGTGGTACACAATGTATTCCACCGCATACCGCGGCACGGCGGGATGATCAAAAATCCGGCTGATCACAATCGCATTGTGCGCCGGATCGTAGTGCCCCAGAATGCGCCGCGTTTTCGTCGGACTCCAACTCATGCGCGGCCGCCCCATCAGTCCATGAAAAAATCGCGCATTTAAATCCTCAAAAATCCGGTCCAGATCGTAAACGTGACCCTGTGGAGAATGCAGCCGCTTTCGTCCCCGCATCTGCCGTACCAGATGCGCCTTGCTGACCACGTCATGGCTGCCCACATATTTCCGGTACCGCGCCGCTTGTCCGCGATCAATCGGCTTGCGATACATCTTCGCCAACAAGATGTGCGCAATCGCCCGCACCACCGCCTCCGGCGCGCCCTCCAGCAGATCGGAAAGCCGCACCAGCAGCCGGCCTTCGCGCAGCCGAATCGTATTATTCACGTTCGCGAAGGCAAAAAATTCAACTTTCAGTTCAGGCGTCGCCGTCCCCGGACGCAGTTGCCGGTGTTCTTCCTGGAAAAGTTCGAGCAATCCCTCGCGCACGATGAGCCCAGATTAGCACGGATATTACCGCGGAAAAGATAGGGATTCATTACTCCGACCGGCTGCCGTTCTGCCCCGAATTATTTCTCTTCCTATGCTTCGCCGCCTCTTCCTGATCGGCCAGAGTCTGTTTGTGATCTTCGGCTGTGCTATCCACCGTATCGAGCGCGTTGCTCAGAACAAATTCGTATTGCTTGAACTCCTCCGGAGAAACCTCCGCCGCATCCTTGAGCGCCCGCAACTTCGCCTGGAACTCCGTATCCGCGTCGATCACCAACTTCAGCGGCTTGCGAATATCATTTTTCCGGTCAACGTAAGTATCGATGTTGTCGTTCAACTCGTCATAGATCAGCAGGAAATCATCCAGCTTGTCATGCGTCTGCTGGGCGCGGTTCTTGGTCTTGGAGTCGGCGCGCATCTCCTCCATCGCCACCAGGCGCGCGCGCGCAAATTTCACATAGAGTCCCAGCCTCAACTGCGGCTCCCAACTGCTATCGCGGATCTGATCGATCTCCGCCTGCGTAAACGGATCGCGATGCCGCTGCGCTACTCCGGGCGCCGCCGTCAGCACTGTCAGGCTTATGGCAGCGATCGTTCGAAACCAGCAAGCCTTCACTTCTTGACTCCATTGGGAAACATCGCCGCCAGCAAATCGTCTCGAACTCGCTCCAACCGGTCGATTGTATTTTGAACTTGCCCTTGATCCTCTACCGAAACCGTATGCTTTAAGTTGGCCAGTTTGTGAGCCATCTTGCGAATCGCAATTTCGCTCTGCTTTTCCCGCTTATGAGACTGAATCGCATAGTTGCGAGCAAGTTCGGCAAAGGCCGTAACGTCCACCAGCGCGGCTTTCCCCTGCTCGCTGTCCCCCGCCACGTAAAAGCGGTCGGCCGCATCCAGTTGCCGCTCGCAGATCTCAACACACAGCGCGGGACGCTCTGCCACGTTGGCATTGGCAACTTCCTGCTTCAATTCCGCGACCGTCACTTCCCGGCGCGCCGTCAACGCCGGCGGTGCCGAGAGTGCCATTACAACCAGCGCCGCCGCCATCCACCCATATCGTGAATGTCTTATCCCGAACGCCATTTCACTTCCGCCAATCACTTCTTGGGCTCAATCGCAATCAGCCGGTGTTTCGCCTTCCACTCATAATCAGGATACTTCCCATTGGCTGTGTTAAGAAAGAGATGATAGTTCACAGCCGCAGGCTTGAACTGCCGCAGATGATCGTACGCTGAGGCCCGCAGAAAATATGTCACTGGATTTTCCGGCAGCAACTTGCCGCGCACCTCCAGCGCTTTAATCGCCAGCGCATAATCTTCATTTTCCCCGGCGGCAAAAGCCAGATCGCCGTACGCTTCTCCCAGGTCCGGCTTCAGCTTTACCGCCATAAGAAATTCCTCCTGCGCCTCTTTCGATTTCTTTTCCCGCAATAATGTTTGCCCCAGCCGGCGGTGAAGCTCTGCATCATTAGGATGCGTAGTCACCAGTTCCCGGTACTCACCCTCCGCCAAATCATTCTTTCCCGCCGTCGTATACAGCTCCGCCAGATCGCGCCGCGCCGCTTCGTCCCCGGTAGACAGCTTGATTCCGGCGCGCATCGCCGCAATCGCATCCTCATTCTTGCCTTCCGCATCCAGCACGCGCCCCAACTGTATTTCCACCGCACCGGAATCGAAACGCTGCGCCAGCAGTTTCCGCAAATAATCTTCCGCCTCCGGAAACCGCCGCCCCCGCATGTAAATATTTGCCAGCCCCATTACCGCATCCCGCGATCCCGGGTCCAGCTCCAGCGCGCGCTTGTATTCCTGCTCCGCCTCAGCAAACTTGTTTTCCTGCTCCAGCAAAATTCCCGCGGCAAAATACGGCTCGGCCTCTTTCGGCTGCAGCTCTGCCGCTTTCCCGAACGCTGTCAGAGCCTCTTCCGGCTTCGATTTTTCCAGCGCGTGCCCTAGCGCCAGCCATGCGCGGTATTTTCCTTCCTCCACGTGACTCGTCGGCTTCAGCCGCGTTGCCGCCCGTAAGAATTCTTCCGCATCCGGCTGCGAGGTTTTCGCCAATTGCAATCCCAGATTCAAATTGGATTCGAATACGTCGGGCTTCGCCGCCACCGATTTGCGATAAGCCGCAATCGAAGCATCCACGTTGCCCAAAGCGTTTTCCACGAATCCCAGATCGAACCATCCCACATAACTGTTCGCATCCCGCTCAACCAGTTTGTGCAGCAGAGATTGGGCCGCGGCATAATCCTGCTGCTCAATCGCCGCTTCCGCCTGCGTAAGTTCAGACGGCTGAGCCGCGGCATCGTCATCCAGAACCCGAATGTGATGGCCCGCTGGATGATTTCCGGAAGAAGATTGAGTTCCGGAAGAAGATTGATGCGCACCGGACGAAGAAGAGGAGGGAAGGGAAGACGCGTCCGGAACCTGGCTTGTATCCTGCGCCGTCACGCACCCGCACGCTAACGCGAGTAGCGCGCTGGCAAGAAACTTATTTACTGCCATCGGGACTCGACGCTCCGTT
>DASRWO010000200.1:0-9376 GCA_035654555.1 Candidatus Deferrimicrobiaceae bacterium | reverse complement strand
AAGACCATGCACGAGTGGCCACCGTCGCACACAAGAATGCGATCGTCCTTTGGCAATTTGTCCTCGATGTAGCGCGCGGCCCGGCGCGGATCTACCGCCGTTCCGTCATCATAATTCACTGCATCGGGTTTCTTATCTTTGATTTTCTGCGCGACGATCTTCTGCGCGGTGGCGGCGGCAGGCTGGCGCGGCTTCCCATTACCGTTCGTTAGTCGCTCTAACAGGCTCGCCACGGCCGGCTTCGCGTCGCCTTCCATGCCAACGTCAACGCGAGCAAACCAACCAAACGCATCGGGTCGCTTATCGATCTGGATAATTTTCTTTCCATTCTGGAGGATCTTCCCGAAGCGGGTCGTCCACTCGTTGAGACTGGCCCCAACAACGACCATGACGTCGCTTTCGGCAAGCGTATCGACGGTGAGGGTTGATCCTCCTCCACTGATACCCAGGTAGAGCGGATATTGGGCGCAGAATCCGGCCGCATACAGAGAGGTGGCCAGTGGCGCACCGAGATACTCCGCCAGCTTACGAACTTCGGGCTCTGCCTGCGCGTGTACCGCTCCTAGTCCGCAGAGGATCACTGGTCGCTGCGCGCCTTTTAGCAGCCGGACGGCTTCTTCGATGTCTTCGCCACGCGGAGGCTGTGAAACGTTAGGTTTATACATTGGTTTGTAGGTCCAGTTCGCATCCGCTACCTCCGATTGCTGGGTATCCTGTGGCATGTTCAGAATGAACGGCCCCGTGTTCCCTTTGAGCCGACGGAATGCTTCGCCTAGGCAGTAATCGACGGTCTTCGAGCTGTCGATTTTGACGGTAGCTTCTGTCGTGAGCTTGGCAAGCGCGTGCTGATCCACCATTCCTTGTGGATTGTACGGATCACGCAGGGAGCAATGACCTGCGAGTAATAGTAGGGGAGTGCGATGAAGCCGCGCACAGATTAGAGAAGTGGTGGCATTCGTATAACCTGGCCCCTGCGTCACTGACGCGAGACCCATCTTGCCGCTAAAGCGTGCGTAACCATCGGCCATTCCTACGGCATTTCCCTCGTGATGGGCTTCGATAACCTTTACTCCGTGCTTGTCGCCCAGGTTCACGATCATGTCTTGATTTGCATCGCCCATCACCGCGAACAAATGATCGAACCCTTCGGCTGCTACCGCAGCAGTTACTGCTTCAAATACTTTCATCTCCGTGTCTCCTACTGACAACTGTCTGAGCGACGTCAGGGCCGATTTGTCGAGATAGCAGATGTCTGGGGCCCCGCTTGGGGGCCGTTCCGCAAACTGAACCACCGAGCCTGGAGCGCGCCCCACTTCAACGCGAAGTGGGGCGGCGCTTATGTCCCATCTGCCACGTTTGCGGAAATGGTCTTCGCCAGCGTGACAGCGCTGTGATCGGATAGCGGGAACTCCAACGATCACATCGCTTTCGGCAAATCTCTGACGTTAGAGCTACCGGGCTGCCTTCGTTGTTTCTGACCGAGACCGAGCAGGCGCTCGGCATTGAGGTGCCCGATCTTCTCCTTATCATTCTCGTCGACGGGCATCTGATTAAAGAATTTCCGAGCGGCTTTCATGTCGCCGTATGGATAGTCCGTAGTGAAGACAACGCGGTCGATGCCGACAGTGTTCGCCATGCCCAGATAGGCCTGGTACGCCAAACTCCAGCCGCTATCCATCGCCCCAGGCTCTTGACCTACGTACTCACCAGCGAGGATTCCACCGTAGAAATTCTCCCGAAGGTACTCCTTGATGGTCCGTTTGAGTCCACCATTGTTGTTTGGCGGAAAAGAGTAGTCCATCCGCCATGCCGCCCAACTCAATATTTCGAAATTATGCCCCACAATGATCTGCAGCGCAGGAAACCGGTCGAACACCCCGCCCAGGATTAAGCGGAGGGCGCTTACCCCAGTGTCGATGTGCCAACCGACTCCAGCAATTGACAGAAACGCAGATATTTCTGGAGCGAAGCCGCTGTAGTAGGCGTCGACCACCGGCTTGGGCGGAATTTGGGGATGCAGGTAGATGGGCACGCCGAGCGCTTCGGCGCATTCAAACACCGGCCAGAAGAACTTGTCGTCAAAGTGACGCCCGTGGACGTTGCTATTGATCAATGCGCCTACGAAGTGCAGGTCGCGGACGGTGCGCTCGAGTTCGCGGGCTGCGGCCGCCGGATCGAGCAGGGGTAGTGTAGCAAATCCGAGCAGTCGCTCCGGGTACTTAGAGATCGTAGCCGCCAGAGCGTCGTTCGCCTGTCTAGTTAGCTCCCTCGATAGCGACGGCTCCAGGCCCTCTGCGCACGGCGGAGGGTAGGAGAGGATCGACACATCAATACCGGCGGCGTCCATCGCAGCGATGCGCCCCTCGCCCAGATCATAGATGCCTGCGGGAAACCCGGTTTTCGAGTCCTTAAACTTCCCTGCTTTTTTTAGTACGTCGTACGTCAGCGCGACCCCATCGTTTGCCTTATGAGCGGCTTCGTATATAACCGGAAGCCCGTAGTGTTCCTCTAACGCAACAATCTTCATTGGAAATCTCCTCAAACAAATTATGACGAGTTTGATCTCGTTCACTTCGAGTTATTGCACGCACTGTGCCACTTTAAAAAAAACACCTTTACCCACTTGCCGTGCTTTTAGTTGATGTTGGGGCTCGAAGCTTTCGATATAAAAAGCATTCGATATCGATGCGCGTTTTTATATCGCCTTTGCGACTCTCATGGCGAAATAGAGACTCTTGAGATGAAGAAGCTGGCCGACATCAGGGCTGTAGCCTGAGCCGTTTTGCATCCGTGGTCGGTGAGTCTTGAACAGCAACATTGTTGAAGAGGCTGGTTGAGGTCGTTCCGGAGCGGATGGAACGCGACTCAGGATGCGGAAGCCGCGGGCGGCGAAAGCCGCCCCGGTCCGAAGTCATTTTCCTTGAATCAAAACGTATTCGCTGCGGCTTTACAATTCTGGCGCCCTAAAGCCCCACCAATCGATGTTTAATGCTCCCCTCAGTTCGTCCTTGAAATAGTGTTATGGGGAGGCCACCTGGACTCTGTTCCAAAGTTCCGGCTAGCGGTGCTCCCAGCGCTTCGCTCATTCTATTTCCCCTTCTCATGTCGCAAGATCAGGTGAACACTTGGGCGTCACTGTTACAGATTGCACACGCCATCACGGTTGACGTTTAGCGCGTCAATCGGCACAGTGTGTAGATTGTGGGAAGTCGGGGACTGGAGTGAAGCTATCGCAGCTTCACATCCGCAATTCGCCGAGTGTGGCGCCCAACGTATGGCTTACATTCTCGAAAGTCAAGCGAGAAAGTCAGAATGTGGAGGAGCTTTGCTTGACTTTCTAGACTCCTGAGGTGTACGGTGCACGTCAATTCGGCGAACAGAAAGAGGAGCTTATCCGAGCTTCTCGCCTGAGGGGGTTCTACTCGCCGATTTTCCTTAAAAATGCAACGTCTTCATGCGTGGCTCCAGTCTGCGCAGGGTGGTGGCAATTTCTGTTGTTTTGAGGAACAGACTGAAGTGTCAATAAGAATACT
This sequence comes from Candidatus Deferrimicrobiaceae bacterium, assembly GCA_035654555.1. Classification (GTDB taxonomy): domain Bacteria; phylum Acidobacteriota; class Terriglobia; order Terriglobales; family Acidobacteriaceae; genus Sulfotelmatobacter. The sequence goes on along the minus strand of DASRWO010000200.1, from coordinate 5,843 downwards.
TAAGGTGGGATAAAGGAATCACATCGATGCGGAGTTCCGTAAATCTACCAAGCGGCATTTGTATTAAGGATTGATTCGTAAGTACGAAGATGTGCCGTCAAAACCAGCACTCCGGCGACGGCTACGAAAGCCGGTCTTTCAAAGGTTTACAGGAGGCAGCGCGATGGCAAAGAAACTGGCAATCACGATCGCCGGTGCGGTTTCATTGGGAAGCTATGAGGCAGGCGTTGCCTTCGAAGTGCTGGACGCCGTCTCTCAGCATAATCAATGGGCCAAACAGAGCAATCTTCCGGATGAACGTCTCGAGATCGATGTACTGACCGGCGCGTCCGCTGGCGGGATGACCGTGGCGATGATCGCACAGCGGTTGTTATTCGACGGGCAGGCAATGAGTCAACCTTACAACAATCCTCTCTACAATGCCTGGGTCACTGATATCGACATCATCGGTCTGCTGGACCGCGCCCCGAACGAGGATGTTACCCATTCTGTTCTCTCTTCCAATCTCGTGATGACGATCTCGGAACAGTACCTGATGGGTCGATATCCGAAACAACCGGAGCCTCCGCCGCTGCCAACCCCTCAACCGCATCCAGCCTTACCACTCGACGGCAGACTTCAGCTTGGCCTTGCTCTATCGAATCTGAACGGAGTGGATTACTTCCGGTCCACGCGCAGTGGGGGTCAATTCATCTATACAAGTCATGGGGATCAGCTGGTGGTCGGCATTGACCTGCATTCCGATGACCGCCCGGAGTTCTGGGACAATATACGGGCAGCTGCCGTAGCATGTGGCGCATTTCCTGTTGCCTTTCGAGTACAGGATCTGATGCGAAACATCGTGGATTATACGAGTCCCTATCTTGTCCAGAGCCTTTGGAGTGGCGCACCTAGCAGGTATTTCACCTATACCGATGGCGGTGTGTTTCAGAACGAGCCGCTGGGAATGGCAAAGAATCTGGTCGAGATGTTGCCTGGAGGCCACCTAAACGCCGACCAGCGGGGGTATTTGTTTGTTGCACCTCAACCGAAGAAATCTGAAGATGTTCCATACACGACGGATCTAAATGCGGATTCGGGAACATTCCTCGGCGCGGCAAACGCGAATTACAAGGCGCTGATCGAACGCTTGGCTGGATCAGTGATTGGCCAATCTGAGTTCCAGGACTGGATAGTGGCCGAACAGGTCAATGATAAATTGCGCCTGCTCGACGAACGAGCCGGCCAGTTGCAGGCTCTATTCATCTCCGGGAAACTGACGGTAGCGGAAGCTAGACCTGCGTCTGCAGCGCTTCTTCTGGCCTTTTTTGAAATAGGTAACGCAATGACACCCTCAGCGCTCGCAAATCTGAACGCAGCGCGCTTCCAATTGAAGCAGCAGTATTCGGTCGAATACGCGAGGTTTGGCGCGGATACTGTCACCGCCGATGCCTGGCTGGACACGGTGCTAGTTCTTGAACTTGCTGCCGACTTGCACGAGAAAGAAGAGATGCTGATCTATGACTTCGTCGCCGACGCTGCGCAACTTGCAAGCAATGGGTTGGAGGCATTTGAGGGCTTCTTCGATGTCCGCTATAGAAAACACGACTACGACTATGGACGCAGCATAGGCCAGAAGCAACTGGCAATGTATCAAGGCCAACAAGGAAGCGTCTTCGCCAATCTGCATTGGACTCCGAAGTCGATTGACACGATCGATGCTAGTCTGAACAACCTGGACATGTCCAAAGTAGAGAAAGCTAAGCGCCAGCAGATATACCAGCAGATTTGCAGCGCAGCCAACGACCTGCTGCAGGAGTTGAATGTCAACTTGGTTGTTCGTAGGGCGCTTATGCTTTTTTACATCCAAGGGCAAATCAAGAAAATGCTGGCGCTTTGAAGCTTATCGGTGAGGTGTCGGCGTCGATGGCCGCCGCTCTCGCCCTGCGGCGCGAGAACTGCAGCCGCCTGCGCGCGTTCCGGCTGAAGTCAAATTGTGCGTGGAATATAGTTTATGGCTGTCGTTTCTCGGGCCAGTCAGTAACTCATGAGTCTTGAAAGGCATTCTTGATGAAATGTATTTACTGCGCTGAAGAAATCAAAGATGAGGCGCTGGTGTGCCGGTTCTGTCATCGAGATATAGGTCTCGCACCCATTGCATATCCGACTTTGATCCGCTAAGAATCTGCTTCTTAGTTGACGGAAAGAACCCTAACGCCACACGTCCTTTGTGCCGGATAAAGCGCGGTCGAGATACGTTGCTGCGCTGATCAGCGCAAGGTGGGTGAATGCCTGCGGAAAATTGCCGAGATGCCTCCCATCGGCACCCAATTCTTCTGAGTAGAGCCCAAGATGATTGGCATACCCCAAAAGCTTCTCAAATAGCAGTTGCGCTTTTTCCAATTCACCGGCACGCGCAAGGCATTCCACATACCAAAACGAGCACGCGGTGAAACTCCCGTCTGTTCCAGGAAGACCGTCCACATGACTACGGTCAACTTCGTATCGTCGTACAAGCGTATCTTCGACCAGGCGTTTTTCGATCGCTCTCATGGTAGAGGTCCACATGGGGTCGACTGGGCTGATGAATCTCATCAACGGCATGAGCAGCGCTGAGGCGTCCAAGTCGGTTGTGCCCTTGGCTTGTACAAATGACTGCAGGTCATCATTCCAGAAGTTGGTATAGATGTCGTTGCGGATCTCGTCTCGGGTAACTCGCCAGACTCCGAGAGGCCCAGGAAGTGAGCGTTTGGCTGCCAAGCGCAGCGCCCGGTCGAACGCGACCCAGCACATCACGCGGGAATGGAGGAATTCTCGTGGGCCGCCACGAACTTCCCAAATTCCCTCATCTGGGCGTTGCCAGTTTATTCCCAGCCACTCCAATATCCGCTGAACGTTTTGCCAACCGCGATGCGAGACTGCCGGGCCGTATTTGTTTGCCAAATACATCGAGTCCATCATCTCGCCGTATATGTCGAGTTGCAATTGCTGATAAGCCGCATTACCAATTCGCACAGGACGCGAATTCTCATACCCGGAAAGGTGATCCAAGGAAATCTCATCGAGTTTCTGCCTGCCATCAAGTCCGTACATGACCTGAAGCGGGCCCCGCTGGGCGTCGTCGCTCAACCGATCTTGCAACCATTCAATGAACGCTTCTGTTTCGTCGATGAAGCCTAAACGGACCAAGGCATACAGAGTAAAGGATGCATCCCGCAGCCAAGTGAAGCGGTAGTCCCAGTTACGTACTCCCCCGATATTCTCGGGCAAGGAAAACGTCGGCGCCGCGATCAGAGATCCATGTTTGCAGCTAATGAGCAGCTTCAACAGCAAAGCGGAGCGGCAGACCATTTCCCGCCAGCGCCCTTTGTAGTTCGATTTCGAAATCCAGGCCCTCCAGAACTGAGCGGTATTAAGAAATCTTTGTTCGACAAGGTCCATTTCCGGTGTTTGTCCTGTAGCACGCGGTGAACCAAGGATAAAGGTGGCCTTCTCTCCGGCTTTTAAAGTGAATGCGGACGTAACATCAAGCGATTCTTGTTGCAGGGCAACCGTTGCGTAGAGCGACATCGGCGGGCAGACACTGTCCGCCGGGAGGAAGGTTGCGAAGCGGTCTGACACCTTGACCTCATGTTTACCGGCTGCGTAATTGAATCGGGGCTGGCAGCTCATTTCGAAACGTACGTTCCCTCGGATGACTGAGACGGTTCGCACGATCTCGTTCGGCTGTTCTCCGTCTTCTTCTATCGGCATGTAGTCCGTTAGCTCGGCCATGCCATCTTCGGCTAGAAACCGCGTGAGCAGAATGTTTGTCTGGGGTAGATACAGCTGACGCACGCGCATGTTGGAGAGCTGCGGCCGGATTTCAAAGCGTCCGCCCTTTTCGTCATCCAGTAAGGCAGCAAACACGGTCGGCGAGTCGAACTCCGGGTAGCAGAGAAAGTCGATCGAGCCGTTCATGCTTACCAGTGCGATCGACTCCATGTTCCCGATCACGCCGTAATTCTCGATGGGTTGAAAAGCCATGCGACCTCCTGATGCGCGGTTTGTGGCTCCGACCTCTCCAGGGCATTAGACGCTGGCCAGGTCCAGCCGCGGCTGATTAAAAGCGGAAAACGATGCCGGCCGATGGTTGGTCCAGCGATCTGTGTTCAAGCCGGCAAGATTAAAGCCAGTGCCTTGCACACCACTCCGCGATATTCGGCGCGCAGTGAGAAGTGTCTCGTAAGGCGCAGAAGGAAGGCAAGCAAGCAGCCTAGCGTTCCTTTGGCTCTACGGGAAACGATAAGCTTTTCTCGCTTATATGTCCCAGATGCACTTCCCATTCTGAAAGAAAGAGATTAGTCCATCTTCACTGATTTTGAGTACATTTCCGAATCTTGATGCAGAGATAGCCGCAGTAGTACGGCCACCTTCGATGCTCTCAGGAAAAAGATCGGTCAGGTCCGGGTGCCGTAGAATAGCCCCAAAGGCGAGTAAGTTCGATCGAGAATCCAGAACAATTCCTCCGTCGATCCTAGCCACAGTCTCTAGCACGGCGCTCGGGAAGTCCATGACGCGCTTCTGGTGCAGCAAGTAATGAAACTGATCTTTTGCGCCTGCAACCGGGTCGTGGCCGTGATTTGGAATGGACGTAAGTAAATCGGTTCTTGAGACAAGCCTTGCGGCCATCTCTGGGTCGTCCAGCACAACCAAGAGGCCACCGCGACGATCTTCAGCCAGATTCAAGGCCGCAGTAAACAAACGTTCCGCCAGTTTTGTGTTTCGGATGGCCTCTGTCCAAAGGTCGTATTTACGCTGGGCGTCTGTAAGTCTCCATCGACCATCCAGGAAGTGGAAAACCTGGACGCCGTCGGCGAAGATCTTCATCTCTCCGTTTGGAGTAAGAATCATGCAAACATGCCCGCCGCACAGCGTCGCGCGCGCATGCGTCTTATATCTCGCCGGCGGAGGAACCGGAAGGTTCGTGTCCCAGAAAGCACGGGCCCAGTCCTCGACATCCACGATTTCTGCCAAAAATCCATTCTGATCCACCAGCGCGAGTGTCTGCAGACCGTCACAGAGACGATAGAAACTGCGAATTGAGGTAACCGCGAGAGAATAGCGCAATGCGCCTGCAGGTGTGATCGGCGGCTCATGGCAGGCGTCGGGATATTTGCCGAATAGCAACGCGCCGGTTGAGATACGCCGGTTTTCGTATGTGCTAAGGGAACTGGTCCGAAGCACTTCAATCGCATCTTCTAGCCGATCCGGCCCTCGCCAGATTTCCTGCGCGTATGGAGCGCCATCAACGCAAGCGGAAACGTATCGATCCTCGGGGAGTCCGCGGAAAAGCTCGAACCTTTGTTCTGCGCGATCGGTGTCTGCGATCATCCTGTATCGTGAGTCCAACACTGCTCCGATGCCTTTTACCAATTTCAGTTCCTGGGTGGAGAATGGCTCGTTGCGGGCGAGGGAGTAGCGAGACCCGAGCCAACGCAACACTAAAGAGTTCTTATCAGAACTCTCGGTCATGCCGCAGGCGGCAGGTTCTATACCCGTTTCGACCGCTTGCAAATTTGCCGACGGAAAAAAGTAATTGATTCCGCCCTCGACCAGCTTTTCGTAGAGTCCATCAATGAAAGCAGGCGTACGGGTCTGTTCTTTCATGCAAGCGGTCCTTGATTCCGAATAAGGATAAATTTCCTCATTCGATGATCGCATGGGAGTGAGCGACTCACGACCTTGACGAGAGAGAAAGTCGCGGCCTTAGCGAAGCCTCTGCGTGTAAGGCAGAGGCTGCAACTGGGCGGTTACGTTCTCTTGGGGATCGCGTGAATAGCACCTCTGGTGAAAATACCGCCGGCAGGGACCAGTTTTCTCCA
>DASRWO010000199.1:0-28722 GCA_035654555.1 Candidatus Deferrimicrobiaceae bacterium | reverse complement strand
AACGATTCTGCCTGAAACCTTTTTCCCCGGCATGAAGTTACCCTGACAGTATCGGCACGGTTAAGCCTGCAGATTTTTCTGCGTCCATTGGTCAACGCGATCGAGGGCCTGCTGCAGATTCTCCAGCGAATTGGCGACGCTGAAACGCAAATAGCCTTCCCCGAACTCGCCAAATGCTGTGCCGGAAAGCGCCGCTACGCCGGCCTGTTCCAGCAGAGCGTCGGCCAGCGGCTTCGATTTCCATCCTGTCTTCGTGATATTCGGGAAAACATAGAAAGCGCCTTTGGGCATGCGGCAGGAAAATCCCTTGATCTTATTCAACCCGGCGACAAATACATCGCGGCGCCGCTTGAACTCGTCGCACATATGATCCACCGAACTCTGATCTCCACGCAGAGCCTCGATGCCAGCCATCTGGGTAAAGCTGGCAGTGCAGGAATTGGAATTCGTCATCAGCCTGGTAACATGCGCTGCCAAGTCGGCGCGCATCACGCCGTAACCCATGCGCCATCCCGTCATCGCATATGTTTTTGAAAAGCCGTCGAGAAGAATTGTGCGCTCCTGCATGCCAGGCACGGACATGATGGAGAAATGCTCACCTTCAAACAGCAGCCGGCTGTAGATTTCGTCAGACAAAACAAGAATATTCCGGTCGCCGATAATCTTCGCGACCTGCTCAACATCTTTGCGCTGCATCACGCCGCCCGTCGGATTATGCGGCGAATTCAGAATGATGAGTTTGGTGCGGTCGGTGATGAGCGGAGCTAGTTCGTTCACGTCGAGGGTAAAATCGTGCTCTTCGCGCAGTTGGATAGGCACTGCTTTCCCGCCAACGTAATGAATCATGGATTCGTAAATCGGAAAGCCGGGATTGGGATAAATAACTTCATCTCCTTCATCAATCAAGGCCATGATCGTGAAGAAAATAATGGGTTTGCCGCCGGGAACAACCACTACTTCGTCAGGCGTGACCTTCACTGCGCGCGTGCGGCTCACGTAATCGGCGATCGTTTGGCGGAGATCGGGCAGGCCGGCAGAGGGGCCGTAGTGAGTCCATCCGTTGTGAAGCGCGTCAACGCCGGCCTCGATCACGTTCGCCGGAGTATCAAAATCCGGTTCCCCAATTTCCAGATGAATAATGCTTTTGCCCTGGCGTTCCAGCGCCCGCGCTTTGTTCAGAACTTCGAAAGCGGTTTCGGTACCCAGCCGTGACATGCGGCGGGCCAGTTGTAGTTCGTGCTGCGTTGTTGGGGCCATATCGACCGGAGCTCCTAAGAAGGCAAGTGGCACATTATACGCTGGCGAATATACGCTTTCGAAGGCTGGCGAGGATGTTGTTTGCAGCCGAGAGAAATACGCGGAGTTGAAAAGCGTGAATCGGAATTTACTCCGAGACGCTGTGCTCTTCGTTTTGCGAACGCAGCACGCGGTCAACCGAATACGGGAGGCGGTGCCGAGGCTCGTGGTAGTGGCGGACTTGCATCTCTCCCAGCAAGCCGATGGCAAGAAGATTCAGACCGCCCAGCAGCAGCCCCATCGCCGTCATCATCAGCGGACCGTGCTCACCCATGACGGGAACATGGCGGAGAAACTTTTCTGCTCCCAGCCACGCTACGATGCCGCTACCGCCGAACATGCTGAGCGCTCCGAGAGTTCCAAAGAAGTGCAGAGGACGAGAAAGATAGCGCAGCAAGAACCGAATGGTAATGAGATCGAAGAACACGCGGAAAGTACGGGAAATTCCATAATGTGAAATGCCGCGCTCGCGGTTCACGTTGCGAATGGGAACTTCGCAAATGGATGCTCCATACCACGATGCCAGCGCGGGAATGAAGCGGTGCAACTCGCCATAGAGTGGCACTTGCTCGAGAATCTCACGGCGGTAGGCTTTGAATGTGGTGCCGAAGTCATGAATTTCGACACCGCTCAATTTGGCCATCAGCCAATTTGCAATCCTCGATGGTATGCGGCGCATCCAGAAATTGTCGATGCGCACCTTACGCCACCCGCTGACAATATCGTAACCGGCGGCGATCTTTTCCAGAAAAATCGGGATGTCGGCGGGATCGTGCTGCAGATCGCCATCCATCGCGATAATGTATTCGCCGCGCGCATGATCGAAACCAGCGGCGAGCCCAGCCGTCTGGCCGAAATTGCGGCGAAGTTTCACCACCGTAACGCGGCTGTCAACAGCTGCAATCTCGCGCAACATCGCAAACGTGTGATCACTGGAACCATCATCGACCAGCACAATTTCAAAGGTCTCGCCGGCCGTCTCCATCACCGCTTTCAAGCGGTCGTAGAGATCCGTGACGTTCTCCTGCTCGTTATGCAGAGGGACGACGATGGAGTATTTGGGCACGGTTTTTTAATTATAACGTGAACTGCCGGGCCGCAGCCAATTTCTTCCGCCGGAGATGCAAATTCCGAGCGCCGGAAGTAACGCCATTGGAAGCTTCAGCCCTGCTCCTTCAGTTTTAACCGGGACTTGTTCTCTTCCATGAAGGCCTTAATGTCGTTAGCCGCTCCCAGGAGGCGGTTCCACTGCTCGTAGTACAGCGTCACTGGAAAGCGGCCCAATCCGTAAACGCTGACTCCGCCTTTTTCACCCACTTTGAAAATCAGATCGCCGCTGCGCTTCTTGGTTTCGACTTCTTTTTCCAGTTGCGACAACTTGGCTTTGAGTTCTTCATAGGTTGGCTCTGTCATGAGGTTCCTCGACGATAAATTCTTTTTCTCAGTCCTTATAGTAACGTGCGTGCGCCCGAGTCAGGCAACCCGAATAGCCGAAATCAGAATCTAGCCCAACGCGGGCCACGCGTTTACGCTGTAAAGGAATGTAAAACTAACCCTTACGCATCGGCAAATCGAAATACACACTGTAGAATGATGCAACTGCGCCGGGTCAGTGCGCCCCGGCATTTTTTCGAGGAGATAATGATTGTCGATACGGCTCACGGCACGGTTTCTTATGTTCTTATGCCTCGCCAGCTCTCTGCGAATTCCCGCTTTTGCCCAGCAGGCGGGATCGCCGCATGACTCATCCTCACAAGCGCCGCCGAGTATCGATTTGGCCCCGCCGACGCAAACGACATCTCCGCAGCAGGCTGGAACGAAAAATGAAAGGGACAACCAGAGTGCGACGCCTGCGAACCGAGGCGCCTCGCCCGGACAGCAGCAGCCGAAGCGCATTCTCGGAATAATGCCTAACTTTCGCGCGGTCAGCGCTGGCGCCCAGCCTCCGCCGCCAACTCCGAAGCAGGCTTTCAAGATTGCAACCCAGAATAGCTTTGACTACTCATCATTTGTATTTGTCGGCATCACCTCTGCCCTGGCTGAGTGGACCGTTGCCCACCCCCAACTCGGACAGGGGCTTCCGGGATATGGCAGATATTACTGGCGAGGGTTTCTCGACAAGACAGACGGTAATTACTGGGTTATCTTCGCGCTACCCAGCGCCTTCCATCAGGACGAACGCTACTACGCTATGGGTAAGGGCACAATCTGGAAGCGCGGCTTCTATGCAGGCTCTCGCATCTTCATCACCCCGAACTATCACGGAAACAATAGCTTTAATATTTCTGAACTGCTGGGCAGAGGCGTTGCGCAAGGAATCTCAGTGACATATTACCCAAGCGGAAGCCGAACTGCCGGGGCGCTGGCCGCGAAGTACGGATGGGCGCTTGGGCGGGACGCACTTACCAATGTGTTTCGCGAATTCTGGCCAGACATCGCCACGCGCGTACTGCATCGACACCCGTAGCGCGGAGAACGCACAGCATACTTTGGCTCATCGACGCGACCGAATCTACATTTGAGATTTGAGGAGAGCTCTAGATTAGTATTTTCCGCGAAATATCTTCTGATCGATGTCGGGCCAGAATTCTTTCAGTACGTTGAACACGCCGTCTAAGCCCACCTGCGTTCCCCAGCGTTGGTAGGTTTTCACCCAGGGGTTGGATTCGGCCGGATAATACGCGTTGCCGATGCCCGCGGCGGCTCCCGCCCCGACGACCTCCGACAGATTGAAGGTGCTCCCTCCAGAGTTGGTGCGGGTGATAAATAGCCGAGTTACGGCATAACTGGTGCGCTTCACGAATCCGCCTTTGAACAACGTGTAGTATCTCGGATCTTCTTTGGTCGCCGCCGGGACGATCGCTTCCGTCATGTAGTTCTCAATGCCACCGTCGACAAAGACGTGCCAGTAGTATTTGCCGAAGCCCTCAGCACCTTGCCCAAAGGCCGGCTGCGAGTTGCCGGCCATGTCGATTCCCGCGAGCACTCCCGTGAAAATGAAATTGGAGTAGTCGAATGTGTCCTGGGTGGCCAGCCAGAGTTCACCCTTGAAGTTCAGCGGAGGCAAATGAGTGTAGGCGCTGACCGCACGGTAATTGGGTATGATTCCCAGAATTCTCTTGGGTTGTTTACCAACCTGGTCACTGGGGTTAGTGGGAGTGGAAGGGCCGACCCCTGCGCTGGGTGAGTCGGGCAGGGAGGACTTTCCGTCGGTGGTTCGTGGCGGGTTTTGGTTTTGCGCAAGGTCGTTTTGCGCAACGTCGTCTCGTACAACGTCGGTAAGCGAAGCATCCGTGACCCGCGAAGCATCGGCCAGACCCGACGTTAGCGTTGCTTCCCGGGATGGTTCTCCCGGGCTGGCTGGTTCTTGAGCTTGAAGAGACACTGCTGAGAACGTTCCGACCAGCGCTACCGCCATGCAAAATAATCGAATCGCTTTCAAATATCCTCCCACATCCGTATTTTCACGCCTACGGCTGGTTGTCAGCCTTCTCCTGCTTTTTCTGCAGGCGGCGTTCCTGTCGTTTCTGCAAGTAGTGATGAATATCGGGCCAAAATTCTTTCAGCTCATTCCCGAAGGCATCGATGCCCATTTGCGTTCCCCAGCCCGAGAAGCTTGACGAGAAACCGCGATCGGCCGCGGGATAATAGACGTTGGAAATCGCAATCGCAGTTGCATTGCCAGCAAACTCGGGAACGTTGAACATATTCCTGCCAGAGTCTGTTCGGGCAATGAAAATCCGGTCAAAGGCATAGCCAAAGCGACGCGCGAACGAGCCCCTGCCCAGTTGAAAATAGCGAGGATCGACTTTCAGGATCGTGGGAAAAACGCCGCCCACCATGACATTGCCATCCACCTGATCGGCAAAAGCAGTTCCGTACCGTTTGGCGTATCCCTCGGCCCCCTGGCCGAACCCCGGAAAAGAATTCTCCGCCTGGCGAATGCCCGCCACAATGCCCACCACCGTGAACTCATACGGATCGAAGGAGCCTTTCGCTGAGATGGCGAACTTCTCTTTCCATGAGATGGGCTTCACCTGCGATTGACTATCTACGGTCAGATAGTTTGGCATTACGTAAAACATCCGGTCGTCCTTTTTCGAATCACCGCTCTTTTTCTTATCGTCGTTCTTCTTCGGATCGGCCGGGACCGGACTCGTCTGAACCGGAGAATTCTGGGCGGGCGATTGGGCGGAAGGGGAAGGATCGGGTGTTTGAATCGGCGCGGCGCTTTGAGCAGCACAAAAAGCTGCAGCGGATAAGATCGACACGGTCAGTAGGCCTGCGCGCGCGAAAAAGGTCAGCTTCAAATTGATGATGGCTCCAGCTCCAATTAATCAGCTCCAGTTGATTGAGAGGTCCACGCTCTGATCGCGTCGGAAGCGAGGGAACTTCTTCCAACACTTTACCAGTTAAGATGCGGTTGGGGGGTGAGTAGCTCGTTCGGGCCGACAAGTTTTACGGTTTTCGGCAATCTTCGCACACACCGTAGATCTGAAATGTGTGGCGCGTGGTGGTGTAATTGTGGCGGCGTCCGATTTCCTGTTCCAATTGATCCACTTCCCGGGAAAAGAATTCCACGGAACTGCCGCACTCCGTGCAGACCATGTGGTGATGACTGCGCCGGTTGTACTGATGCTCGTAGCGGGCGATACCATCGTGGAAGGCGACTTCGCTGGCGAGTCCACACTCCGCCAGCAGTTTGAGCGTGCGATAGACCGTGGTGTAGCCGATTCCGGCATCTTTCTTCTGCACCAGGCGGTGCAGTTCGTCAGTGGAGAGATGGTCGCGGGTTTCCAAGAATGATCGCAGAATCGTGTCGCGCTGTGCCGTTTGCTTCAGTCCGACCCGCTTAAGATGCCGGTGCAGGATCTCCTGGGCCTCGCGCACCATCTCGCGCGAAATGGAAGGCTGATCATCGATTCGCTTCTGCAGCATGAAGGGACAGGATAGCATCGCCGATCTTGAAAATGAAATTCATTTTCAGCGGCGTGTGAACGTCTGTCGCAAGAAATCTTAAAAACAAAAGCTTAAACACAGAGGTCACAGGGACGCAGAGGAATTGAATTCCCGCAAGACGGTAATCGTCTATTTGTGCGACGTGCCGTTCTCAACCTAGAATCGAATTGCTCATGAGTACATTTACTGCCACAGGCGTTCCCGCATCCCGGCGTTCGACTGGCTTGCGAATTTTCTTGTCGCTGCTCTTTCTCGCGGTTCTCTTAGTGGGAAGCGTGCTAGGTTACGCTTATTTTGTCGCTCGCTCTGCCCTGCCTCAACTCGATGGGAAGCTTCCGGTAAAAGGCTTATCGGCACCGGTAAAGGTCACGCGGGATGCGCATGGAGTTCCCACCATCGAAGCCGCCAGCTTAGAGGATTTGTTTTTCGCACAAGGTTACGTGACCGCGCAGGATCGCCTCTGGCAGATGGACGTGATGCGCCGCTTTGGCTCTGGAGAACTTTCCGAGATTCTGGGCGAGGATACTCTGAAGATCGACCGCGAACAGCGCGTTTTGGGATTACGGGCTGCCGCGAAAAAATCTGTGGGCACGGCGAGCCCACGCGATCAGTCGTACTTCAACGCTTACGCTCGTGGCGTGAATGCCTTTGTCGCAAGCCACGAAAACGCGCTGCCCGTTGAGTTTCATATTTTGAAATACCGGCCAAAGCCCTGGCAGGCTGAAGACTCCATCGTGATCGCGAACCAGATGGTGAAGGATCTTAACTTTTACAGGTTCGAGGACACACTTGAGCGCGAAAAGGTTTTAGCCAAACTCGGACCGGAGTTGACCGCTGACCTATACGTGAACAAATCGTGGCATGATCGGCCGCCAACGGTTATGCGGGAAGACGTTGACGATCAAAAGAATCATCCGGACTCAGGGGACAAAGACAAAGATAGAGACAATGATGACGATGACGAAGATTCGGGCCCGGACAACGCGGTAACAAAACTCGTCAATGGTTTGGAAATCTGGGCGCAGCAAGCCCCGGAAGCGGTGAACGGATCAAACGACTGGGTAGTCTCAGGCGCGCACACGGTGACGGGCAAGCCGCTGCTCTCAAACGATATGCACCTTGGGCATCAGATGCCGAATCTCTGGTATGAAGCTCATCTAAGGTCAGGCGGGTTGGATGTCGCAGGCGTGACGCTGCCAGGAATGCCGTATGTGATCGTCGGTCACAATCAGCGCATTGCCTGGGGATTCACAAACGTTGGCCCCACCGTGGCCGATGCCTTCATCGAAAATTTCAACTCAGACGGTGCATACCAGACGCCGCAGGGCTGGAAGCAGCCGGAACATCGCCAGGAAGTGATTCACGTCAAAGGGCAACCGGATGTGACGATCGACGTAAAGATCACGCGTCATGGCCCCATAATTTCCGGAATAATTCCGGGCGAATCGCGGCAAGTGGCGTTGCGCTGGACGCTCTACGATGGGCTGCGCATGCCGTTTTTCGACGTTGATACAGCACAGAACTGGCAAGACTTTCGCAAGGCGTTTTCGCAACTCGACGCACCGGGACAGAATGTTGTTTACGCGGACGTGGACGGGAATATCGGCTTCCAGACCACGGGCCACATTCCGATTCGCTCCTCCGGGGATGGCAGTCTTCCGGTCAGCGGTGCGGACGACGCTCACGAATGGACCAGCTACATTCCTTTCGACAAGTTGCCGAGCATCTACAATCCGCCGTCGGGCGTGATCGCGACGGCAAACGCGCGCATCACGCCGGATGATTATCCCTATTCGATCAGCGCCGCATGGGAAGCGCCCTGGCGGACGGCGCGGATTTATCACGTGCTGGAGTCTGGCCGAAAGTTCGCCGCCTCCGACATGTTGGCGCTGCAAAACGATGTGCAATCGGAGAACGATCTGTTCGCTGCGGAACGTTTTGTCTATGCCGTGGATCATGCCGCCAAGCCTTCGGCGCGGGCAAAGCAAGCTGCAGACCTGATGCGCAACTGGGACGGGCGCATGGTTGCATCGTCGACAGCCGCGACCGTTGCCGTGCGCTCCGGACAAGAACTGACGCGACTCCTTCTCGAACCGCGCCTGGGCGCTGCCTCTGAAGATCCGAAGCAACAGGAAACTACGTTGAGTTGGAAGACCTACCACTGGCAGATGAAAACCGTGTGGCTGCAAAATGTCATGCTGCATCAACCCAAGCGTTGGCTACCGGATAAATATCATAACTACGATGAACTTCTAACTGCGGCGGTCGAAGCAGCGGTGAGTGGTCCGGATGCTCCCAAAGATCTGGCCTCGTGGCGTTGGGGTCGGGTGAACTCAGTCGACATCGAACACCCCGTGTTGGGAAAGATTCCAGGGCTACAACGGTGGAGCGCTCCCGGAATCAAGGAGCAATCGGGTAGCGGATACACGGTGAAAGCTGTTACGCCGCATCATGGACCCTCGGAACGCTTCACTGCCAACCTTGCCGATCTCGATCAATCCACACTAAATACAGTTACGGGCCAGGGAGGAAACTTTCTTAGCCCTTACTACATGGATCAATGGAAGGCGTGGTATGAGGGCTTCACCTTCACGTTGCCATTCACTGAAAAGGCTGTGGAAGCAACTCGCGCGCACCGGTTAGTACTGCTACCTGCACAATAAAATCGAAGATCAGGCGGATCAGAAAAAGTCGACTGCCTTAACGTCGGTGATGTACCCGGGAAGAACGATGGTTCCGGTGCTGATGTATTGATAATTCGTCAGCAGCTCATCCGTGACCGTGTAATAAACTCGCAGATTGCCGCCTTCCGCAACGTACTCCACTTGCCGCGAGCTAAAATTTTGCAGGCCGGTTACATCGCCATTGTCGGGCGGTATGACGATATTCCCGTTTGTAGTGTTGAGAATGGAGAGGCAGCCGCGCACCTCGCCGGTCACATTATTGACGTCCCCGATATTGGTGCAGGTATGAGAGCCGATAAATAGCTGGGCGCCGTTACCCATATCGATACGGTCGTGATAGCCGTCGGTAATCACGTATTTGTTCGTGACGGTCATCGAACTCAAGTCGACAATATCGAGTCGCCCGCAGGTGGTGGCCGCCGTGTTCTCGCCGGTGCAAGGATTATTGGTAGGCGGTGTGCCGGCCACATAAAGAGTAGAACCACTGATAAGGCCAATGGTCGCGGCGTCGACCGCAACTGCCGCTCCGGCCGTCGGGGGGCTGGTGGTGAGGTTCAGAATCTGCACGCTGGCCTGCGTTCCCATGCATTCCGCGCCACAATTTAAAATGTAGGCTTGGCTGCCATCGCTGTTAAAAATCCCGTAGACAGGACGGTCGAATCCCGGCACTAAGACCGTCGCCGGAGTAGGAGTATTCAACGAAGCTGGCGTGACGACAGTCACGGCGTTAGAGTCATTGCTAAAGGCAAGTAGCTGAGATCCAGTCGAGTTTGAGACGACGGTCTGCGCACCGGGCACGCTGATGGTCGCTGCGATCCCACCCGACGTAAGGTTCATCTGCAGTACCGCACCCGGCGAAAAACCGATCAGCGGCGCGGAAGGTACGGCCGCATAACCAATCGCAGGCTGCGGCACGACCATGCTAGTGGTCAGGCCCTGCAACTGTATGGTTCCGGTTACCGTTTCTTTTGAAGTATTGACCACGTCAACCTTGTTGGTCAACAGATCAAAAGCCACCAAGGTCGCTCGATTGGGGGAAACCGCCATGAGGCCAGGAGCACCGCCGGTGCTGACCCCGCCTCGCCCCACTGTGTCGAACTGGCCATCAATAAGGACGAGACCGCCGAATGCCGTGGGGCTAGAAGCGCTCTGCGAGGCAAAAACGCGCTCCGTCAATTTGCTCGGGGCAGTAGTGCTTGACGTCGATCCACCCCCGCAGGAGACAAGACCTAAAAGTACAGACAAAGATGCAGCGTGCAGCAGAGCGGATTTCTTCAAACTTCAAGCTCCTAACCACAGGAAAACTAGAGATTTAAGTGCAAAATACCGGATTATAGCAGAGCCCGCCAAAAAGCCTGGCTACAGCGCTGTCAAGACTTCTTACTGGTGTAGCGTGTTGGATGCAAATAACTAAGCTTGTTGTATCCTCTTAAGATGGCGGACAACATTCTGGCACGGCTCAAGCGGTCGCCTGTTCTCTGCGACGGCGCCATGGGCACGCTGCTCTACTCCAAGGGAATTTTCATCAATCGCTGTTACGACGAATTAAATCTTTCCCAGCCTGATTTGATTCGCGCCATCCACCACGAATATCTCCAGGCGGGAGCCGAGATTGTCGAAACCAACACTTTCGGAGCTAATGCCTTTCGCCTGGCAAGACACAGTCTTGCCGATAAGGTTCGTGACATCAACCGGATGGGTGTGCGGCTTGCCCGCGAAGCCGCTAAGAGCTTCGATGTTTGGGTGGCGGGATCGGTTGGCCCCTTGGGAACAAGAATCGAGCCCCTGGGAAAAACCTCGTTCGAAGAAGCCCGCCAGGCTTTCCGCGCACAGATCGAAGCGCTGGCCGAAGGTGGCGTCGATCTGCTCATGATGGAAACTTTCGGCTACCTCGAGGAACTCCACCAGGCAATGCTTGCCGCCAAGGATGTGGGAGCGAAGTTGCCGCTGGTGGTACAGGTAACGATTGACGAGGACGGTAACTGCCTGGACGGATCCGATCCGCAAACATTTGCCCCTCGGCTGGAAGATTGGGGCGCCGACGTTATCGGCTGTAATTGCAGTGTGGGTCCCGTCGCCATGCTTGACGCTATCGAGCGCGTGCGAGCGCTCACTTCCCTGCCGCTCGCCGCGCAGCCCAATGCAGGCATTCCGCGCTCGGTAGAGGGCAGGAACATATATCTCTGCTCGCCAGAGTACATGGCGAGTTATGCGCGGAAATTTGTCGCGGCCGGAGTACGCATCGTTGGCGGATGCTGCGGGACCACTCCCGACCACATTCGAGTCATGAAGTCCGCCTTGCGCGCGGGAGAGGCTCGAGGAAAGTCGGCCTCAGCTCAAGTCTCCAACGCGAGCATCCCGAGGGCAACCCCAGCTCAGCCTTTAGAGGAGCGGTCCGTGTTGGGCGCTAAGCTGGCGCGGGGCGAGTTCGTCACCATGGTGGAGGTGGTGCCGCCTAAAGGAACGGATATACAGAAAGAGCTGGAAGGTTCGCGCTTTCTGAAATCGGTTGGGGTGGATGCGGTCAACATTCCCGACAGTCCGCGGGCTTCGGCGCGCATGAGTAACCAGGCGCTCTCCTTGCTGGTGCAGCGCGAAGCTGGAATCGACGCCATTCTGCACTACACTTGCCGCGACCGGAATGTGCTCTGCATTCAAAGTGATCTGCTTGGCGCGGCCGCGGTTGGGATCAAGAACCTCATCTGCATTACAGGCGATCCACCCAAGATGGGTAATTATCCGGACGCGACCGCCGTGTTCGATGTGGATGCTATTGGTTTGGTCAACATCGTTCACAACCTGAACCGCGGATTGGATCTGGGCGGAAATCCCATCGGCGCTGGAACGGGGTTTGTGATTGGAGTGGGCGCGAACCCGGGCCTCACCGACTTGGACGAAGAAATCCGGCGCTTTGAATTCAAAGTGGCGGCCGGCGCCGAATATGCGGTAACGCAGCCAGTCTTCGACATTCGTCTGCTGGAAACTTTTCTGCGGAGGATCGAGCATTGCCGCATTCCAGTAGTGGCAGGAATTTGGCCGCTGGTGAGCGTGCGCAATGCTGAGTTTATGAAGAATGAACTTCGGGTCTCAGTGCCGGATTCGATCCTGGAACGCATGGCGCGGGCGCAGACGCCGGAAGCGGCTCGAGCTGAGGGAGTGGCCATTGCCCGCGAAATGCTGACTGCAGTTCGGCACACTGTGCAGGGAGCCCAGATCAGCGCCCCGCAGGGGCGTTACAGCTCCGCAGTGGATGTTCTGGAAGCGTTGGGCACAAACACTCCTGCTTCGGCCTAAGGTTTCCTTTAAGGGGAACGAAAGTATATTTTCACCGTCTATTTACAATAAAAAACTAGACATTGCGCGCGGATAGTAGCATTACAATAGAAAAGGAGTTAAACCCCGTTGGCTAAATTTGAAGACTGTCTTCAGCGACTGGAAAAAATTGTTCAGGAGCTGGAAAAGGGAGATGTGCCTTTGGAAACTTCTCTCACCCTCTTTGAAGAGGGCATGAATCTTTCCGCCGCGTGCCGCAAAGAGTTGGAGCAGGCGGAAGGCAAAGTGGAAGTTTTGCTCAAGAAAAACGGGAAACTCCAGGCTGAACCGTTCGAATCCGTAGCGGAAAAGGCGAGTGCCCGCAGATAGGCAACTCGCTCCGTTGCCAATCTTTATTGAAAATGTCTGTGGAGTAGTGGTTCCGAACCCTCCCCCGCAGCCCAAGACCGTTGTAACTGACGGTTGTAAGTCAGGAGGATCTATGGGCTTTAGTGTCGTAGTATTCGAAACCGATCCCAGAGTGGCGCAAACTCTGGCCGGAAAACTTTCCCCTCACTTCCACGCAGTCCACTTGACGCATTCCGGCGACGAACTTCGCAAACGCGTGGCCAGCAACCATCCTGAGGCCGTGGTGCTTGATATGGAAGCCTCTCGTCTCACCGACGTACGAAGCTTGCACCAGGATTTTCCACTGCTCCCCATCGTGTGCACCCACCGTATACCGGATGAGCAACTCTGGATTGACGCGTTGGATGCTGGCGCAAGCGATGTCTGCCAATCCGACGATGCGCAGAATGTCCTGAGTTCGGTCTTACGAAGCGTGGCGGTAGCAAGAGCCGCGTCAGCTTGACGAATTAGGAAGTCCAGCGAGGATGCTTTTCGGCATCCTCGCTGTTTTTCTTTGCGGACGGCCGGAAGCCCACTATTTCGGCATTACTACCACTTCCTCTTTGGGTATGGCATCGAGGGTTGCTTTGTCGATACCCAAGTGCTGCATCACTAGTTCGGGTGGCGTGTGAGTGAGCCATTCCGATAGGGCGAGGTCCTGATAGAAGTTGCTCTTGAACATTTCCAAAAACTTAAGGTCGGTATTGCCGGTATTTTCCACGTAGTGTGGAAGCGTCTTCAGGATATAGCCAACGTCACCGGCTTGAAAGTCCATGGTACGGGCGCGGCCCCCGGTAGCGAAGACCGTCATCCTTCCTGAACCGCTGATGAAGTACTGCCATTCGTCGGCATTGGGATGCCAGTGAAGTTCGCGAATTCCTCCCGGGTGCACTGTAACGATGGCCGCGGCAATCGTGGTGGACACTTTGAAAGTGCTCGAGTCAATGATCCGCACTTCTCCACCTTTCGTGGTTCTACTTACAGCCTTCTGCGTCTTGCGAAATGCGAAATCAACTTTTGATAAGCCAAGCGAGCCTTCGGTCGCTTTCAGATCCGCATCGAGCGGCCCGGGAACGGGGGCCTGAAAAATAAATTTCTCCCGTCTGGGCAGTTTCGTCAGAGATTGCTCGCTCACACCAAAGTTTTTCGACAGCACCTCGTGCGGCGTGTGGGCCATCCAGTCAGTGAGCAGGACGGTTTCGTACTCGGAGAAGGCACCGTCGTCGAAGACCAGCAAAAACTCACAACCATCTGGGTTCAGTCCCTGAATCGAATGTGGAATTCCGGGGGGAAAATACCAGAGATCGCCTTCGGTAATGTCCGTGACAAAGCTTTTGCCTTCGGCATCGAGCCCGGTGATTCGCGCATTTCCGTAGAGCATGAGGGCCCACTCGGCGGCCGTGTGCCAGTGCAGCTCTCGTATGCCCCCGGCGGTAAGTCTCATGTCCACGCCGGCGATCGTTTTGGAGACCGCAAGTTCGCGGATCGTAACCTCGCGTGACCATCCCCCTTCCTGCATCCGCTTGTGAGCAATGGAGAAAGGATATTTGAAGGTTTGCACTCCACCCGCGTCGGTGGATGGCGGCAGGAAAGAATCCGGATTTTGCGCATCCAGCTGGGGATTGGTGGGACCGGGGTCGCTGGCGCTTGGATCGTCCTTCGTCGGATACGGCTTACCTTCTCGTTCTTCCTTGCTGGGATATGGTTGCTGTACCTGGCCTGCGGCGTCCGCCGGTAACATTCCGGCAGCTGCTAGCGCCGCTGTGCCCACGCCTAAGAATCCGCGCCGAGAAAACGAGTCTTTCTTCGCATCATCGCTCATAAGTTCCGTCTCCTGAAATACGAGTGAAATGAAGGCTCCACTTTCAGCTTCCAAATTTCGTAGAAAAGATCGCAGCCATTTCGCGCTGTCAATCTTACATGCAAATGACTAAGAGGAATCCGGAAAGGATTCAAAAAACGGTTCAATTTGATGGCCGCACGGGCATGACGGTTATCCGATACCGTTATCCGGTGCCGGAACTCTTCTGAGCACGGTGCTTTGCGAAGGCGCGCCTTGTTATACTCACTGCGCGATGCTGCAAGAAACTCTTGAGCAAGGTCGTACGCGAACCGACGCGGCGCTCGACCGTCTGATTCCACTGGAAACGCAGGACCCCGTCTCCATTCACAAGGCAATGCGGCACAGTGTGTTCGCCGGCGGCAAGCGGTTGCGGCCGGTGCTGTGCATGGAGGCAGGGCGAATGATCGCGGGATCGCTGCCGGAAAAGATTGAAGAATTAGGCGCCGCCTTGGAGATGCTCCATACTTATTCACTGATCCACGACGATCTGCCGGCCCTCGACGATGATGATCTGCGGCGGGGGCGCGCCACATGCCACAAGGTCTTCGGTGACGCGATTGCAATTCTGGCTGGAGACGCCCTGCAAACCCGGGCCTATGAAGTTCTGGCTCGGATGGAGTGTCCGGCGGAGGCACGAGTTCGAATTATCGAAGAGATCGCTCAGTCCACGGGCACGATAAACGGCATGATCGGCGGCCAGGTCGTGGATCTGGAGGCCGAGCAAATGCAGCCCACGACGGAGATGCTCGAATACATCCACCGCGCAAAAACCGCGGCATTAATTGCCGCGAGCCTCGTGAGCGGTGGCCTCTACGCCGGAGCAAAGGATGGCGAAGTCAAGAAGCTCCGTGCCTTTGGTCAGTCAATTGGCCTGGCTTTTCAGATAGTGGATGATGTGCTGGATGTGACCCAAAGCTCCGAGCAGTTGGGCAAAACCGCAGGCAAGGATTCGGCTGCACAAAAGGCAACCTACCCGGCGCTGTTCGGGATTGAGGAGTCCGTGCATAAGGCAGATGCCTTGGTGGCTACGGCATTTTCGGAGTTGGAGAGTTTTGGCAAGCGGGCGGAAACGCTGAAAGAGTTGGCTCGGTATTTGGTGGAGCGGAAGAAATAGAATTAGAAACTGACGGCGCAGCAAGCTCGACGATTATGCCCTCGACTGCGGTGAACCTCGACATCCTAGCGATCGCCGCTCACCGCGACGATGTGGAGCAGACCTGCGGCGGAGCCCTGTTGAAGATGGCGCAGCGCGGCCAGCGGACGGGGATTCTGGATCTGACACAGGGAGAAATGGGCACGCGCGGTACGGCGGAGGATCGCGGGCGCGAAGCAACGGATGCGGCCAAAATTCTCAATGTAGCCTGGCGCCGAGGGCTCGACATCCCCGACGGACGCGTGGAGAATACTTGGGAGAATCGCCTGAAAGTGGCCAGCGTGATCCGCGAAACCCGGCCGCGGGTTGTGATTCTGCCCTACTGGAAGGGACGGCATCCAGACCACTACACGTGCTCCGTGCTGGGGTATGAAGCGTGTTTCCTGGCAGGATTATCCAAGCTCGACCCGCAGGGGACATTGAACAATCAGCAGTCGCCCGTCAAGCGGGAAGGTGCGAGCGCTGGAAAACTCGCGCCGCACCGTCCGTTCAAAATTATCTACGCGACGCTTTACTACGATGTGCGTCCTACGTTTGTGGTTGACATCAGCGAGCAGTTTAAACAGAAGGTCGCGTCTATCTTCGCCTACAAATCACAGTACATCGATCAAGAGGCAGGCAAAGACATCTTCCCTGCCCACGATGAGATTCATGCGCGCGTGGAATCGATGGCGCGGTATTATGGCGCTCTCGGCGGCGTGACCTACGCAGAGCCATTTCTGCAAAAGGAAGTGGGGCTGGTTGAGGATCTGCTGGCGATTCCAGTCAAATCGATTTGATTTCTTCGCGTTTACTTTTTTAGGGCAACCGCCAACCCATCGCGAATCGGCAGGATCGTCGTATAGAAATCCGGCGAGCTATATAACTGACGGTTGAACTCCAGGATCGCCTTGGTTTGCGCCGACTTCGGATTTTTCTCCGCCACGCGGCCGCTCCACAAAACATTATCCGTAATAAATAACCCGCCCTTGCGCAGACGCGGCGGTACCAGACGCAGCACGCGCGGATAATCTTCCTTGTCAACATCGTTGAAAATGATATCGAACTCCTGCTTCTGCTCGGAGAGAAATTCCAGTGCATCCCCAGTGTGCAGCGTGATTCGATCAGACACGCCAGCCCGATTGAAATAACCACGCGCCCGCTCGGCATTCTTCGCATCGCCGTCGGTGTAGATGACCCGCGCTTTTTCGCCCACAGCCTGCGCCCACCAGATCGTGGAATAGCCAATGGCCGAGCCCAACTCAAAAACAGTCTTGGCATTGATCATCAGAGCCAGTTGTTGCAACACACGCGCCACAGCCGGACCCACAATGGGGATATTGTGCTTGCTGGCATAGTCTTCCATCTCCACTAGCACTTCGCTGCGCTTAGGCAGCATGGAATACAGATAGTCATCGACCGGACCGGCGGTGGTGAAGTTATAGTGCCGCCAGTTCGGCTTGCTCGCCTTTTTCGGATTGTTTTCTTTTTTTGGTTTATTCGCGGCCACTCGTCTCCTTCGTATTCTCGAATTAGCGGTTATGCAGTTGCACGCTCTAAATCCCGTAGAGTTACGCCCGGCGTCAAGGTTAAGATTTCGACGCCCTTCACCAGCTTCTTTAACTCTGAAGGACTCCCCGTCAGCACTGGGAAGGTTCCGAAGTGCATGGGAATCACGGTTTTCGGCTTCAGGAGATTGCAGGCATAAGCCGCTTCCCTCGGTCCCATGGTGAAGTGATCGCCGATCGGCAACATGACGACCTCAGGGGCATAAAGCTCGCGGATGATTGCCATATCGCCGAAAACATTGGTATCGCCAGCATGGTAAAGTTTGACGCCGTTTTCGAATTCCACCACATACCCGCAAGCTTCGCCACCGTAAACCATCTGATCTCCGTCCTGAATGCCGCAGGAGTGATCCGCGTGAACCATGGTTACTTTGATGTCGCCGACTTTCTGCGTGCCACCCTTGTTCATCATGGCGGTTTTCTTGGCGCCCTTTTTTTCCAGCCAGCCACAGAGTTCGGGCATACCCACGACTTGCGGATTGTGTTCCTTGATAATTTCTACGGCGTCGCCGATGTGGTCGCCATGTCCGTGTGTGACTAAAAGAGTATCTACCCTCTTCACCTTCTTTTCGGATGGCGGGCATGCGGGATTATTCATGATCCAAGGATCGATGATGACGGTCTGTCCAGCGGGCGTCTCGATGCGAAATGTTGCGTGGCCCAGCCACGTAAGATGAATACCTTTCAGATTCATGGAAATAGCTCCTGGCCGCTAGCCACTTGCGGTGGATCTCGAGCGGAAACCCACCCGGGATGGGCTGCGACTGGATTTAGTTTAATATGAAACGCCATGAAAGAACTTAAGGTGCTGATTTCGCGGGATCGAATTACCAAGCGAGTCGCGGAACTGGGTGCGGACATCACTCGCGATTTCGCGGGGGAGCCGATCATTCTGGTGGGTGTGTTGAAGGGTTCCGCGATTTTTCTGGCCGACCTGGCGCGACAGGTGGATCTCGATGCCACGTTCGATTTTATTGGCGTTTCCAGCTATGGCAATCGCCCCAGCCCCAGTCAGGAGCTCAAGAGCGGATGGGATTCCACGGGCGAGGTGAAGCTCACCAAAGACGTTGACCAATCCATGAAGGACAAGAACGTGATTGTGGTGGAAGACATTCTGGATACGGGATTGACGCTCACAGTTCTGAAGAAATTGTTGCTGGCGCACGAGCCTAAATCGCTGAAGATCGCGGCGCTGCTCGATAAGCCTTCCCGCCGCAAACTTCCGCTGCAAGGCGACTATGTCGGCTTCACGATTCCCGATGAGTTCGTGGTGGGCTACGGCCTTGATTATGCCGAACGGTATCGCAATCTGGCGGACATCTGCATTGTGCCGCGAGAATGAGTAGTGCCGAGTACTTATTACCGCCAAGGAAAGCGTGCGCTCAGGGCTGAGCCCACGATGCGGCGGTGCTCAAAACAACGGCTGCTATCATAGAAAACCATGGGATCTGTTCTGAATACAACGGCAAATTCTCTGCAGATTGAGCCTCTGTTGCTGGAAGTCGCCGATGTGATGGCGACTTCGCTCGATCTGGATACCACCTTGAGCCGCGTGGCCGAGGTGGTGCGTAAGGTCATCGACTACGAAATCTTTGCCATTCTGCTTCTAAACGAGAAGACACAAGAATTGCGCTTTCGCTTCCAGGTAGGGTATCCGGCTGACTTCGCCGACCGCTCTCGAATAAAGCTGGGCGAGGGAGTGACCGGGCAGGCCGCGCAGTCGAGACAGGCGGTTCTCGTCGACGATGTTACCCAGGATCACAAGTATATTGCCGCCGTGCCCAATGTGCGCTCGGAGTTAGCGGTGCCACTTATCACCAAGAACCGTGTGATTGGCGTGATCGATCTGGAAGCGCGGAATCCCGGCTACTTCACTGAGGAACACAGCCGTCTGCTGACTCTGGTGGCTTCTCGAATCGCGGGTGGAATTGAAAACGCGCAGCTTTACACGCGCACTACGCGGCAGGCGCGCATTCTGCTCTTGCTCAATGAAATTGCGCGCGAGCTGTCATCCATTCTGAATGTGGACGAACTGCTGAGTCGGGTTGCAGAACTTCTGCGGCGGCTGATCGATTACCAGATGTTCAGTATTCTCCTGCTGGATTCTTCTGGGGAAAAATTGCAACATCGGTTTTCGTTGCGCTTTCGCGAAAATATCCATCTCAAACACGAGGTCCCTCTTGGCCGAGGCTTGGTTGGCTACGCCGCTCAGACCAAAGAAGCGGTGTTGGTGCCCGACGTGAGCAAAGACCCGCGCTACATCGCGGGCAATCCGGAAACGCGCTCCGAACTGGCCGTGCCGCTGATTTACAAAGACAAAGTGATCGGTGTGCTCGATCTGGAGCACACGCGCCGCGGCTTTTTTACCGAGGACCATCGCCGCACCATGATGACACTCGCAGCACAGGTTGCCATCGCCATCGAGAATGCGCGGCTGTATGAGGAGATCGCGCGCCAGGAACGCCGTCTGGAGCGGGATTTGGCGCTTGCCCGCGAATTGCAGATGCGGCTGCTTCCGCAAACGCTGCCCAAGTTGGCGAATCTGGAATTAGCGGCGAAGTTCGTTCCCGCGCGCGCCATCGGCGGAGACCTTTACGACTTTATCCCTTATTCGCTTTCGCGGCTGGGAATCGTGATTGGCGACGTGAGCGGCAAAGGCGCGCCGGCCGCAATCTACGCAGCGCTGGTGAGCGGCATCCTTCGCTCGCATGCACCGATTGAACCCGGCCCTGCTGAAATGCTGAGGGCAGTCAATCTCTCTCTCTCCGAACGCCGCATCGAAGCCCAATTCGTTTCCCTCATCTACGCCGTTTGGGACGATGAACATCGGACCTTGCAGGTGGCCAATTCGGGCTTACCTCGGCCCATTCATGTGCATGCCGGAAAGAACCATGTGATCGAAGCGACCGGCCTGCCGCTGGGACTTTTCGACGATGCAGATTACGACGAGTTTGGCTTCAAGATGAAACCGGGCGATATGTTCGTTTTCTTCAGTGACGGTATTCTGGACGCTCGTAATCGGCAGGGCGAACTTTTTGGTCGGGGCCGGGTTGAAAAACTGGTTCTGGAATGCGCCGGCAAAACAGCGGACTGCGTGGTCAACACGCTGTTCAAGGCCGCGGCCGAACATTCCGCGGGCGTCGAATCGTTTGACGATCAAACTGTCGTGGCGATTAGAGTGAAGGACACTTCGACTTCCGCCGCTCCAAAGCGAAAATGAACCGCCCCAGTGAACCATCGCAGATGGTGCGGCCGCCCGGTTTTGTTCTGCGCCCAGACCGTAAGGGATTATTTCATCGAAAAGAAAAGTCCAACTTGTATTGCGAGGATGTTGCGCTCACCAAGATCGCGGAACGCTATGGGACGCCTCTTTATGTTTACTCGGCAACCGCAATTCTGGAGCGTCTCTCGGACTTTCAGAAAGCGTTCCGCAGTGTTCCCCACACCATCTGCTACTCCGTAAAAGCTAATTCCAATCTAAATATTTTGCGGCTGCTGGCGCGCGAGGGTTGCGGATTCGATGTTGTCTCCGGCGGA
Organism: Candidatus Deferrimicrobiaceae bacterium; assembly: GCA_035654555.1. Lineage (GTDB taxonomy): Bacteria > Acidobacteriota > Terriglobia > Terriglobales > Acidobacteriaceae > Sulfotelmatobacter. The sequence goes on along the minus strand of DASRWO010000199.1, from coordinate 8,043 downwards.
GAACTGGAGCGTGTGCTGGTAGCTGACCGGCGTGCGGCCAGAAAAGTCGTCTTCTCCGGCGTGGGAAAGTCGCGAGACGAGATGACTGCTGCCTTGAAAGCCGGGATTTTGCTATTTAACGTGGAGAGCGAGTCTGAACTCTGGGTTCTGGCGGAATGCGCAGCGCGTGCGCGCAGGGTCGCGCGAATTGCTCTACGAGTGAATCCGGACGTCGCGGCCCACACTCATCCCTACATTTCCACTGGCTTAAGAAAGCACAAATTTGGAGTGCCGATCCGAAATGCGCGCGAGCTTTATGCCAAAGCCTCCGCGTCGCGTTATTTGAAAGTTGCCGGGGTCAGCGTACACATCGGCTCTCAGATCACTGATATTGCGCCCTTCGCGGAAGCCGTGGTTCGGGTGGTTGCCTTGGTTCGCGACTTGCGCGCAGATGGACACAGAATCGACTACGTGGATACCGGCGGCGGCCTGGGCATCGATTATCAGAAACTGGCTTCAGATTTTGCTGATTATGCTGCACGTTACGCCCGGGCAGTGACGAACCCCTTGCGCGGCGTGAAAGTTCATCTGTTGCTGGAACCAGGACGTGCAATTGTGGGCCCTGCCGGTGTGTTGCTGACTTCCGTAATTTACCGAAAGGAGAATGGGGGCAAACATTTTCTGGTGGTGGATGCAGCGATGAACGATCTGATTCGGCCCGCGCTCTACGGCGCATACCACGAGATCGTTCCAGCAGTTCAGCCAAAGGAAACACTCTCTAAGATAGAAGTCGCCGACGTAGTCGGCCCGGTTTGCGAGTCCGGAGATTTCTTTGCGCGCGATCGGGAGTTGCCACGCGTAGAGGAAGGCGATCTACTCGCGATTCTTGATGTCGGGGCCTACGGAATGGCACTGGCCTCAAACTACAACTCGCGGCCGCGGCCAGCGGAAATTCTGGTTCGTGGAAAATCGGCGAAGGTGATCCGGCGTAGGGAAACGTCTCGCGAACTCTATTCCGCGGAATTGTAGTGAGGATTGCCGAACGATGATTGCCGATTCAACATTGGGTTTCAATCAACAATCTCGGAATCAGCTGTCAGTCCGCTCTATCTCTCTCCCCACTTCAACTTCGTGCGCAACACGTGGAAAAAATCGTGATCGGTGCGGAACAGACTGACTCGGTGTTCAGAACGGCGGCAACGGACTCGATCTCCGTCGCACAGATCCACGCCAGGTTGACCGTCGAGGCTGAGATATGCAACTTCTTCATCGCTGCGCAGCAGAAGCTCGATAACGACCGAATCCGGCACAACCAGGGGCCGATGCGTTAGAGAATGTGGTGCGACCGGAGTAATTACGAAAGCGTTTACCGTCGGCATCAACACCGGTCCGCCAGCGGAGAGCGAATAGGCGGTTGACCCAGTAGGCGTGGCCACAATCATTCCGTCCGCGCGATAGGTGGAGACGAACACTTTATCCACGAACAGATCATAATTATTCAGCCGCGCCAGCGCCGTCTTGTTGACCACGGCGTCATTGAACACGAGGTAGCTTCCCAGGATCTCGCCGTTGCGCAGCAACTCACATTGCATCAGCGAACGCTGTTCTACCGCTGCTTCCCCCTGGGTGATCGACTCGAGCATCGCGAAAAGAGAAGACAGTGGCACATCCGTGAGAAAGCCAAGCGAACCCAGGTTCACGCCAAGCAGGGGCACATCGATGGGCGCAGTGGCTCGAGCCGCGGAGAGCAAAGTACCGTCGCCGCCCAATACCACGACCAGGTCCAAAGGACGCGATGACATTTCCGGCCGCGGAACTTCTTCTTCGCCGTCGGAATATTTTGCCGTTTCCGGATCGACGATGACCGAGTACTCATGTGCATGAAGCCATTTCAGCAGTTCAGGAACGGTGCGGGACACCTCGGGCCTGGCTGGACGCGAGATGATAGCCGCGACTTTGGAGTGGGGAGATGAGGACGAAATTGCCATGTTGAATAGGAGAAAGAAAGATTGTACCGAACTTGCGGGAAAATCTTTAACTGCGATCGGCTTTGGCTGGTGAGCGCAAACGCCTAAAAAACCGCGCGCAGAAGAAATTCGCGATTCCCCTCTGCCCCAAGGATGGGTGAATCGATCACCTGAACTTCAGAGCAAGACAGATCCAGCAAGGCCCTCCTTACTTTTTCGACGGACGCCAGTTGAGCCGCCTCGTCGCGCACAATGCCGCCCTTGCCAACGAATTCCCTTCCCGCCTCAAATTGAGGCTTGACGAGCACGATCGCCTGGCGCCCGCGACGATCTTCCTGAGATTGCGGGAACACGGCATTCACCACCGCCGGAAGAACCAGGGTCGCAGAAATAAATGCCACATCGATCACAATCAAATCGACGATCTCTTTAATGACTTCGCTCGTCAGATAACGGGCATTCGTCTTTTCCAAAAGTCGAACCCGGGAATCCTGTCGCAACTTGAACGCCATCTGGCCGTACCCAGTATCGACTGCGATCACGCGACTCGCACCATGTTGCAGCAGACAGTCTGAGAAACCGCCGGTCGAGGCGCCGACATCCAGGCAAACTGCGCCTTTAACATCGATACGCCAATGTTCCAAAGCTCGCTCCAGCTTGAGACCTCCGCGGCTCACGTACTTCTGATCTTCCCCGAGAAGGCGAATTGCCGACTCGGCAACAACTTGCGCGCCGGCTTTATCGATTTTCTGATCGTTGACCAAAACTTTACCTGCAATGATCAATCCCTGAGCCCTCTCTCGTGAAGGGGCGAGTCCTCGGTCAACCAGAAGCTTGTCGAGTCTGAGTTTCAAGGTTTGTCGGCGACGTAAATCTTCGAGCGGCTACTCGCACAAATAAGCGGTTGTAACACGAAAGTGCCAGCACTCGCAGCGGTGCAAAGAGCTAAACCGTCTCTCGCTGAATCACTTACAAAGATACTTCCGGGTTTTTCCACAGCCTTATCCACGGTTGTGTTGAAAACTTTTTATTTAAGAAAAGTCGGCAAATAAAATAAAAGAGCCGCCCATAAGGGCGGCTCCGTTGATCTTTTGCAAGCAATTAGCCAGCCACTTCTTCCAGCAACTTTTGATCGATATCAAAGTTAGAGTGGACGTTTTGCACATCGTCCTGATCTTCCAGTGCTTCCATCAAGCGGATCATCGTGTTGGCGGCCTGCCCTTCCAGCTTGATATAGTTTTGCGGAATCATGGCGACGCTAGAAGACGCCGGCTCAATGCCAGCTTTTTTCACCGCCTCCAGCACAGCCTCGAACGCCGAGGGCTCAGTTAATATTTCCCAGTTCTCGCCATCATCATTCAGATCTTCGCCACCGGCTTCGAGAACAATGTTCATTAAATCATCCTCTTTTGCCGCGGTCTTTGGAATCACGATGTCGCCCTTCTTATGGAACATCCAGGAGACTGCGCCGGCTTCGGCCATGTTGCCGCCATTCTTGCCGAAGCAGTGGCGAATTTCGCTGACAGTACGGTTCCGGTTATCCGTATTAATATCAAGCAGTACCGCGACTCCGCCTGGCCCGTAGCCTTCGAGAGAAAATTCTTCGTAAGTGGCGCCGGGAAGCTCGCCGGTGCCGCGCTGTATGGCGCGCTTGATGTTATCCGCAGGCATGTTCTCCGCCTTGGCGGCGACGATGGCGCCACGCAGCCGGGGATTGGAATCAGGATCGCCGCCGCCGTTCTTCGCGGCAATGCTGATTTCCTTGATAAGACGGGTAAAAATCTTCCCGCGCTTGGCGTCGAGCGCGCCCTTCTTGTGCTTGATTGTGGCCCATTTTGAATGGCCGGACATGACTAGACCTCGTATGAAACATCTTGATTGGCGCGGGATTCGCCCAAGAGGGAATCACTGGCTGCCTCGATAAATCTGTAGGCGAACCGAGATTATAGCATGAGATCGTTCCTCCAATCCGCGCTGATTCGATAATAAACAGCAGGCCGGAGCCAGGGCAAGGTCATCCCGCAAGCGGCTAGCAGATTGTACGTATTTCGGTTATTGACGGAACGAGAGACGGGACCTAACATGCCTGCGGGCGTCATTCTGCGCATGAGCGGCCGAGTCATAGGTCACTATCGAGTCGTTGAGAAAATCGGCGCCGGTGCCATGGGCGAGGTTTTCCGTGCGCGGGACGAACGCCTGGATCGCGAAGTCGCTCTCAAATTCATTCGTCCGGCGTCCAGCGCCAATCCTGATCATCTGCGCCGTTTTGAGTTGGAGGCGCGCGCCGCTGCCGCTCTCAATCACCCAAACATCGTCGCGATTTACGATATCGGTGTCGACGAGGGCACTCCTTACATCGTTTGTGAACTTCTCGAAGGCAAGACTCTTCGTAAGCGGCTGTTGGAGGGCGCTCTCCCCGTTCCGCTGGCAGTCGACTACTCGCTGCAGATCGTACAAGGGCTGATAGCGGCTCATCAGCGCCGCATTATTCACCGGGATCTAAAGCCGGAAAACTTATTTGTGACCACCGATGGACGGATAAAGATCCTGGATTTCGGTGTCGCCAAACTCCAATCTGCGCCAGAAGAATCGGGCCGCACCATCGAAGACTTAACGACCGTCACCAAAAGCGGTATGGTGCTTGGCACCGTGGCTTACATGGCCCCAGAGCAGCTTCGGGGCAAGCCGGTGGATCATCGCTGCGACATCTTCAGCGTGGGCGCAATTCTCTACGAAATGCTGGCCGGACGGCGGGCTTTTCGCGGCGAGACCGAAGTCGACACAATCACGGCGGTGTTGCGCGAGGATCCTCCTGACAGCGATCTGGAGCAGGCAGGGATTCCGTTACAGTTTCGGCAAATCGTGCGCCACTGTTTGGAGAAAGAACCTGAAAATCGTTTCCAATCGGCGAGCGACCTGGGATTCGCGCTGGAGACTCTGTCGGATGCATCCGGCATTCGAGCGGCGCGGCGGAGATCTAGAAGATTCCAAGCAAATGCCTTGCCTTGGGCGCTCGCCGGGATGTTGTTAGTTGCGATATTGGTGTTGGCCGCAATTCAATTTAATCGAAGACCTCTGGCCAATGCCACCTACCAACGTCTGACGTTTGAAGAAGGCACCGTCTATTCGGCGCGCTTTACGCCGGACTTTCACTCCATCGTCTATGGGGCCGCGTGGAACAATAAGCCGCTGCAGCTTTTCTCCACTGTCGGTGATTCTCTGCTCACTCAACCGCTAAACGTGACGGACGCAAGTTTGCTGGCGATTTCCCAACGAGGCGAACTGGCATTGACAATTCACGGTTCGCATATGCAGCACCTTAAGATTGAAAAAGGTACGCTCGCCCGTGCGCCTCTGGCAGGAGGGTCGCCGAGAGAATTGCTTGAAGAGGTGGCGTGGGCGGACTGGGGGCCGAAGGGCGAGATCGCCGTCGTTCATCACGTTAATGGCCGCGACCAGATCGAATATCCAATTGGCCACGTTTTGTACCAGAGCAATGGCTGGATCAGTCACATCCGGGTCTCACCCCAGGACGATAGGATTGCCTTCATTAGTCATCCCTCCCTCTGGGATGATCGTGGCTCAGTATGGCTGGTGGACCAGTCCGGAAAAGTTCGTACTTTGTCTCCGCTGTACGACTCGGCAGACGGCCTCGCCTGGAGCTCTGACGGAAAGGAAATCTGGTTTACAGCGGCGGCCACCGGCTATACGCGCAGCTTGATGGCGGTAAACGACGCAGGAAAGGTGCGAACGATTCTAAACATTCCGGCCGGGCTTACTTTGGAGGACATGGCACCCGACGGGCGCGTTCTAGTGAGTCTGGATATCGAACGCCTATCCATGGCCACTTCCACGCGAGCAGGTAAAGCGGCGGATATTTCGTGGCACGACTGGGATGTTGCAAAAGATGTCTCTCCTGACGGCCAGTCCGTTCTGTTTGAGGACGCGAGCGAAGCCGCCGGACCCAACTACTCGGTGGCCATTCGCAAAATCGACGGCGCGCCGCCAATCAAACTAGGTGACGGGAGCGCCGGCGGCCTTTCTCCGGACGGCAAATGGGCGATCGCAATAATTATCGGCAGTCCGGGGCAAATCACTCTTTACCCGGTCGGTCCCGGCCAGCCCCGAACGATTCCCGTCACCGGGCTGGAGCGCATACACAACGGCTCCTCGCATTTTCTGGCGGATGGAAAAAGAATTACGATCAACGGGAACGAACCCGGTCACGGCGTGCGCTGTTATTTCGTAGAGTTAGACAGTGGAAAGTTAACCCCCGTCACACCTGAGGGAGTTACTGGCGGTTTGGTCTCGCCCGACGGCCGTTACGTTATCGCCAACAACGGACCCGTAGCCGCTGTATACCCGGTTGCGGGCGGCCCACCGCACCCTATCCCCGGGTTCGAACCTGGATTAATCCCAGTGCAATGGTCAGAAGATGATTCTGCTCTCTATGGATATCTCCCCGGCCAGATTCCAACCAAAGTTCTTAGGATCAATCTGGCCACGGGCGAGAAGACTCTCGTGCAAGAACTGCAGCCAGAAACAAACGCTGGTCTAGTTTCGATTGCTCCGGTGGTCGTGAGCCACAATGGTTCACGCTTTGCGTATAGCTACTACCAGGTTTTATCGGTGCTGTATGTAATTTCCGGATTGCGCTAGCCCTCGCTCGGTCCAATCTCGCTCGGTCCAGTCTCGCTCGGTCTAATTAAGAGGTCCTGAAAACCCTGCTGGCACGTAGTGGAAGAAAAGCGATGTCGAGGTATATCCGTGGGCCAAGACATCCCGGCAATGTGGAACCCTCGTTCCCCGGTAGACCAGGCCGTCGCCCAGAGCTTGGTAAGCCGTGACAGTACCGGCGGAAGTATCTAACTGAATTGGCCATGGCGTTGCCAGCGCCGGTTCCGGAGAAAAATCCAGGCACAAAGTGACGCTGAACTCACATTGTTCACGATCGGTGTGCTTTTTCAACTCCGCACCACTCATGTAAGAAGCCAAATAAACGTACGAAGGCTTAATAGGCTCTCCCACAATGTCTGCGACCGCCTTCGCTATCTGATGGTGGAAATAGCGCGCGACTGCTTCATTATGGGCAACGTAACGTAGAGCGCTCTGCTCGTCGCCGAGCCAAATCGCTCCCCTCCGGATTGCATACCGGTAGTAGCGGCGCAAAGCGCCAAGGTTGAACGGGTGAATCAAATCGCCGAGGGGAACGTAATTCCTTTCTCGAAACGTTTGACGTCGTTTGCTGACGATAGTGGACCACTCCGCGCGGCGACGGTGTGCGTAGTCCTCGGGCGTCAAGATGCCGGCCGCTGTAAGAAGAACCCGCGGCGTCTTTGGGAAGGATGCCGGCACAGGCTCACCGGTTCGCAGATTCGAAACCAGGGCTTCAAGTTGAGGCCCAAGCCAGAACGGATGCAACGAGCCAGTGGCAGGTTCCCGCACCCAGGCGACGGTGCTCTGCAAATGCAATCCTTCCAGCAACTGGCGATGGGGTTCCAGTTCCGGTGGCGCCACTCCGGCCGGTAACACCAGGCATTCCGGGTTAAGAAATAGAGGCTGAGAAGTATCAACCAGCTGAAGCCGGCGATCTAACCCATGTTGCGGAATCAAGTGCAACGGGAGTTCGTCCAGCAGGCAATGAAACTGCTCTGGAGGCAGCATCGCGCTGTGTCGTTGCCGCGATGCCGCTCCCATCAGGCGTGCGATCCACGCAAGCCATGAGCCGTCTTTTACTGGTGTAGCCATCCATTCACTGTGAACCGGCTATCCGCAAACTCTCGCGACTGGCACTGCACCGGAGTGATTTCATGCAGTGTCGAGCACGGGAAGAATACGATCTGGTTTTGTTGTGGCACGATTGTCTGATAGCTGCCGGTGCTGTTGGGATGGTCTTCGATCTTCGTAGAGTCGTGAAGACGCAACTCTCCTCCTTCGAACTGGATCGGTTCGCGGTGGAAGAAATAGACGAAAGTCATTCGGCGGGAAGCAATGCGCTCCTGCGCATCATCACAGTGAGCCCGGAAGAAATCGCCATCATTGCTGGCCGTGATCTGCACCTCCGTGCGCGCTAGTGGAAACTCCTCCATCCTAAGCT
>DASRWO010000198.1:0-6561 GCA_035654555.1 Candidatus Deferrimicrobiaceae bacterium | reverse complement strand
CGCAAACCACCAATGAGGCGTCTGCTGGAGTCACGAGTCCGTCGAAAGGAGCTGACCCCTGTGCAACTCGAAGGAGCGGGCCAATCGCTGCACTGGGTCCGCCCGGATGCGCTCGACAACATTCCCGATCCGGCGCAAGAGCAGGTTCACATCCTATCCCCCTTCGACCCGCTGATCATCCAGCGCAAGCGACTCCGGCTCTTCTTCGATTACGAGTATCGCTTCGAAGCTTACGTTCCTAAACACAAGCGGTTGTTTGGATATTTCCTTTGCCCGGTTCTGATCGGGGATCGGATCGTCGCCGCTCTCGACCTCAAGACCGACCGGGCGCGGCAAAAACTTCTACTGCAACGCTGGCACTGGATTGGCCGGGGCGCGTCCCGCTCCCATCAGCAGCAGGTGGAAGCCGCATTGGACAAGTTCGAGCAATTTCAGTTGTGCCGGCGTTAGAGTTCTACGGCGATTTATCGCTAACCGGTGCCGCGAAGCTATGCCGCTTGACAAATGTTCTCCTCAGGAACATCCTTCCTGCGTTAGAGAGGAGAACATCCATGAAACCCATTCAACTTTTCGTTTGTTGCGTTGTCGTGTTCGGGGTTGTCGGTCAGACCGCTGCGGCGGGGACCCTTTGCGTCAACCCTGCTGGCTCCCATGACTGCTTCTCAACCATCCAAGCGGCGGTAAATCATGCTTCTGCCAACGACGTTATCAATGTCGCGGCGGGCACATACAAAGAGGAGGTGGTCATCGGCATTCCACTTGCAGTCCTCGGTGCCGGCGCCAATCTGTCGATCATTGATGCCACCGGCCTTGCCCACGGGATATTTGTGGACGGTTACGACCACCCGGGTTTGGGTCACGTGACCGTCGCCGGATTGACGGTGCAGAATGCCTTGTTTGAAGGCGTCTTGCTCGTGAGCGTTTCCGATGTCACAGTCCGTGACAATCACATCGTGAACAACGATCAGTCCTCGGGCCTGGCATTCACAGGAGAGTACCACGGTTGCCCAGGACAACCCGGTAACGGGATCTATGAGAACGATGAAACGGGCGACTGCGGCGGCGCGATTCACCTGATCGGAACAGCAAATTCGATCCTATCTGGCAACGTGATAACCGGCAATGCCGATGGCGTTCTGATCAGCGACGAGACGGCGGAAAGCCATGACAATCTACTGATCCAGAACAATGTGCAGAACAATCCGCTGGAGTGCGGCATCGTTCTTGCCTCTCATCCGCCTACAGGCCACACTTCGCCCCCTTTCGCGCCCCACCATGGAGTTGACAATAATACTGTAGTCGAAAACGTCTCGAATGCAAACGGCGTGGAAGTCGGGGGCTCGGGCGTAGGACTCTTCTCAGATGGCGCCGGCCAAGGCCACGTGACTGGCAATGTGATCATCAATAACACCCTGACGAATAATGGACTCGGCGGCGTTGCCCTTCACAGCCATGTGGGCCCGGCTTTTGGATTGCCCGCAGATAATATGAGCGGGAACCAGATCATCGGCAATATCATTGCCGGAAACCTGGCCGACACGGCCGACACGGCCACTCCGGGGCGCGTGGGGATCAATATCAACAGTGGAGACGGCGGTTCGCCGGTTCGTGGCACCGTCATTTCCGATAACGTGATCAGAAATGAAGATATCGACATAGCGGTTAATACGCCCGCTGAAGTCGACATTCATCTGAATAATCTCGATGGGGGCAAGATAGGCGTCGGGGATGTTTGCGCTTTCGATGGTGCCTCTATATGCACCGGCAGCTTGGACGTAACCGAGAACTACTGGGGATGCGCTGCCGGTCCCGGCGCTCCCGGATGCACGACGTTCGATGCCGCCAGAATCCTTTTCACTCCCTGGCTCCAGAAACCCGTTGGCAACGATTAAGCATTTCGAGTAGCGAGTAAGGTGGTCTTCCTTGTGACGAAGTGTTGCCCACCTCAGATTCGGAAAATAAAAGGCCGCCCGATGTCGGGGCGGCTTTTATTTCGCATCCGTACTGACAGGGCTCTGGACGCAGGGCAGCGCAGACCCAGACGCCGTCACGGATTGAGTATGCTCTTCCCTGCTCATCTGCGGAACCAGCATTTCATAATCGGGTGCACCAAAACAGATAACGTCGCTCTTTCGCTGAATCAGCCTATCATCGCCTAGGAATGATCCCCTAGGAATGATCGCCTAAGAACGATCACCTAAGAGCGGTCAGCAGGAGCTACGCACATGGCAGTGAATCAAGTAATCCTCTATTTCGATAATCAACAAGATGCTGTGCTTTTCACGCTGGCTGCCAGTTCCGTAATGTCAGCGGAGGAGCCGGCCGACAGCAGCAACGCGGCGGTCAGAGTTGCGGAAGAGATTTGCAAAGCCAGTCGAATCACGACTGCGGGTGTTCTGAACCTCGCCTGAAGGGGGCACAATTAGATGATTCGAAAACTTGCTCTGCAAATAGGATTGCCTACGCTGCTCGCGCTCATGGCGTGGAATGCGTATCTTGCCGTGAATCATTTAAAAGGGATGCAGAACATTACGGCCCTCACGATGGAGAGTTCCAAGATGCAAGCAGAACTCTCCGGGTTTTTGAAAGACATGACGGAGATGGAAACCGGGCAGCGCGGATTTCTGCTAACCAACGATGATTCTTACTTGCGACCCTACTCCGAGGCGAACGGCAGGATCGCAACGGATTTTGTCGCCCTTCGCGCAGGGCTGGCTCACCGGAGTCAGCAGCAACAATCTCTGGAGTCGCAGTTGGAGTCTTTGGCTAGTTCAAAACAAGCTGAGATGGAGCGCACAATAAGGTTGCGCCAACAGGGGTACCGACTTCGCTCCTTCAGGGTTGTGGATACAAACGAAGGCAAGGAGTACATGGACAAGATCCGCCAGATTGTGGACTCGCTAGCATCGTTCGAAAGCGGCAATTTCGCCAAACGCGACGGCGAGAGATCCGCCACACTGAAGAAGTTTTTGCAGATCAGCATCGCTTCTAATTCCGCCGTGCTTCTAATAGCGGCATGTTTGTTCGGTCTGATGAAGCGGCATGGGCGACTGCTGGAAGAAGAAACCGCTAAAAGCAGAGACGAGCTGGCGGTGCGTGAGCTACAGCTACAAAAACTAACCTCTGTCCTTTCTGGTCAAGCACGCTCCGATATCACCGCCATCAACACGATTTCAGGATTGCTGCTGGAAAATTACGGCGCATTTCTTCCACGACAGGGGCATGAATATGCAGAGCAAATGAAGGAAGCGGCGGCACAAATTGAGCGCCTCCGACAAGACTTAGTTGCCACCCCATGTTCCGAGGCAGCTTAGCAATCTCGCAGGGAAAATTCGCCGATGCCGCCTGAGGCCTGCCGCGAAACTTAGCAGATCACTTCGCTGGTTCCCAACCCTCCGGCAACATATCGAATGCCAGCGTGTCACGGTAGGCGTACTGATTGCCTTCCGATACCGCTACTGGCGTCAACATATGCCAGACGCGATCATCGTCGAAGACATAACACTCACCGCATTCACGCATCATGAAGCGATCCATTTCACGCTTGTCATTGTCGGTGATGATGACTTCGCCACCGTGAGCGCCGCAGCGGCCCAGTAGATGCGTGGCAATGTATTTTTCTCCGTCTTTGTGTAAGCCCGGCGGGCTCGTGTCGCACGGCCGACCCGGCGTAGCCGTGAACCTTATTAGATGGACATTGACTAAATACTCCGTACCAACCGCTGAGAGCGGCAGGTAATGAAGGTGGTGAGCAATCATCTTGCGAACCCCTATGGAAGCAGCGATCGCCGAGGGCAGCTGAGCGTACTCTCGCGGCTGGCCGCCTAAGGTCGTGTTGTATTTTTTCAACTGCACGTAGGGCGTGTTCTCCGCGCTTGGCCAAACTCTTACGCCGCCGTCAACAATCTCGGCGCGGAGACGGTTTAAGGAACGATACCTGTCGCCACCCTCATAGTATTTGTCCTTTGGAATGGACGAAGCTGCATGGGCTAACGCTTCCAAAGAGCGCGCTATGTCTAAATCAATTCTGAGCGGCTCACGACTGAACCCGCGCTCGATGAGGTCATTTCGCGACTTGGCAGTGTGTTCAACTGGAATGAAGGGATCTTGAGACATCGGGTTACTTCTCCGAAAATCTTTCTTGGCAAGTTCGATGATATTTGCGTGGATCTCGTTCACGCAATAATGCCCGTCAAGAAGAGAACCGCCCGACAAGAAAGTCGGCGTGCGCTCCGGCGAAAATCTCATGCCGCCTTTGGAAGATGCTCTCCCCAATCCCTCTTGCCGGTTTGACACCCGCGCTGCGACGTTCCTATACTTTTCCCCACTACGACTGCCCGTCCCGGAAGGAGTCCTATGTTAAACCGTGTGCTGGTCGTTTTCCTGATTGCTGCCTCCGCGACTATCGGCATTGCGCAAGAACCTTGGAAGGTTCATCAACCCAAGCTCACTCCGCAAAAGAGCGGCACTACACAGCTGCTGATTGCTGTCAGTCCGGTGAATTCCCGTGTAGTCTGGGCCGCCGGAACTGGCGGCACATACGTGGTCACGACGGACGGCGGAGAGACCTGGAAAGCCGCGGTCGTGCCCGGAGCCGAAGCCCTGCAATTTCGTGATGTGCACGGCGTAAGCGACAAGGTTGCGTATCTAATGTCGATCGGAAATAACACTACTGATTTTCGCATCTACAAAACCGCCGACGGTGGCGCGACTTGGACGATACAGTTCAAGAATGAGACCGTGAACGCATTCTATGATTGTTTCGCGTTCTGGACCCCGACGCGGGGCATCACACACAGCGATTCGGTGAACGGAGTGTTTCCCGATATTCGCACAACCGACGGAATGACCTGGCAGTCAATCGCCGACAATATGCCGCCCGCGTTGCCGGGGGAAGCCTCGTTTGCGGCAAGTGGAACTTGTATCACAACCGAGGGACGAAGAAACGCCTGGATCGCTACCGGCGGCTCAACCACAGCAAGGATATTGGCCACGAGAGATGGGGGCGATACCTGGAACGCTTATGATACGCCGCTCGTGAGTTCGGCCAGCGCGGGTGGGATTTCCGTAGCCTTCCGCGATCCTTGGAATGGCATCGTGGGTGGCGGCGACTTGTCTACAAACAGTTCCGCCGACGCGGCAACCTCGAACGATGGCGGACAAACATGGACTCTTACCAACAAGCCGCCCGTGGCCGGCGCCATCTTCTGCTTAGCCTATGTGCGCGGCGATCATCATGATGATGGTGAAGAAGCGGATCACGAGCACGACCACACCGTTGTAGTCACCGCCGAGACGGAGCCGAACTTCGACACCGGATCGGCGGCTTGGACTCCCGACGAGGGACACACTTGGTTCAAATTGCCTGACGTAAGCGGCTATTGGGCGGTGGCTTTCGCTAGTCCGAAAGCCGGATGGTTCGTTGGCAACGGCGGACAAATCCTGAAGATCAGCTTCTAGCCGGCCTGAGCGAATCTCGGACGCCACCCTACTAGTCGTTAAGGTTCAACTCGCCTTTGCCTTCTCCACGACTTTGACCCACCTGGGATCGAGCGAGGCGTCAGCGTATTCGTCGTGCCAGTTCCACCACTTGTACGGTGGAGTCTGGGGATAGCCCTCCGGCGAGTCCTCCCACTCCTCTTGGCGACCCAGCGCAGTTATGTCAAGGTAGCTCCAGATGCTGCCCATCGCCTCGTCGCCGCGATTGTTGATGAAGTAGGTGCGAAACACTTTGTCGCCGTCGCGGATGAACGCATTGTGGCCGTGCCACTCGTCTACGCCGAAGTCGACATCAAAGCTGTCCGTGATGGTGTACCACGGCATCTCCCAGCCCATTCGGGCCTTGAGGCGCGCGATGTCCGCCTGCGGCGCGCGTGAGGCGTAAGCGAGGGTGGTGTCGCGCGCGTTCAAATGGGCGAGGTGGGAAACCTGGTCGGCGCCCAAGGAGCAGCCGCGGCAGGCGTGCTCGGGCCAGCCGAACACGCCGGGCTCGAAGAAGGCACGATAAACGATCAGCTGACGGCGGCCCTCGAACAAATCGAGCAGGCTTACTTTGCCCTTAGGCCCGTCGAACTCGTATTGCTTCTCTACGGCCTGCCACGGCATCCGTCGACGCTCGGCGGCCAGCGCGTCGCGGGAGCGGGTCGAGGCCTTCTCCTTCACCAGGACTTGCTGGCGCGCAGCCTCCCACTCCTGCGCTGACACGATCGGTGGTGTGTTCTTTGGGAGATGCTTTTTGCCGTTTTCCATGTCTCTCTCCTTGCTTGTAGCCATTTTATTTCTCCTTGATTTTCTGAAACAGGCCGAGACCATTCGCCCCGAACAATTTTCTGAGTTTGCCGATGCACACCGCCACTATTCCTCCGGTCGATACCGCTCCGGCGGCCACTACTGCTGCGCTTTCGATGCATACGGGGCACATGTTTACCTCCTATAAACTTCCAAGTACATTCCGCGACTTATTGTGGCCGCGGGGCTTCTGCGCGTTGCTTTACTTTCTCGTGGATGTGACCCCAGCCCTGCTTCGCGTTGCGATATTCCTCAAGAATCAATCCAAACGAC
>DASRWO010000197.1:0-3847 GCA_035654555.1 Candidatus Deferrimicrobiaceae bacterium | reverse complement strand
CGAGAGATAATCGGCGAGCGTCATTCCCGTGAGTTCGACGCCGTAAACAATTTCCATTGGAGAGAATGCATGGATGTGCATTCCTGGTACAGCGCTCTTTACCGCACCTAGGATGTCGCGATAGTAGAACGGCGGCAAGCCGTGCGGTAGTCCGCCTTGAATGCAGACCTCTCTGGCTCCGAGTTGCCATGCCTCGATCGCCTTTTGCGCGACTTGATCGGGCTCGAGAAAATAGGTATCCGACTCGCGAGGACCGCGGCTGAAGGCGCAGAATTTACAGCCTACAAAACAAATATTCGTGAAGTTGATGTTGCGGTTCACGACGTAGGTAACCAGGTTGCCGGACAGTTCTGTGCGTAGTAAATTGGCGGCGGCAAGCAACCCGAGCAAGTTATCGCCATCGACGTGGGCAAGTTCGAAAGCCTCCGGCTGCGAAATAGCGTTGCCATTCTGAGCTTCGAGAATTCGTTCCAGCGAAGAGCGGACGACGCGGGTGAGAGCGGGAGCGATGTCGAACCAGTCGAGCGAAGGAAAGTTTTCCAGTTCCGATATTGAAAGAGCGCGGGCCACGGCTTCCTCCGGACTTCCTATCATTCCAAATTACTCCTGCGGACTCACCTTTGGCGAGCCATCAGCGGCGGAGAATCAACGGAACAAGTCGTTGGCCGCCGGTCGAAGTAGATCACGAGTCCGGCCTCGAGCCGGTTGGTAAGGAAATCCGCGGATGATGCAGGCCGGTGTCCGGTTGAGTTTGCCACAAACCAGACCTGCGGCAGCCGCGAGTTCGTCGGCGATGCCTTCAAGGCTGGCGTGCAGAGTATAGCCGTGCGGATCGTGTTGGCCTCGATCGTCACGAAGCGCTTTCATTCCGGCGACGCCAACGCAGACGTCAACAAGACCTTCGCGCCAAGGACGGCCGAATGTATCGGTGATGAGAATGGGGATAGAAAGCTTCGTATGCTTCTTAAGCTCGCGCTGAAGCTGGCGGGCAGAGCGATCTGGATTGGCCGGCAGAAGCAGCGCGTGCCGTCCGCCATCGACGTTCGAAACATCCACGCCGCTGTTGGCGCAGATGAATCCGTGCTGTGTTTCCGTAATAAGCACACCATTCTTGCGCCTGATGACGGCGCGGCTTTCGCCCAGGGCCAGTTCGAGTACACGAGCATCGAGCTTATATTTCTTTGACCACGCGATCGATTCGCCCGAAGGATGGATGGTCGCAAGATCGACGATGCGGCCTTCCGCTTTGGAAACGATTTTGTGTTTGATTACGAGAATATCGCCTGCCGCAAATGCAATCTTGCGTTGCTGCATGGAGGCGATGAGCTTCTCCGAAAGGGAATCGCCCGGTCGTACGTCATCAGCAAGAGAGATTGGGATCAGGCGCATCTCGGTCGGCGGAAAGTTCGATTTCTTCCTCGTGCGCTGCCGCGCGGCAGTTTTGTGTTGGCGGCGTCCTGGTTCGCTCACCGACCCTCCGCCTTAGCTACAGGCAAGTGACCATCGAGTGCCCAGCGGCGAACCAGACTCTGCGTACGAGTTTCGCCCGGAGACGCAAGAAGTTGCTGCAAGTCTTCAGGATTGTCCACATCGACCGCGATGCCTGGCAGTTGCAAAACCTGGCAAGGTTTTCCAGTTGCTTGCGCGGCGACGAGATGCGGTTTGAAGCTGTCGTTACCGAAGCGAAGCGGAAACAGATTGGCGGGACGGCGGAGCACGGCGTTAGTTCCGCGTCCGTCGGCGGCCGGCGCCAGAACGGAGCCTTCGTCCGGAGCCACGGCATAAATCTGTTCGAGCTCCGCAGCTTGAATCAGGGGGATGTCTGCTGGAATGACGAGAGTGTTTTCAATTCCGCGCTCGACGCAGAGGCGAGTGGCCATTTCGATTGCCCCAGTTTCTCCAGGATTTGCCGGATCCGGGATGATTTCGAAATCATATTGCAGCGCCAGCTCTGAGGCGTATGGGTCGCTGGTGACGAGCGCGCAGGCTGGACGCCCCGGCCACGCGCCCAGTGCGGCCACAACGTCATGCAGCATGGTCTGGGCCAATTCCGTGCGCGCTTCCTGATCCAATACCGCAGCCAGCCGCTGCTTTGCCGCCGAAAGATTCTTGACGGGAATGAGGATCACGGCTGGTCGAGGGTGGCACGAGCTGCAGATTTATCGGAAAGTGATTGGTCGGGAGCCGGGCGATCTTTTGCGAACGAAAGAACGGCTCGAGCGAGTGCGGCCTTGTCCTCGGCTGTGCGCATGATGGTCTCAGTGCACTGTACTCGCAAACCGTTTTTGCGCAGCGTTACAGCCGCTCGGGCATCACGAGTATCGCAGATCAGCAGATCAAGGAAGTCTTCATAAGCCTTGGCTACCCCGGCAATCGAACAAGACAACCCCTGAGCGGTCATTAAAATCCCTGCTGGGCCGGCCACCGGAGCATTGCCAACAATTGGACTCACGGCTGCCACCTTCCCACGTGCCCGCACGAGCGCGTCGCGAATTCCGGGCACAGCCAGAATCGGTCCGATGCTCGTAATAGGATTGCTCGGAGCAATGAGTACGGCATCGGCGGAGACAATAGCATCGATCACTCCCGGCGCGGGCTCGGCATCGGAAGCGCCGGCGAAACGTACCGAGTTCACCGGATCCTGATACCAGCGCTGCACGAAATATTCTTCGAAACTCAACTCGCCGGAAGGAGTATCCACGCGAGTCTCAACGCGCGAGTTGCTCATGGGTAAAATCCGCGCCTTGACCCCGAGCTTTTCGCAGATCGTCGAAGTAGCTTCGGAAAGCGTTTGGCCCTCGGCCAGAAGGCGCGAGCGCAGCAGGTGCACCGCAAGGTCACGGTCTCCGGTGTGGAACCACGTAGGCTCGCCAAGTTGGCCCATGGCCTGGAGACACAGAAAAGTATCGCCCTTTACGCCCCAGCCGCGCTCGCGACTGAGCAGGCCGGAGAGGACGTAGGTAATAGAGTCGATGTCCGGGGAAACATAGAGACCCCACCACAGCAAGTCATCTCCGGTATTGACGATCAGAGTGATTTCTTCCGGCGGGATCACTTGCCGCAGACCATCGACGAACTTCGCGCCGCCCGTGCCGCCGGTGAGCACGCAGATCATGCGGCCCTCCCAGCGCGAGCGAGGCCTTCGCGGTCGCGAGCGTCTGCAAGTCTTTCTGAAAGAAGTCCAGGTCTCGGCATAAGCCCTGGCAAGAATTCAGGATAGACAGGCAGGCGCTGGCGCAACTGGAATCCTTTACTTTCGGTGCGAAGGCGCAATTGCTCCAGATGCGGCCATGGCTTTTCCGGATTGATATAGTCGGGAGTCAGCGGCGAAATTCCTCCCCAGTCGTTGATGCCTGCGTCCAGTAACTCCTCATAATACGGCGCATTGAGGTTAGGAGGCGCCTGAATATTGACGTTGGGCATTAACAACCGAGCTACTGCCACGGTGCGCAGCATCTCTCCCTGCCCGGGTTCTGGCGTGTGAGCCATCGGAATGTTGGGCTTTGCGCGGAAGTTCTGGACGATCACTTCCTGAATGTGGCCATAACGCTCGTGCAAGCCACGAATGGCCAGCAGTGTTTCGACACGGTCATCGGGAGTTTCGCCAATGCCAATCAAGAGGCCGGTGGTGAAAGGAACGTGCTGCTTTCCAGCTTCTTCAATGGTGCGCAGGCGCTTGGCCGGGACTTTATCCGGAGCGTTATCATGCGCGGCTCCGGGAGCGAGCAGGTCCGCATTGATGGTTTCAAGCATCAATCCCATACTGGGCGAGACTGCGGCGAGACGGGCAATCCATTCGGCGCTGAGCAAGCCGGGGTTCGGATGCGGCAATAGGCTAGTTTCGCGC
>DASRWO010000196.1:0-4241 GCA_035654555.1 Candidatus Deferrimicrobiaceae bacterium | reverse complement strand
GTAAGCGGAATATCTGGCGGAAACTTGTAAGGCTTTCCGTACACCTGGAGACGAAAAGGGGGCAAGCGTTGAGTTTTTTGATCGTTTGACTCAGGAATCAAGCAACCCTCCGGCGAATCATGCGGCACATGGACCGGGACTGCAATGTGCAACAACGCATTTTCAGGGAATTAGCGCGGAATCCAAGCCTACAACGAAAGATGCTTGCGACTCTCGCGAAGCACGCAAATTCGCAAAGAGAATTCATTAGGGAACTTACTAAGAAACCCCATCTCCTGCAGCTCCTCCTGAGAATCGCCGGCTCGCGTGTCTAGGGCTTAAGATCTGATGATCCGAAGTCTCTGCCTGGTGTTTTCGGTAAAGATCGAAACACGTACAAGTGCTTCTCGTCCGAACTCGTGGCCAGCCGTACGTTCTGTTTCTGTGCCGCTCGAAGGAGTGCAGCACGAAGCGCTCCCTTCTTTTTCGGCAAGGTCAGCCTGTTTGGCTAGCAGGTGCTTTATGACGTGTTTCGCCCAAGGCGAATCCAGACGCGATCACTAGAGGAAGAGAGTCAGAACCGTGCGACCGGCTGGACCATCAAGGTTCTCTACAGTTTTAATGAAACATATAGTGGTGACGGAAATTCCCCAGACGCTGGCGTAACGATGGACAAGGAAGGAAATCTTTACGGCACTACTAACTATGGTGGGGAATATAACTACTATGGCACGGTGTTTAAGCTGTCAAAAGGAGAGAGCGGCGAGTGGACGGAAACCACTCTTCATAGTTTCACCGGGGGCGCGGATGGCTTTTACCCGGTGGCAGGCGTTACGATGCACGATGGGTTGCTTTATGGGACAACCATGTCAGGTGGTAACGGCTCCGGTGTTGTGTATGAAACCAGCCCCTAAAAGCCTAATACTACGTAGGCTCCGAGGTCGCCTTCGACTTGGGACGCCGAGGGAGTAGAAGCACTTTGGGCGCTGCCGCCGTCCAGAGACGGAGCTCGGGCAAGGTTCCCCGCTTGCGGACAGGCGTTCAATGATCAGAATCCTTGACGATTTCCCCGAGCAGACACCGCGCCCTAATCGAGCGGCTCTATCGATAGGCACATTTGCTGCGCACCGAGTACAGCGCTTGCAGCAAGAGTGCCCCAACGGTTTCTACGGCGCGAATCGAGGGACTTCAGTTGAGCTTCACAATCCAAACGTCCGAGCGTGGTGTTCCGTCTGGTTCATTACCCAGTTGTTCGTCCCAAGCGGAAGTAAAAAGGAAAAATCGACCATCCTTGGAAATACTTCCAAGAGGTTGAGTATTAAAGTACTTGTAGTACGCCGTTGCACGATTATGGGCAAATCGCCAAACGGTGGAAGCAATTCCATCCGTCTCGATGCAGAATATCTCCCCCTCAAATGGTTGTGTGATGTTACCCCAGTCCCAGTAATCGTAACTTGAAGCGCAAAGGGGTGTGTTGTCGTGCGCGTCCACATTGCTCCATGTGAAGTGCCTATCTTGCCCCCAGTAATGCGGCGGCGGCAGGGGCCAAATCAATGGGGTGATTTGGGCGATATTGTCAAAAGGACGTTTGACAATATCCATCTGATCTTCTTTGTCGCGTGCATTGGCCAAGTCGTTGTAGCCCAGTGCTGCATAACCTCCACAACCCAAGCGGGAAGTAAGCGCACAGTGCTCAACATTTAGTGTTGCCACATCCCAGACATACCAAGCAGAGCCATTCACTTCAATAAAAACATATCTTCCACTCCGAGACAGGCGTGCATGTGCAATAAGGTACCTCGACTTGGTCGCCGAAGCCCCGGACGGTCCCCATTGGCCACCGATCTGTCCGGTCTGAGTGTTGTACCAACGGCAACCCAGTTCCTTGTCGTAGACAATGACAAACATATCGGCACCAAACGAGGGTCCGCCCTCCGAGATTGATATTCGCGTGTCATCGAGCGACGGAGTTACGTCGTCATCACTGCGGGTTGACGGCCCGGGAATCATTGGCGGCTGGGCTCCGCAAGTCGTCGTGTCGATAATCGACTCCACTACGCCAGTAGAAAACCTATAGCTGCTGATGGTCAGAAGTCTGGCATTAGTCGTCCCGTAAAGAAGATCAGAATCTAGAAAACTGAACGAGCCCCCGGCACGAAGAGGAACGTGCAAAGCTTTGCCGAAGCTTGCGTGGGGCAGAGAGCCGACAGTCATCGTCGATGGGCTAAAGCTGTAGGCAAGGGTCGCACCGCCCTGACCGATAACATAAAACTTGCTATTATCTGCGCTCCACATATTTGAAGAGCCACTAGCTTCTGTAAGAAAATATCCATCCGGATATGTAAAGTCAGAGTATTGGTCCGTCACCCGAACCATCGTCGAACCGAAATCGGGGTCGGTGAAGGGTGAATTGATCGGAGGCGGAGCCATGGGTGTTTTTGGGTGGATGGAGCGATCTGTTATCGCATCGGGGTATGGCTCGCGGCTTTGCGCAGACATCACAGGCGTAAACGCCACAATTGAGATTGAGAGAACCGCGCTGACCGCAAAGCTCGATCTGCGCTTCTCAATCCACAACCAGCAGAAAACATCATGGGGCGAGCGGACAAAATGGCAAGTTGGCATGCGACGACCTCCTTAGGGTAAGCAGCGCAGCGAAGTGCTTGCAGGACTTCTTAGCAAGCGTTCGGTCAACGGCAAGTTTTGTCGCGAAGAACTATGATCGCGAACCCTCGGGTTGTCAAGCGCTACAAGCCAAAGAACATTAGATCACCCAACTTAGCGAAATCAAGACGTCCAAGTCAGAGAGAAAATGAAACCAGAAGCCTGTGGTCGCCAAGGCGGTAGCCATGTTCCTGATGGTCAGCAGAGGCATTGCGGGATTCAAGCGTTCAATCTGACGGCTATCAACTCAAAGAGGAAAGCCCGCCACCGCAGCGGCGGGCTCTGTCGCTTACGCCTTGCTCTATGCTGCCTTCTTCAACTTCGCCCACCGTGCCCGTTGCGCCACCGCAATTTTGCGCCGGGCCGCCGCTGACATCGTGTGCTTCGCAGGAGCCGTGCTCATACCCTTTCCTGCCGCTGGGTGCGATTCCTTCCTTACCTTTGCCCACCTCGCCCTTTGCGCGGCAGCCATCCGCTTCCGTGCAGCCGCAGAAATGGCTCGGCCGGGTCGAGCGCTGTTCTGGGCGGGTATAGAACCATTCTGTCCGACCAAATCCTCAATGACAGAAATTGCGGACTGTAACTTCTCGACCTGATGCTGCGCTTGCTTGTGCTCCTCCCGAAGTTGCTGGAGAGTGTTGGTTAAATTCGACATGGTTTCCCCCTCATTATTTAGACGGCGTAATAATTGTAGAGGGGTGGGGGATGGATGGCTACCTAAGTCTCGCAACGTTGCGGAGGATTTTAGGTCAGACGGACAATTGTGCCGTGAATGCTGTTGGCGTTAGTGAAGATCACCGCGTCCCCTCCAATTCTAATGCCAAGCCAGAGACTCCGGGTCCACGGTGTGAACAGCCCCGCGACCATTTCCCGTCTGCTACGATTCGGGCTTTGCGGTTTGAATAGCACATTCTGCCCAATCCTTTATTCAGCCGTCCCATTTCTCAACCGTCACAGATTCCGCAGGGCCTAACCTACGAGTTAGCACGCCGTGGGTGAGTTCGGATTTAATCAGGCGGGGAAGCGGGCGCCGTGCTTTAGCGCAAATCCGGCAGTTAGAGTCAGGTTGGCTGGCAGGAGGCATATGCGAAGGCTGGTGGTCAGCAATATCTACAACAATTTATGTGCCTCACTTTGACCCACGGGATGAAGGTCGTCTATCAGTGTATTTGCCTCCTAAGTGCATTCCCTTCATTGACTGTGAAGCCCGAGATTGCGAATATTTTGTATGGCCTTCGCACGTCGTCTCGAAGACAGAATCCGTCTACTGTCGGCGCGAGAGCAAAGGCCGCCGATGGTGGTGAAGTCACACCGATTGTCGCCACTCTAAGGTCAGCACTCCACGAGCACACCGGCGTTGGAGAGCATTAGCCTTCCGAAAGCTTTTGAGACCTTAGGCGTCATGAGCTGGGCTGTTCGCGTCGCAATCTAGGCAGATTGAGACGGAGATTTCCCAACTTTTTCCCTCGAAGAAGAATACAAACTTCCGATGTTCTAGTCGGGACCCACAGACGGGGCAAGAGTTGGTCATGAGGCGGGCTTGTTCAGTGCTAAGAAAACTGATGATCGCTTCCGAAACTGGATGTAT
This sequence comes from Candidatus Deferrimicrobiaceae bacterium, assembly GCA_035654555.1. Taxonomy (GTDB): domain Bacteria; phylum Acidobacteriota; class Terriglobia; order Terriglobales; family Acidobacteriaceae; genus Sulfotelmatobacter. Next base: position 10 of record DASRWO010000196.1, on the reverse strand, counting down.
GGCGTCCGGT
>DASRWO010000195.1:0-4699 GCA_035654555.1 Candidatus Deferrimicrobiaceae bacterium | reverse complement strand
GCCATGCGCCGAATTTTGTCTGCGTCGGCCTGCCAGAGCGGACTATGAAACGGCCGGCAAGATTTCTGTCCTCTGGTTTCGACAGTCTCGGCGATCTTGATCTTCTCGAACTCGGCCGCGGTCAGGCGGTTCTCGCCGACGATGATTGGTGCGCCCGTGTCGGAGTTAACAACGCATCCGGTATAAGGCCCTGAGTGGGGCACACGGTACGCGTGGCGCCAGAAATATCCAAGCTTCGCTCTTTCCCGTCCCACAACGAATAACGCAGGTCTTCCACACAGCGACTGCCAGCGTTTTCGCGGACTGGCCGAATCCTTTCGCAGACGCAGTTCACTCAATGTCGTTTGCAGGCCCTCTCGCACAATGCGGCTCTGTTTCAGCCGCACTTCGTTTACTCCGTGCACCTTGTTCTCGTCGCCTCCGTTGCGCAGATCGTCGATGAAAAACACGCGTACTCCGGGCAGGGTGAGAAACGCTTCCCGTGCCCACTTCTCGACCAGGTGCGGAGGCGCCATCGCGAGCGCAGTGAAAGGACGTCGATTGCTGTGGACGTGGATTGCCCCCAGGGAAATCAGCGTCTTGCCGGTGCCGCATTCCGCCACCACCATCGCTGTCCGCGCCTGCTCCCACCGTTTGGCCACTCCCATGATGGCGATGGTCTGTGCGGGAAATGGCTTCCGGAACAACTCCTCAATCCGAGAGGAAACCGGATCATCGAATTGATGGAGGGCGGGATACTCCTGAAGGATGCGCTCTCCCAGAATCGTAGCGTTGGCGCGCATATAGTCATAGATCGTGAATAGTTCAGGCATGGAAGCCCTCATTAGTTGCCAGAAGGAGAAGAAAGCAAAGAAAAACAGAAAGACCACCAGGAGAGTGCAGATCAGGCTGTAAATCTCAGTGAGAAAGGCCCTGCATCTGTCGGATTAGCTCGACAGTCGAACACTATCAACTTCCGGTTTGCCCGTTATCCGCTAGGTGGCCGCGAATCAACCATTGTTCGGATCTCATGGTTCTCGAAAGTTAAGCTTCGTTGTTCTCCTGTTCCGCTCACGAGGACATCTACCATCGCTCGGGCCAAGTCGTCGGCCCGAATCACCTGGTTAGGGAACAGCACCCGAAACGCAGGATAAATTGCGCGCAACAGGCGGTAGCTAATATTCGGTTCTTTCCGAGGCTCCACGGGATAGATGTACGCGGGCCGAAAGATATAGACGTGGGGAAACCCGGCCCCCAGGAGTGCGTTCTCGGCCTCTCCCTTGTAACGTGCAAAAGCCATTCGACTTCGTCCCGTGGGGTCCGCGCCCTTCCCGCTCAAGAATGAAAACGACGCGCCGGGGCTGCTGCCGCGAAGAACTCGCGCGAACTCGACCGTATAGTCCACGGTTATCGTGCGGAACTCCGCATCTGGCACCGCGCCGGTATACGCGCCAAGGCAAAAGACTGCGGCGTCTTGACCCGAAAGAGCTTCCGCGAGGGCGGAGCAGTCCACGAAATCCCGATGCAAGACCTCTCTTAGCTTGGCGTGCGAGATGCCAAGGTTCTTGCGCCCTATAGCGGTCACACTTCCGACGGACGGATGGTTAAGTGCGTAACGAAGGGCGTAGCCACCGACCATTCCACTTCCGCCGACGATTACAAGCCGCTTTTGCCCGATCGCGGGAACGTTCATCTACGACTCCCTGGCAGTGCGAATGAACTCGGCGAATCCATTCCGTAAGTCGCTGGGTTACGATAGTACGCGCTCCTCCAGCCAGTCGACGTAGAGCTTGCGCTCGGCAAACAACCACGAGCCGTCCATCTTAACGAACGTGTCGTAGTAGCGTAGCGCGGCGATCATAAGCCGTCGCTTGCCACCGTTAATTGTAAGGTGATGGGGCATGCAATATGTCTCCCCTGTAGCTCGATCGCCCGTCAACGTTGAGATCGTACTCTGACCGACGAAGTGCATGGTGGCGGCATACTGGTTCAGGTCTGCGAATACGGGAGCGAGCGCCTCGCGCGAGCGTAGTTCCTGCGAGGGTGTCGGATCTTTGGCGTCCATGTAAACAACGAAATGTGTGTCTGCTGTAAACAGGGACATCTGACCTTGCGCGTCGCGTCGATCGGCGCAATGTGCGTAAGCTTCGACGAGTTCGCGGATAGAGAGGCGATCTGCGGCTTCTTGTGCGGAGATACTGGCGTGGTTGCTCATGTTCGCCCCTTTACGCGGCTTCCAGAATGGCCCTCGTTTCGACAAACGCCTCGATTCCGTACCGACCATATTCGCGGCCGATGCCGGAGTATTTGAATCCTCCCCACGGCGCTTGCGGATCGTCTGTCATGCCATTGATCACGACGCGCCCAGCCCGGATTTGCGAGGCCACGCGACGGGAGCGCTGGAGATCACTCCCAATGACGGCGGCGTGCAGGCCATATTTGGAGTCGTTGGCGATCCGGATCGCCTCATTCTCGGAGTCATAAGTGATGACACACAGAACGGGGCCGAAAATCTCTTCCTGGGCGATCGTCATATCGTTTCTGACGTTGACGAACACCGTAGGCTTCACAAAGTAACCTGCCTCGAAACCTGCCGGATGACCTTCTCCGCCGACGAGAACCTCTGCGCCTTCTTCAATACCTTTGCGAATGTAGGATTCGACGCGTTCATACTGTTTCTGCGACACCATTGGCCCGATGGCGGTCTTGGGATCAGCCGGATCGCCGACCGTAAAGGTGCGCATCGCGTCGCGTATGCCGCGCTTTATTTCGTCGAACCGGCTTTTCGGCACGAGTAGACGCGTCCCCGCCGCGCAGGCCTGTCCGCTATTCATAAAGGCGATGACGAGGGCCGCCGGAATCGCCTGGTCAAGAACGGCATCATCGAGCAGGATCGTGGGGGATTTGCCACCCAGTTCCAGCGTGACGCGCTTCATGGTGGCGGCGCCGTCACGCATGATTGTCTGGCCAACCGCAACTGAGCCGGTGAACGAGATCTTTTGCACGTCAGGATTGCGCACGAGTTCTGCCCCTACGACATTGCCCCGCCCTGTCACTACGTTCAAGAGACCCTGCGGAAGATCGGCCTTATGCAGCGCCTCGACCATCACCCGAGTCTGGAGCGAACTCATCTCGCTGGGCTTAAGGACGACCGTACAGCCGGCGGCGACGGCCGAGGCGAGCTTTAAGCCAATGAACAGTGCGTTCGCGTTCCACGCGGTAATCAGACCTGCTACGCCGACTGGCTCCAGGGTGACCGTGGTCTTTCCCCAACTCCGAGTCAACTCCATTTCTTGAAGAGCTTTCTCCAACGCCAGGAACGCGTTGACACCCGATTCGACGAGAAGTCTAGCGAACTGCACCACGCCCCCGTATTCCTCGACCATCGCAGCCGTCAAATCGTCGATGCGCGCCGACGCCGCCTCATGCAGCCGCCGCAAGATCTTTGAGCGTTCTTCCTTCGTCGACCGGCCGTACGTCACGAACGCACGTCTGGCCGCAGCGATGGCGCGCCGCGTATCCTCCTGGTCGCCAAGCGTGACGCGGCCGATCACCTGGCCGTTGGTCGGCTTAATGATGTCCATGACTTCCTTGCCATGGGACTCCACGAACGCCCCATCAATGTAATGCGTCGTGAGTGTCTTGATCGTGTCTCTCTCTGTGATTGTTTTTGCCATATCTCTTCCCGTGACTGTGGCCATCGCATTTCTCCTTATTGTGAATTCGCCAGTTAGAACGAAGTAACGACGACCCGGTTGAGCGAGCCGTCCTTTAACGCCGCATAGCCTTCGTTCACTTCACGGAGCGAGATCTTTCTCGAAACAAGATCATCCAGGTTCATCCGGCCTTGCAGGTACAGCTCCGCGTACATCGGGATGTCGCGCTTGGCATTGGTTGAGCGAAAGTTGACGGCTTGGACGCGCTTCTGTCCCGCGATCGCGTTAAAGATGTTCACGCCGAACTCGACTTCCGGCCTCTCAACCCCGACCAGGTAAAGTCCACCGCCGACACCGAGCATTGCGAGTCCCTGTTCGGCCACCGACTTCATCCCCACGAAGTCAAAGACGTGATCAACTCCTCCCGGAAGGAGATCGCGAACGGCCTCCACAGGCTTGGTTTTCGTGGAGTCGATGACATCAGTCGCACCGAATCGTGTGGCCTCGTCAAGTCGCTTCGTCTTGACGTCGATAACGACGATCCGCAACGCGCAGGCGATGCGTGCCCCACTAACGGCGTTAAGCCCAACCCCGCCAGCGCCGAAGATCACAACCGTCTCGCCAGCGCTGACGTTGGCGGTATTCAAGACAGAGCCGGCGCCTGTAACAACGCCGCAGCCGAGGAGCGCAGCCTGGGGAAACGGAAGCTTCTTGGGCACGACGGCGAGTTGGTTCTCGTGAACGAGCGCGCATTCGGCGAAACCGCCCAACCCGAAGCCCTGGAACAGGCCGACGCCATTACGACTCAGGCGCGGGGCATCGGTCGGTCGCCGCAGCGTTGACTCAGGATGGCTGCACTGGAAGGGGCGGCCAGATAGACATCGAGCGCACGCTCCGCACGCCTGGGCTAGAGAACCTACAATGTGATCTCCGACGTGGACTTGCGTGACATCCGGACCCACTGCAGCCACGATTCCCGCAACCTCGTGACCAAGCACGGACGGAGTGGGAGCGATATTGTGAGTAGCGAACAGCAGATCGGTGTGACACAGCCCACACGCCTT
>DASRWO010000194.1:0-7805 GCA_035654555.1 Candidatus Deferrimicrobiaceae bacterium | reverse complement strand
ACATTTGCCCCAGTGGCATTTAGACTTCCTGACGCAGTTCCGCTTGCGCCCACGAATACACTTCCCACCGCCAGGGTCGCCGGCGTGGCGCTTAACTGTCCGGCTGCGATCGTCGCCGTACCGCCGAGCGGTATGGTCAGAGTCGGATTGGTCCCATTCGAGGTGATGGTCGCGTTTCCACTGGCGCCGCCCGCCGATGTGGGAGTAAAGGTCACTGTAAAATTCGCGCTTTGTCCCGCCCCCAACGTCACTGGAGTAGAAAGCCCACTTAACGCGAAACCTGTGCCGCTTGCCGCAACCTGAGAGATCGTCACGCTCGAACCACCCGTATTTGTCACGGTCCCTGAGAGCGCTTGGTTGTTACCCACCTGCACGCTTCCAAATTCAAGACTTGTGGGGCTCGCTCCCAGCACACCCGCTGCAATTCCCGCTCCGGATAGCGTCATGGACAACGTGGGGTCAACCGCATTCGAAGTGATCGCCAGGTTGCCGCTCACACTGCCGGTGGCTAGCGGAGCAAATAGGATGCTGAAGGTTGTATTCGCACCGGCATTCAGCGCAAGCGGAGTCGAAAGCCCGCTCAAGCTGAATCCGCTTCCGCTCAACACGGCCTGCGAGATGGTGACGCTCGAAGCGGTGTTGTTGGTCAGTGTAACGGTTTGACTGCTCTGGCTGCCCACCGTCACGTTGCCGAACGCGTCGCTGGTCTGATTGAGCACGAGTTGGCCATTACTTACTCCCGTTCCAGAAACGGAAACAGTCGATGCGCTGTCGGAGGCGTTACTGGTAATGGAAACCGTGGCACTGAATGCGCCGGCCGCATTCGGAGTAAAAACTATACTGATAGTGGAATTCTGACCAGCCGCGATGACCGCCGGAAGGCTGGGCGAACTTAACGTGAAATACTTACTGGAAATCGAAACGCTGGCGATGCTCACGGAAACGGCGCCCGTATTCGACGCAGACAACGTTAAGGTCTTGCTCGTGCCCGCCGTGACACTACCGAAATCGAGAGTGGCGCCGCTGAGGACTAAACCACCAGCTTGCGTTTGTTGGGTCGTGCTCGCTGGCTTCGCTGCGCTAAACCCCTGACAACCAACCATCGCGGCCAGGCCTAGAAAAATCAGCGCTACACCGGCACAGGAGTTCTTTGCGGCGCGAAACGTCAGAGTGCGTCTTGCCATAGTGGAGTCTCTTGAAAGTCGTTAGCCGATAGTTTTGCTTTACGTAATTCAAGTCTGAGTTCCCAGACTGGGTTCGAGTAGATTTCCGAAGGTCATAAGCAATAACGCCACAAGGCCAGTCGGCGAATGCGAAAATTCATCCCGGTGATAGGTCTTTAACAAAGCAAGTGATAGGTTTTTAACGAAGCAAAGGAAGTGCACTTGACGAGCCAATTGCCGCGCACGTGAGGACACGCCCGCTTGGCCATGTACTCCTACAGTGCCGAACGACTCCCTGTCCCTCGACTCTGCCCGGCAAATCGCTGCTCAATACAGCGTTCGCCGTCTTGACGCGACCCTGCTCGATGGATCATCATGCGCGGTGCCCTTATGGCGGCGATGGCCGCCTGACCGCGGAGGCTTCTGATGTCCACACAAACCCGTACTGAAACCAAGGCCCGCAGTTTCGGGGAGAACATTGAAAGCGACCTGGCATCGCGATTTCTGCGCGTCGTGGAAGTCGCGGCTATCGCTTCGGCCCGAACCATGGGACAAGGCGAGCGCAAACTCTCCGACCAGGTGGCCACCGAGGCCATGCGGCGCACCATGGATTCCATTCCCATGCGCGGGACCATCGTCATCGGTGAAGGCGAACGCGACGAAGCTCCCATGCTTTACATCGGCGAAAAAGTCGGCGCTGAATTTACCGACGGACGCGACGTGCCGGAAGTCGATATCGCTGTCGATCCCCTCGAAGGCACCAACCTCTGCGCTACCGGCGCCCCCGGAGCGATCACCGTCCTCTCCGCCTCGGAGCGCGGAGGCTTGCTCAACGCCCCCGACTGCTACATGGAGAAAATTGTGGTCGGCCCTTCTTGTAAGAACGCAGTCGAACTGGATGCGCCCGTAGCCGACAATCTCAAGAACATCGCAAAACGATTAGAGCGTGACGTGGAAGACCTCGTAGTGATCGTGCTGGATCGCCCGCGTCACGAAAAGTTGATTGCCGATATCCGCGCCGCCGGTGCACGCATCCGGCTTATCGGCGACGGCGATCTTTCGGCGGGCATTGCCGCCGCCGTAATCGGCACAGGCGTGCATGCCGTCATGGGCTCGGGAGGCGCGCCCGAAGGCGTGATCACCGCCGCTGCGATCCGCTGCCTCAATGGATATATGCTCGGCCGCCTCGTGGTGAAACCCGATCAGGAAGAACGCCTGGTCCGCATGGGAGTGAAGGATAAGAATCGCATCTACGAAGCCGAAGATCTTGCTCCCGGCAAGCAACTCATCTTTGCCGCCACTGGCGTCACCGACGGTGCTTTGCTCAAAGGCGTTCGCTTCTTCGGCGAAGGGACGAGAACATCGTCAGTGATTCTTACTCAGCAGACCGGCAAAGTTCGATTCATCGAAAGCATCCACCTGGAAAAGGGACCAGATGTGAAGGTGAGGTTCGCATAGGAGTAGAATCGCCTCGCAAGGCAGTTCAGAGTAGCGGATAACATGATCGCTCCCACTCGCAGTTTGGTACGCTGTTTCTTGATCTGGGTTTTCCTCGCTGGATGGTCAACGTCTGCCCAGACCGTTTTTCCTGAAGTTTCCACGAGCGGTGGCCTTTCTTCCCATTCCATTCACGAAGATGAGTCGCTCCAGTTTACGATCAGCATCCAGAACAGAGCTGATGCTAAGAAAGGTGTGGAGGGAACTCTGCACCACCTCACACTAGTAGCATTGCCCGACAGCTACTCACTGCTGAATATCTGCGTCGCGCCGCAGTCGCCATCGCTGCCTGAGAGGTGCCAGAGCAGGGAAGCATTCGAAGCGTCCAATAGTCTAGTTGCGGAAACCATCGCTCCCGGTCAAGGCGTGAGCGTACGCGGATATCTGAAGCCGGGTCCGACCCACAAAGCCGCAACCCTGACCGCTCTGATCGCATGGACCGTTTACAGTTCCGCGCAGCCCTCTAGCGGAGCATCCTCCGCGCGAGTGGTGAGCCTGGGGGACAATCAGGTGCAAAGCGCGTCTTGGTGGGGAAGGCTTAGCGTTGACGACATCCTGAAGGCCGTCGCGATTCCGACATTGCTTCTGCTGATGGGAGCCCTTGCAGGTCTTGGCGTGAACGCAATCAACACTCGCCGAGACGCCCGCGTCCATCAAAATGAGGCAGAGCTAAGCCTGCGCGCTGAAACTTGGAAGCAGATGCTTCCGGTCAGCCACAACTACGCGGCGAAGTTTTATCTGCCCTTGTCGCTGGCGGCCGAAAAATTCGCCAAAAATTTGAAAAAATCAAAGCTGAGGGTCGCATTTTTTTATCTTCTGCTCGGCGGAAAAAAAGCGATCGCGACCCGCAGTGAGATTGGAGGTTTCTACTTTAAGGATCTGCGGGGAGAAATACTGGCCGCTCAATGCTGGGAGAAGCAACGGCTCGCCTGTATGGGGGAAGAAGACGCTGCCTTTTTTCTGGCCGTCCGTGCCTCCATTGATCAATTGGAGGACATCGACAGCTACGAAGCGTTCGAAGCAATGTTTGCCGATAGCCCGTCAGCCGACTTCTACAACGACTCCATTCAGCAGGCTTGGACTCACTTCCAGAGTTGGGTGGCCGACAAAAATGCCGTGGCGAAAACGATCAGTTACTTGGATAGTTTCACTGCGGTGCTGGACTACGAGTCGAATCGGCCCTACCAATACTGGTACGACCAAACCAAACCCCGGCTAGTGGCGACCGAAGAGACGGAAAAAATCCTGAGTGATATCTTAACAGCGGAAAAATACACCCCCGCCGAGATTGCTGAGTACCTGGCTGCGGCGGTGCGACCCTAGGGGATCTTGGTTGCGGGAATCTTCGTAGCTGGAAGCTTGGTCGCCATGTTCTCTCCTCGGACTTCCTTATTTTCTCACTCTTCTCGTGTCCCTTCAAGTTGAAACATTAGGGACACATCCCTATCCTGTCACCAATTAGATGCCGATTCCGGATTCTCGGACTCTACTTTATCACACCTGGTCCGTCTGCTTCTGGCTTTCTCCGAAACCCAAGTGACTAAGGTCTGTATCTGTAAGTGATTGAAAATAAAACTTTTGACCTCGTTTGTCTGGCGCCTAAAACCGCTCACTCCTTATTTCAGATACTCCGAGTCTTTCTTCAGACCCTCTGGTATCTCGGGAAACGGCGGGAACTCCTGCGAGAATCCTTTGTACAAACTCACCGTCACCTCGGCTCGAAGGTTTCCATCGTGGACTGCGATCTTATGCGGATGCCCTTGCGAATAGCCCTCCCACAGCGAAACCCCGGCATAGGCCCCATCTTTGCGCAGGATGTAATAAGTCATGTCGATGAAGCGCAGCTTGTTCATGTCGCCGTTGTAATTGCGGACGATGCGTTTCAGCGTGTCCATGCCGGCTTCCAGCGGAGACATTCCGTGCCGCATATTTTCCACGATCGTATGCGCGCCCGCGACTTTGATATTTTCCTCGCCACTGCCAGTAGCGCCCGCTGAACCCACATCCTGGTCTGTGTAGCATCCCGCAGCGATAATCGGCGAATCACCCACCCGTCCAGGTAGCTTGAACGACAGTCCGCTCGTAGTAGTGCAGCCGGAAATTTCCCCCTTATCGTTCAGCGCGGAACAATGAATCGTGCCCGTAGGCGGAAACAGAACTTTGCGCACCGCCGCCAATTGAAGTTCAGGCTCAATGCCAAGCTCAGCGGCACGCGCCTGCATCTTCTGCACGCGCTCTCTCCACAGTTCCGCCTGTGGCTTGTCCTTGCCAGGCTCCGTCGCGGGAGGCTGCCAGTGCGGATCGGCAAGGCCCGGCCCCCACCAGTCATCATTCGAGTTAAATTCTTTCCATAGCAGCCAGATCTTGCGCGAATGCTCGGTCAGCAAGTTCTCCCGCGGAAAACCAACCGCCACCGCAAAGCGCTCCGCGCCTTCACCCACCAGCATCACATGGCCCGTGTGCTCCATCACCGCTTTCGATACCAGCGACACATTCTTGATGTTGCGCACGCCGCCCACTGAGCCCGCGCGCCGCGTCGGTCCATGCATGCAGCAGGCGTCGAGTTCGACCACACCTTCTTCGTTCGGGATTCCGCCCAGCCCGACGGAATCGTCATTGGGATCGTCTTCCGGACCTTTTACCACTTTAAGGGCGGCGTCGAGCGTGTCTCCTCCGCCTTTCAAAAAAGCGAATGCATTCTCAAGATAAGCGTAGCCGTTGTTGGCGCAGACAATGATAGGACGCTTCTGCGACCCCGATTGCGCCCCGCGGTCTTGAGCCGCATTTGCCTTAGCATCCTCGCCCTGGGCCTGCGCTCCGATGCCGGTAGCGACCACCCCAAGAACGGAAGTTTTAACAAAATCACGGCGTGAGAAAGTCAAGAATTGCCTCCCTATCGGAAAGCGGGAAGCATATCATGCCCAGGGTTTCATCGGCTCAAAGGTTTGCGTGTGGAGCTCGCGTACGGAGAAGGTTCAGCCGCGAGCCACGCCTCGGTAACGGCCTACCAATCCGGCCTGCCGGCCGAGCGATTTCGTCTTTCGGGCTTCCGTGATCGGGTGGACATTGTTGTTACCCTGTGCGGAGCGGAAGCGCAACAGGGCCGCGATATTTCCCACGCTGTCGAACTCGGGATCATCTTTCACATAGAAAAGCTCAATGTTATGCCGAATGATCCAAGGCAATATGGCTTCGGCTACGTCCACTACCTCGCGGGTTTCGCGTCCGCAGACTGGACAGTAACTTACCAGGTGGGCGTCAAGGTGGCCGCAACCGGTGCACTCCACCGCTTGCGCAACATAATTTTCACCAATCAGGAGGGTCTGTATTTCACCCATTTCCAAGGACCGCAGCACCCGGCGCAAACCCGTTACGCCGCGGCCATTGCTGCGAGCCTGGCTGATGGTTTCGCGAAGCGCTTCGGCGCCGCGGCGCTCCTGCCAGTCGGCGAAAATCTTCTCCGCCTGCGTACGAATTTCAGGTAGGCCCGCGCGAGCTACCTCCGCGGAGAACCGCCCGAGCAACTTCTGCGAAGCATCGGAATGCAGATGCGGCGCGAATTGCGACCAGTGAGTTTCCTGACAGCCCAGAATCCAGTTTTCAAACAGTCCTTTCTCCAAGGCATCCTGAATGAAGTCGGCAACAAACTTGAAATGGTGGCGCGCCTCATCGGCGACCCGGCGTTCCGCATGGCCTCCATCGTAACCGCCGAAGCCATCGCTACGGCCGCGCCGCGAGAGCGGATGAAAAAATCCTTCGCGTTCATTAAGTTCGCCCAGACGCAGATCGAACAAGCGGGCGCGATGGCGATCCACCAGCACCACGCCCAGGATGGGAAACGCTCCCAGCAGGTGTGCCAGAGGTTTCAGGTGAAAATGCCGGTCAACCAGAAGTTGGGTGCCGTGCAGCTGTGCAGGCAGATCATAGGCTCGCCAAAAACCCTGCGCGGAGCAGGCGAAGATTGCCTTGGCGTGCGAACCGTTGCCCCGAAGATCGTGCGATAGGCGCACAATGCGATCCAGATCCGCGCGGGCGGACTCGCTTTTGTCTTTTCTCTTGCCCTCCTGTCTCTTAACCTCCGAGCCCTTGCTTTCCAGCTGGCGCAGGGCTTCCCTTGCCAGATCTTTGGTGAGAATCGCTTCTTCCTTATGCGCTTTGTTGCGCGGCGCCGGGGGCTGAAAGTAAAAACTAAGAGCGCAGCCTTCTGGATCTTCAAACTGGGCTAATTCCTGGATGTTTTCACGAGTAATCATTCGAGGTCAGTCCCTTTCTGTTGGATCAAAACTTTACGCGGTCCCAGTATTGACGAACCGTCCCTTGAACTGGCCGGCAAACTGGGACGATTTGCGCAAGTGATCGCGTGCGGCAGAAATGGAACTCAACACCTGGTCCGGCGGACTGCCGGTAATAGCGGAAATTTCCTCAACCCCGAAGCCTTCGACTGCGTGCAGAATGAAAACTTCGCGATGGTCACGGCGTACGTCGCGCAGAGCGGACGCGATAAGGCGCATCATTTCGTCGGATCCGACAATCTCCTCGGGCGTAGCCAACCGATCGTCAGCGATGATGGTTTCTTCCGTGATCGATTCATCAGGCTGGTGAAATTGCAGTTCAGGCTCGTCACTGGCTCGAACATTCGGCTTGCGCGCCGATTCTTCCAGTCGTACGGCGCCGCCGTTCGTCCCCTCCGGACGCGATAGCTGATCGAGCGCATCGAGGGCCAGGCGGTAAAGCCATGGCTCCAGCGCCAGGCGCTCCGGTTTTTCGCGGCCTGACTTTTCCCCATCCCCGCCCAACGCGGCAGCAATGGTTTCGTCAATTACTTCCTCTTTGCTGATCGAATCCGGCACAACCTGATCGGCAGTCTCGCGGAAATAAATTTCGCGCTCCACAAAGCGTTCCAGGCGCGACAGATTTATGTTGACGTAGGAACGCACATCGTCAGCCGAGACCGTTTCCGGAAATACGACGGCCAGCGTGTTCTCGAAAGGCACACCAATATTTTTTGGCCGCGAAGCGTCATTCTGTCGACGCGTCCACTTGTGGGTGGAGCGCAACAATTCTTTGTGCTTGTTCACTTGTTGCAGCAGGTCTTCGAAAGCAGTCTTTACCGCAGCGGCCGCGGTTGCAGCCGTGGTTTGCACT
>DASRWO010000193.1:0-2974 GCA_035654555.1 Candidatus Deferrimicrobiaceae bacterium | reverse complement strand
GCCTCCCAGCTTCCTGACTTCGAAACTGGCGCTCTCGCGTACAAGATTAATAACCAAGGCCAAATTGTCGGGACAGTCGGCACCGCTAACAACATAACCCAAACTGGCTCGCTTTGGCAGAACGGCGTACTCACAACCCTCTCCCTTCTGCCGGGAGATTTTGGTGGCATTGCCAGCGGTATCAACAGCAAGGGCCAAGTGGTGGGAAGCAACTGGGACTCCAACTTCAACTGGTCCCATGGGTACATCTGGCAGGACAATGTGACAACCGACCTCAACACGCTGTTTCCCGCCAGTGCCAACCTCTACGTAACCATGGCTAACCAGATCAACGATCGCGGACAAATCTCGGGCATGGCAATCGTGCTCAGCGGGCCGGATGCGGGCAACATCCACGCCTTTCTGGCAACCCCTGTAAACCAAAGCATAGGCAGGTCGGTTGCGGAGGTCGCACCTACACGCCCAAAATCCAATTCGCCCGCGAATGTTGGCAACCGGCCTTTGCCGAGATTCGGACTCATCCACTTCGAGCGATAGCAGGTATTTTTCGGAACTTCCGCGTCCTGCATTCCAGCCAAATGCTGCGCGAAGGCGCCAGGCCTGAGGTCGTTCGGGACAACCTGGGTCACGCGGACTATCGCCGTGACCCAGAATGTTTACGGCAAGAGTTGGTGGGAAGAGCGAGTGGATGCGGTCACCCAAGCTGTCGAAGCCGTAACCAATGCCGCTCACAATGCCGAGACAGAAGCGAAAAAGAATTAGCCTGAATCCGTCAGCAAAGGCTGTGGCTTCAGGCTGCAGGTTGCCATTGGGGAATCTCTCGTGCCGCGTATTCGCCATTGCGTGGAATGTCCGAAGTGCCACATTGTGTATCTCGTGTCCCTTAGCCCGTATCGCAACGGGTCTTACCTCATGCCCACGATGCGCGGCTCTTCGCGAGAGTATGCGTTGTACTGCTCTTGCTGGAGAGGAAGCGCGGCTAGGGTGTGGAGATGGAGCGAGGTGAAGGCCTGCGAGATATCGAAAGCAGCTTATGATCGAGGCTACGGGACACGCGACGAGGTTGTGTCGATCGATGCTCGGCCGCGGGATGTTTTGACGGTTGACGTGACCGAGTACCTTAAAGATTTGAACGCAACGAAGAACCGGAAAAATCCGCGATGAGTTAACAGCTCGCATGATGTTTGTATTGCTGGCGGAGCTAAAGAAATAGCTTGGGGTTCTAGCCCTGCAGGCGAATCTCGGGCAGCCAGTGAAATGTGAATTGGGGAGACCCGAGCGTTGTGTCGAGCCACTCCGTTTGCTAGTTTGGCGTAGATGCCGCCACCTCTACCGAAACAACTCAGCAGAACCACTGAGACTCTTTACCGACCGGCTGGTATCTCTCACCGGAAAGCATGACGTAACTCACGTCTAAGCAGGCTAGTAGGCCAGGGGCCATTGGCTTGACAGCGCATCGCGCTTCGTTGATACTGAACCGAATGGTTCAGTATCGGGATGGGCGGAGTTTGGATTTGGTGGCGGGGGCGATTGCCGATCCGACGCGGCGAGCGATTCTGGTGCGGCTTTCGCGCGGACCGGCGACCGTTTCGGATGTGGCCTCCGCCTTCTCCATAACGCTCACTGGGTTCTGCAAGCACGTGCGCGTCCTCGAGCGCGCCAGACTCGTGCGCCGCACTCGTCGCGGACGCGCGAAAGTGCTGGCGCTTTCGCCGGAACCGCTGCGGGAAGTGGCGAACTGGACCCTGCAATACGAGAAGTTCTGGAATGAGCGGCTCGACCGGCTGCAAGCGTTCTTTGAGAAAGATAAATAAATAAGGAGGAACGATGATTCCGAAGATGAAGCTGGTGGACATCACGGTAAAGCGAACGATTCCCGCGTCGGCCGACAAGGTCTTTGACGCGTGGATGGATCCGAAGTGTCCGGGTGGGCCGTGGTTCGAGTCGGAGGCGCTGATCATGGCGCCGGCGCCGCCCGCAGTCGGCTCGCTCTACTATTTCACCGTGCTGTGGGACGGGCACACTTGGGCGCACTACGGGCGCTTTGTAGAGATTCAGCGGCCAGGCAAAGTGGAATACACGTGGGTGGGGGAAGGCACCAAGGGCGTGGAGTCAACCGTGAGTGTGACGTTCGAAGCGCGAGCGAAAGAAACCGAAGTTACGCTGCGCCACACGAACATACCTGACGATGAACTGGGACGGCAGACTGAATTTGGCTGGGCGCACATCCTAGACTCGGTCGCCCAAGCCCTGGCCAAAAAGTCGGCGAACGCCTAGCGCTAGTCGTATCCCTGCTTCCTTGCGCTTTCGAGGAGGCCATGTCGATGACGAAGCGATACTTCACGTCACTCTTGTGCAATCGCTCGTAGGCCTTGCTAACGTCTTGTATCGAGGTCATTTCGATGTCGGCGTCGATGCCATGTTCGCCGCAGAAGTCGAGCATCTGCTGGGTTTCGCGGATGCCGCTGATGCCGGATCCGGCCGGGGAGCGGCTCATAATCAAATTGAACGAAGCAATTGGACTCGGTTTCTCGCGAGCGTCAACCAGCGTCATGGGTGCCGTTCAGCTTAATCAGTTGCAGGTACGAATTGATGTCGTGTTCGCCGGAGACCCTGTCGAGGATGAAGTCGAAGGAGTTGGCGTGCTTTTGCACGGCGGCATTTTTGAGATGACGACTTCATCGGCGCCAAGACGCTTGCCGCAATCCTCGCCATGAGCGACGACCACGAACACCTGACCACGTTCGCGATGGGCGTGCAGAAGTGGTCAGACGGCACGGAAGCACGCTGACTGCTCGACAAAGGTGAACTCGATAAAAGTGTGAACGGATAAGTAACGAAATCAGAAAAACTTATGGGGGGAAAGCTATGATCAAAAATCAACTACACAACACATTGCTGAGCGCATTCATTCTCGTCGTCGCGCTGATCGCATCCCAGCCCGCCGCCGCACAGGATGCCACGACACCTTATC
>DASRWO010000192.1:0-6478 GCA_035654555.1 Candidatus Deferrimicrobiaceae bacterium | reverse complement strand
TGCCGCCATGACAGACCGGTGTCGGCCGGTCAGTGCCAGATAAGTTGGCTGTGCCGTGCACCCGACGCACATAGTAAATCACACGGTAGCCACCACGCTTACCGCGCCCCTGGGCGGCCCATCGCAGCTTTCGTACGCCACCGGAGCCAGGAATCACAGGTCCAGCATCCGGGTCGCGCATTATCGCTTCCTGAAGCGCGCCATAGTCATCCCACCGATCTTCAAATGGAATACCCCGGGCGTAGAAGGGCTTTTTTCGAGGCTGATAGTGGTCAGCCAAAACTCGCACCCTTGGCGCGAGAAATTGGCTGGATGTGGCGCGACAAACAGGGTGAGAATGCGCGTCAATCAATATGAGAGGCACTGTTGGGGTCGTTTTCTGGCGTTCTGAACCCGGAAATTGCCCTGCAGGGTGATGACTGGCTCGTTGGGGATCGCAGCCAATCGCGTGCTAGGCTGTCCTCCATGCAGGAAAGCAAACGCGATATCGGCCTCATCCGCGTAGTAGGACCGTGGGCGCTGGCAGCAGCGGCGATTAGCATGATCGTCGGCGCGGGGATCTTCGCAGTACCCGCCGCGCTCGCCGCAAGTATTGGTGCATATGGCCCTCTCGCCTTTCTGGCCTGTGGGTTTGCAGTCGGAGCCGTCGCGATTTGCTTCGCCGAAGGCTGCAGCCGCCTGCCTACCAGTGGGGGAGTGTACGGTCTGATAGAGGCCGCCTTTGGACCTCTCGTCGCCTACGTGGCCGGTACCCTGTTTTGGGTGTCTTGCGTGCTCGCATGCGGCGGGGTCGCCGCCGCGCTCGCCGACGTCCTGTCCAGCGTGCTCGCAGAGTCATTGAGAGGGCCGGCACAGGAGGCAATTATCATCGGTGTCATCGGCTGCACGGCACTCATCAACATCGGAGGAGTCGCACGCGCAGCGCGATTGGTCGCCGCGACCACTATGCTGAAACTCGTGCCGCTGGTGGTCTTCGTGGTCGCCGGTCTGGGTACTGCCGTGCACGACTTCAGCTTGCACCAAACCGTTCATGCAGACGTTCCGGATATCGGTCGCGCGCTGATTCTCGGAGTGTTCGCCTTTATGGGCATGGAGACGCCGCTGTGCGCAAGCGGCGAGGTCCGGCACCCGAACCGCACGATTCCCCGCGCGTTGGCCATAACGTTATTCACGACGACTATCCTCTATGTGGCCGTTCAGTTCATTGCGCAAGGCATTTTGGGAGCCAGTCTGGCGAACTCCAAGGCGCCGTTGGCGGACGCCATGGCGCAGATCCATCCGGCGCTGCGCGCACTGATGCTCGCGGGCGCAGCAGTGTCAATGTTCGGTTACTTGGGCAGTGACATTTTCGGCAGCCCACGACAGCTGTTCGCGCTCGCGCGCGACGGACTACTGCCTGGCGCGCTGGGGCGCCTTCACCCTCGCAGTCATGCCCCTCACATAGCGATCCTGTGTTATGCGACGCTTGCGATAATACTTGCGCTCACGGGAACGTTTGCCGAGCTGGCTGTGCTGTCGGCCCTCGCTATGGCTCCGCTCTACATCGCCGGCTGCGCGGCGGCGTGGGTCATTGCGCGCCGAGGCGTCACCATGGCGGGGTCACCGCTGAGTTTTCCCTTCCTGGGTACTGCTGCGGCGATCGGCATCGGCAGCATGCTGGTGCTTGTGGCCCTTGGTTCGCGCCGCGAAATCATTGGTCTCGTGACACTTCTCTTTGTCAGCACAGTGCTCTACCTGCTCCAAACCCGCAGCTCCCTCATCAGGGCTTGAAATCCAAACTCGGCGACCTGCAGAACCCCCGTCCGCTTCCGCAGTTCTGACTTGCTGCTCTGGAGCAGGCTCAGTGGCGCTGGAGGGCCGCTATGCATATATCAGCATAGGTGCCCTAACCGGCGATACGAATCGTCCACCATCTGGTCCAACAGCGGACGTTCAACGCCGGAAACCGCTCGCGCGTGGGCGCCTGACGCGCCCCTGGACCGATGAGCCGACGACCGAGCGGGCAAAAACAGACGCTTTTGGCAAGCAGCTGTTTCAAGGGACGGCAGCGATCGACAAGCCCATCATTAATCGCTTGACCGAGGTTGGTGCGCCCGGAGGATGCGAGTCTTCCGCCGGGGATGTGATTCACCGCTAGTTATTCCTCGTTTGGGCACGCTTTAATGGCGAGGTCCCCAGTGTCTGGGACCGCCGCTAAACGTCGTTTACTGCACTTGGGATGTCGTTCCATGGAAAGTGCCATCACGTCCTCGTTGGTGTTGACTTTGATCGCTGTGTTGGCCTTCATTGCAGCGAGATCCCATCATCTAGAGGTTGATAACAAGGAGATCTATAAGTACCCGGCGGTGATTGGCTATTTGATGCTTGGTATAGGACTTGCCGTAGTGGTAGTAGCATTCTTGCCTTCAACGAGAGGACACGAGTCTCTCGCATGGATGCTGCTTCATTTCTGGCCGTTTCCGGCATTCGCGTTCTGCGCAGCAATCTATTTTTTTCGGTACCGCATCATTTTGGACGATGTCTCTTTTGAATACGGAGCGCTCAAGCGTTCAAGGGTTCTGCGCTCGGATGTAATCGATACTGAGACAAACAGGGAGGGACGGTCGCCGGAACTATTTGTATACCTACGAAACGGGAAGCGACTGCGTTTCTCCGGACTATTAGGAGACTTTGATAGCTTCGCTTCGGAGATGTACTTGCAAAGTCTCCCTGACGCAGGTCCGTTAGTGGATAGTCCTGCGAAGCTTAATGATCGAAAACAAAGTAGGCTCTACAGCGTTATATTTCTGTTGATAGTGTGGGTTGCGTTTGGAGCTATCCTTTGGTTCGGATCGAAGACGATGGGTCATTGATCGATGAGCCCGCCAAACAAGGTTCCACCGCCGGTTCTGAAGTCAGCGTGAACGCTGACGGCGGCGGAACACTCACCGCAAGGTCCCGATCTCCGAAGCGCTGAAGCGCGTTCCGGTTCCGCGGCGAGCCTCGCCGCTCCGGAATCCTCGCAGCAACGCAGCACCACGGCGTTTTTGTTTTGGCGCATCGGACAACGGGTCAACAGCGAAATCCTGTACTACCAGGGCGCGGGGTATGGGCAGAAGATAGTGACGATGCTGGCGACACGATTGGTCGCCGGCCACGGGCGTAGTTTCGAGGCGCGCAACCTGCGCCGCATGATGCAGTTTGCCGAGCAAATCCCCGATTTCGGAATTGTGTCGCCGCTGACTACACAATTGAGCTGGACGCACGTTGTCGAGGTACTACCGCTGAAAACAGCCCAGGCCGACTTGCTCTACCTGGTTGAAGCGACAACCCGCCGCCTCGGCAAGCGCGAACTGCAAACTCGTTTGCTGGGGAACCCAGGAGATTCTTGCCCTCAATATACATAACTATATGTTTTATATACATTAAATTGGGATTACTGGTTCGAGTATTAGGCCCGTGAAATTGTCAGAAAAACCTATAGTATTTTCTGACATCGGAGGCACTATGAATACGGCCCAGGCACTGCGAAACGCGATCAGCTCGATTCCTGAGGGCGAGGTATTCGTCCCTCGTCAGCTTTTGACGTTGAGTTCCCGCGCATCGATCGACCAGTCACTCACACGACTCACCAAGTCCGGAGCAGTCGTACGTCTGGCGCGAGGCCTCTACGTGCGTCCGAAGATCAACAAGTACGTGGGTCCCGTGACGCCCGAGCCCGCTGCCATTGCCGCATCGGTGGCGAAGGCAGATGGCGCCAAGATTCAAGTAACCGGGGCGGAAGCCGCGCGACGACTGGAATTGACCACGCAAGTGCCAATTCAGCCGGTGTATTACACGAGCGGCCCTTCTCGAGAGATCAATGTGGGGCGCCTGCGCATCACGCTCAAGCACGCGAGCCCGCACCGATTTGCCTTGGAAGGACCGGCAGGCCTGGCGCTGAGCGCCTTGCGGCATGTGGGTCGAGCCCACGTGACGCCGGAGATCATTGCTCAAGTGAAGCGGCAATTGCCCGCGGAGGAGTTCGAGGCGCTTCGAACCGCCGCTACGGCGATGCCGGCCTGGCTCTCCGATGCACTGAATCGCGAGGCACGCCTGCGTGCCTGAACACATCCTGCGCATTCCGCTCAGCGACCGAGCGGAAGTTCTTCAATCGATTGCCCCGCACGCGGGACTGCCGCCGCATGTTCTCGAGAAAGACATTTGGGTGTGCTGGGCTCTGGCTGCGGTGTTCGAGATGCCGGGTCGGCTTCCCCTCGCGTTCAAGGGTGGCACCGCACTGTCCAGATCACGCTCAAGCATGTCGGGACCGAGGGACAGAAAATCGAAACTGTAGGGATCTCTGATTAACTGCTGGGCGAGTTCGGACTGCTCCGCGGGGAGCGTTCGGAAAGAATTAGTGAGAGCGGCACCTTGCCGGGTGATGAGCCCGCTCTCGATCTGATGCGTGTTATGGCCCTAGGGTAATTGTGCAACAAGTTGTTGCACAATTACCTCGTCCGACCAGGCCTCGGCGAACGCCCTCATATACTTGAGATTTCTGGGAGATATTCCGGTCATTTCGGGAAACGCATGGCGGAGGTCCGCGGATAACCGGTCGATAACCTTGGCCGCCAGATGAGATCGGCTTTGTTCGACCACACAATTGCATCGAGACGACGCAGACCTTCCAGGGCTCTATGTCGCATTTCTCGTCGAGCGCTGCGAGCCTTTCGGTCCACGGCGTCTCCTTAGCCGGCCACGGACGTCGCACCTCGGCACCTCGCCCACCGCCCAACGATCGAAGCTGCCCCAGCTCATTGTGGAGTCAACCCACCGGCAGTGACGCCAGCGACCACGAGTCTCTGGTTTGATCGAGGAAACCCGTCGCACGCTCCCGCGCCAGCCGAACAGCACCTCGGTGTTTTTGTTTGGCGCATCGGACAACCGGAACACCTGAGAAATGAAATTGTGCGCGGTTCGACAGTTGCCGCCGGCACTCTCGAGTAATGTAAGAAGGTAGGAGGAGCTTCTCCGCCAGCCTTCATAGGAGACCGGGCCGATGAGTCAGGGATCGATGTGGTGCAGCCTGCTCGCCACACTCGCTTTGGCACAGGGTTGCTCACAACACTGGAATCCACCACCGCCCGCGTCGAATCCGGCTGCTGGGGAGGCCCACCTGCAGCCGCACTCCGCTGCGCCTATGACTCAGGCCCAGGTGCTCGCGCTCCTGGCTGCGGACCGGTTCGCAACGCTCGACAAATATTTCTCATCTGTACAACGCGAATACGTCGATGGCGCAATTTCTGGTGAGGATTTGCGCGACGCCTTTCGGGTTTTCTACGCCACGGCTGCCGCGTTCGGGCCGAAGTACGATAGGTGGGTCGAGCAGTTTCCCAAGTCGTACGTCGCTCATCTCGCGCGTGGCATCTACTACAAGAAGTTGGGTCAGGAACGTCGTGGTAAGGACTTCATCGCCAACACCAGTTTCACACAGATCACGGGGATGGAATCGGCTTACGACAAAGCGTTGCAGGACTTCCACGCCAGTGCCGATCTGAACGAGAAGCCGCTCCTCACCTATATGCACGCATTGGACATAAGCAGCAGCGTTGGCCGTAAGGGCGAGAGTCGCGAGCTTCTGGATTTCGCGACCAGAATCGACCCAACCAATTTCGTCGTCAGGCAGAAATACATGCTGGCGCTCGAGCCCCGATGGGGCGGCAGTGTGGAGCAGATGCGTGCGTTCTTGGAGGAATGCCAAAAGGCAAACCTACCGGCCGCGGCCCTACGGAAGCTCGAAGCTGTCATCGTGGCCGATCAAGCCGGTACCGACTACGACTCGCACCGCTACGCTGCCGCAGCGAACGGCTATAGAAAAGCAATCGAGATGGGAGGAGAAATAGTGTGCCTCGAGTGCGCCGCATATGCCATGGCCGACCAGAAACAGTACGCGGACGCCATCAACGTGTACTCGATAATGTTGACGGACAAGCCTTCCGATGCTGAGACGCTGGCACGGCGCGCCTATGCGTACTCGCAACTGGAGAAGCCTGAGGCGATCATGGACTTCACGACTGCCGCGAACCTCGGGGATGCATATTCACAGAACCAGCTGGGCCAATACAATCTGGAGGGCGTTCCTGGGATTGTGCCCCAAGATCGTAATGTGGCGATTCGCTGGTTTCGCAAGGCCGCCGCACAGGGAGACCCGCAGGGGATCAAGAATCTCGAAAATGCTCTTGCCACAGTGCCGCAGAAGGGCGGCAGCAAAAGTGCTGATCGTTTACCTGCCAAGTGAGTTTGGCGCGCCCGGACGGACGGTCCGGGTCGCAGGAGTAGGTGGATCCCGCTACGCGAATCGCGCGTTAAGTGTTATTGGTGCGCCAAAGGAGATGAATCTGGGCACTGGTGCGTTACTGTAACCCTTTGAAAACCACAGGCCGCCCCGTTGGCGGGCAAATGGCGGGTAAGTGCCCCAGAGCTGCCTTCGTCAGGCTGATCGCACGACCGGGTGGCG
>DASRWO010000191.1:0-7106 GCA_035654555.1 Candidatus Deferrimicrobiaceae bacterium | reverse complement strand
AATGGTCCCATGCGCAGGGCTTCGATGGGTTTTGTTCTTGCGCTCATGAACTCAGTGGCGGAAGCAACCATGGATTTCATGACTCAGGATTCAATCGGGGCGAAAAAGCACTGCAAGGTCGGTTTTGACGCCCTATGGCGTCTGGTCGCCTAGTTTTATTTTATTCAATAATGACTGTCTAGACAGCCACCCAAGGAGCGAACAGTGCCAAAGCAGATTTCTATGAATAAGCCATCAGCGGGCAAGGCGTACATCATCACCGGTCCGACCTCCGGCATAGGCCGCGCCACGGCGCTTGCTCTGGCCAAGCACGGCACCGTTGTCCTGGTCGGTCGTGACCGCGGAAGGCTTGCTGAGATGCAGAAGACGATCGAGCAGAGGGGCCAGCGCGCGGTGTCGGTCGTGTGCGACCTGTCGGATCTTGCGAGCGTGCGGCGCGCCGCGGCGGAGATCGTCGCGCTTCAGCTGCCGATCGTCGGCCTTCTTAACAACGCGGGCATAATGCAGCAGCGCCTCACGAAGAACCCGCTGGGCTGGGACATGACATTTGCAACGAACCACCTTGGCCCGTTTGCGCTTACAGAGGCGCTCATGCCGCATCTCCCCGATGGTGCGAACGTCGTTTTCGTCGCCTCCGCCGTAGAAGACCCCGAGCGCAAACCCGCCGTGGCTGCCGGGTTCCGCGGCGGTCGCTATGTTTCCGCGGAAGCGAGCGTACGCGGCGAGTGGAAAGCGGGCGGTTCCGCGAAGCCGGGCATGGACGCCTACGCCACATCGAAGCAGTGCACTCTGGCCACGATGATGGTGTTCGCCCGCGAGACCCCACGGCTGCGCGTCAACGCGGTAGAACCGGGCTTCACTCCGGCCACCGGCCTTGGGCGCGACGCCGGAGCCTTCGTGGGCTTTCTGTCGAAATACATCATTCCGCTGCTCGTGCCGCCGCTCATGCCCTTCATAAAGATTTTGAGCACGCCAAAGCGAGCCGCGCGTGTGATCACCAAAATTCTGACTGATACATCAGGTAGGACCGGCGTCTACTACGACGAGGGCGGCCAGCCGATGCAAGGCTCCCCGCTCGTGTGCGACCCGAAGTTCGCAGCTCGCGTCGTCGCAGAGACGCGCACCCTGTTAGCAACAGTCGCCGCATAAATCGAAGAATCAAAGGAGAAGAAAATGTCAGAGCAAAGCAAGCAGTCGCCGCGCAAGGTCGCTATCGTCACCGGAGGAAGCCGCGGTATTGGCCGCAATACTGTCAACCCGAAACCCCGCTCCATCTTGAAGGCGCCGCAGTTCTCATCGTCAGCCTGGTGGGGTACCGCTGGGACCATGGTGGCTGGATCGAGTTTGTCCTTCTGTTTCTCGTGCCGGACCTCTCGATAATCGGCTACGCCGCGAACGCCCGCGTGGGCGCTGCGACGTATAACGCTGTGCATACCTACATTGGGCGACAGGCGCTGGCTGGGTCCTCGGTTTGAGCCGGTCAAAATTCCGCATTGCTGGTTTCGCTGATTTGGATGGGTCATATCGGGCTCGATCGAATGCTTAAATTCGGCCTAAAGTATCCGACGCGGCTTAAGGACACGCATCTGAACCCTGATCGGCAGGCTCTCTGGATCGCTCACTCACCGTTCGGTTCGTTACGGCAGGCGAACCACGCGCGCTGAGCCATCGCCGTCCACTAGGTTAGTTTGCGCACAGCGTAGCCCTTCGGATAAGCAGACGAAGTCGGCCAATCGTTTGGCACCGAGACCATCGGGGCAACCCGGGCTGCGGTGCGCGGAGCGAATCACAGCCCCAGTCAGTTCCGCGGTGCCATTGCCATAACTCCTTCATCTAGTACCTAGGCGATCAGTGTGATTATCTGGAAAATGTGCCACCATCCACCGGCAAGTCGATTCTAGTGATGAACCTGCTCTCGTCGGAGCAAGGCGGCTGCTCTGCACGAGGATGCGAAGCTAGCATCACCGCAAAGAATTGTTACCTAATAATTTTTCTGGCAGAGACACAGCAATCTTTGAATGATTTGTGCCTTCTTATTTTGACGCGCTGCGTACGTAAGCAATTGAAAGCAAGGGGGTCAGATGGCTCCTTGAGCCACCTAAACACCTTCGGAGGCGCTTATCGGACCCCCGACGCTGCCCTCGTGGTCAGTGCAGTCCCAAGGCACTGAAGCTGTGGTGCTAGTCGCGTCAATGCTAGTTTGTGTAGCCCCCGGTTCACTACTCGGAAAATTCGACTCTCCGCGTTACCGCCGTGAAAGGGAGCGCAGCTCCCGTAACCGTAAGAAAACACTCGGCACGGATGGCTCCGAAACTGCCGGAAAGCCCCCTCAGGAACGCTTATTGAACCTTTATTGAACCCTTGCGACGCGCCGACAGTCGATTTAGTACGGACGGCTTCATTCTCGTTAAAGAAGTCGTACCCGTAAACGCGGGTTTCAGTGAGGCCGTTCTTCAGCGTGGCATCAGCCGGAAAAAGAGGGCCTGCTTTGCAACAGGCTCTACTTTTGCTTCTACAGCAGCCATCTGGGCCTGATTTAGTGGGGTAAAGGAACGTGCCAGTTCCACGCATTCCTCAACCTGCTCGACGGAATCACAGCCGATGATTGCCGTGCTGATGGGTAACGAGAGATTGTAGAAGAAGGTTTCCCGCTTGGTCAGCGTGCCTGGAATTGTGGTGATTGCGCCTCGGCCTTCCCATGAATGTTTTTGTTCTTCCACCGGCGGCGGCGTCCAACTGGAAAGAATCCGGCCGCGTGCCATCACCTTCATTCCGATAATTCCCATCTGTTTTTCAACGGCCAGCGGAAGGAGATCTTTTTCAAAGCTGTAATAGTATTTGTCGGCGGCATTGACACCCATCAGAACTGTGTCAAAGGGAAAGCGGTTTATGCATTCGATGAGCGCTTCAGGACGGAAACGGCCGGTAACGCCTAGGTGCCGCACCATTTTCTGATCGCGCGCCTGAACCAGTGCTTCTATTGCGCCGCCTTTGCCGAATATCTGGTCAATGTCTTCTTGAATTCCAACATCATGCAGTTGCCAGGCGTCGATGTGATCGGTGTCCAGCAGCTTCAGAGACACTTCGAGGTTTTTAAGCGCGGCGTCGCGGGTTCGTTCTTTGGTCTTCGACGCGATAAAAATCTGATCGCGGTAGCCTTTTAGGCCCTTACCTAGATATTGCTCACTCCACCTGTCAGGTCCTCCATAGATGGCGGAGGTGTCAAAATAATTCACCCCTAATTCGAGCGCACGTTGGATTATCGGCAAAGCTTGGCTCTCGTTATTGTGTTTCTCCAACGCTCCCTGTCCACCCAGGCCAAAAATACCGACCCGAAATCCTGTCTTGCCGAGATTCCGAGTCGGCATCATATCCTGCACTGACTTTTCCGCGGCTGGACGGTTTTCGATTGATGTCACATCGCCAGCCGCGCGAGAAACGACCACTCCAGCGGAGAGGCCGACGGCAATCGATGCTGCCCCTGTCTTAAGGAAGCCCCGGCGGTTTTGATTAGCGGCATCCTGAGGTGGGTCGTTCGGTTTCATGTCCATTGCTCCAAATCTTTGAAGTAGAATGCCAATTTTCTTGGGAACCTGATCGATCGGGCGAGTATATTTTCTCTATCCAGAACAGTCAATCGTCGGTCTGTTTCCCAATCTGTTCGAGGAGCATTCGATTTATGCATGGCACTGACTCCGTCCCGAGGAGAATTGGAGAATGAGCCGAAGGGTATTTTCTCTATGCTTCATAGCCGCGGCGTTGGTATCGACAACTGCGTTTTGCCAGTCATTTGTGAGCCAATATAAAGGATCGCCTTATAACGACACTCGATATAGTGGCGGCCCACAAAAAATACCGGGACGGGTATTGTGCGCCTACTATGACCTGGGCGGTGAAGGAGTCGCCTATCACGACGCTGATCCCAAGAACCACGGCAGTGGGGAGTTGAATCCGGCTGATGGAAGCTATCTCAACGAGTTTCGTATCCACGAGGGCGTCGATACTTCCTACACCAAATTCAACCGAAAGCCGGAGCCGATCGACGACAACCCCTTCAACAAAATTGTTCCTCCCGCCGACCTGCCCTATGTTGGCTGGACCGAACCTGGAGAGTGGTTCAACGTTACGGTAGATGTGAAACGGTCGGGAACCTACACCGCCGATTTCCTTTACACATCGAATCGTGGGGGAACAATTTCAGTGGATATGAACGGAACGGACGCAACCGGACCTCTGCAGATCACGACTACAAATGATCCTGCAGACCCGGTGGCCTGGCGCCAATGGCACCACTGGAATTTGACGCCGCAACTTTTCAAAGTCGATCTCAACCAAGGCAAAAACATTCTCACCGTACACATATTGACGAACGGCAACATGAATCTAGCGTATTTCGAATTTAAACCCATTCACAAATGAAGTGGAACGGACCATCCATTTACGTCAGTGTCACTCGTAATCCCGTAGCATGGGGAACAATGACGGAGCACCTGCCCTGCTTGAGGGAGTCGGTCTTCGGTGATTTTGTGATGTGGGCTTCGCGGCTGTCGAGTGCGGGGGCCTGTAGTGTTTCGGTTTCCACCGCGCCACTCACGCGGCCAAAGTCGAATTCAATCTCGATGTCCGCGGCCGAATCCTTATTTAGAATGATCACCGATGTATGGCCGTCTGGCAGTTTCGCGGCATAGGCCGTTGCATTGACTCCTGCAGCCTGCAGCTTCGTCGATAAATCGGTCTTCAAGAGTGTTCCGCCGCTGAATGAGCCTGCAAACTTGAGCCCGTATGCAACCGGTTCCAATGCATAGTCCGAGCCAAACGTAGCAATCGGTGTATAGAAAGGATGTGGATGCGCGGCAATCTGTTCAGGAGTTTCACCATTCGCCTGTAGAAGCGCGTCGCCGGGTAGAGATCCGCCAACTGAATTGGCCACAGATTTGCCCGTACCGCCGTGCAGATTGACGCCGGAGTAGTCGTTACTAGCGAGCAGCAGCGAATAGTCGGCCGCCCAAAGCGCAGCAGCAAACACATCGGAAACACCTGGCTTGCCTCCGCGATAGCAGGTGTTGCCTTCGGTCATGCGCACGCGTGCGCCGATCTTGCCGGCTGCGGCGCCTGCGATATTCGCCGTGTTCTGCACTCTTTGCATCGTCGCCGGTTTCAGCAGGTTCGGAATGTTGACGTCGGGGTTCGTCGCTGGCCCACCAAAATAATAATGATGGGTCATTGTCGTCACGTGAGGCGGAGCCTGGATCGAAGGCCACTGATCCGCAATCTCGGTCAGCCATGACGAATTGGCCGCAACATCAGGCATGCCAAATCTTGCTGTAGGCACCCGAGCTGCGATAGCGCGCGCAAGCGTGAGCCATTCTTCGAGATACGTCTTGGCCGACCATGTCTTCGGATCACGCAGGTGTCGGTCAAATAGATCCGCTTCGTTTCCAATCTGAAAATACTGAAGGCGGTCGCCCAGCGCCTCGGCTACAAAAGCCGCTTCTTCCGCGGCACGTGCCGGGGTGTTCGTCCCCATGCCGATGCCATAGATGCAGTTCCAACCCGTGGCTTGGAGGAACTCTGCTAGCTTCTTGACTGCCTCGGCCGTCACTGCGTAATAGTGCGCCTTCGGCTCACCCACGATCTCACGGACTTGAGGGTGTTCTGGTTCGGGAGAATCAGGCGCAGCTTTCCAGTAAGCGAACTCACTGGTGTTGCCTCCAAGACGCAGAACGCCGGCCGACGAGAGCGCTTTGAACTCGCGAATGAGCCCGCTGTTCTGCGCGGAAAAGAAGCTCGGGTCCGAGAGTTGTTGCACCTCATAAGACAGCCCGACGAAGTCGATCGGCATGCGAGGACCACTCGCTTCCATGGGAATGACGAGGGCAACCCGGACCTTGCTTTGGCCGAGTGCATGAAGACGTGCTGCAGCTATGGTGCCGGCTGTGCTGGCAAGGAATCTCCGTCGTGTAACCATTGGACCTCGATTCCTTACTTCCGGCCACGGTGCCAACTGCTTTCGCGAATGTAATAATACGACAACCGGCGATAGCCCATCTCAGCCTTTGTGACAAGCGATCGCTAGCCGCAATCCTGCGAGCCAAGGATACACGCGATTGGTAGACGAGATCGAAAATGATCACCGCGTCGATCTGGGGCAGCTCGATCACAATATTGGCGGAGCATCTTCAACCCGAGAGCAGGCAGCTAACCGGGCTGGATGATCGGTAATGACGCTCAACTCGGCATGTTGCGCTCGTGGCTGCTAACGAATTCATGCATACCATCTGGTTTGTCGTCCCCCTGCGGCACATCAAGTTCTTCGGTTAGCTGAGACTTGAATCCGCGGGCCGCCTCTTCAAATTGGGCTTTCGCTCGTGCCACCTGTCCCAGTAGTATGTGCAGGCGCTTCGGACCCAATACCAGGAGTCCGAGCGCCAGTACAAAAAGGATTTCTGAGCCAAATCCCACGGTTCACCCCTTGGTGAGACTCTGATCGTTGGCAGCGGTTGTTGTCGGCTTGGCCGATGTTTCGTCCTCAGCCTTCATAGCTGACTTGAAGCCACGGATTCCCTCTCCGATTCCTTTGCCTAATTCGGGGAGTTTCTTAGGCCCAAACACGAGCAAGGCAATTCCGAAAATGATCAACAAATGCATTGGCTGAAACAGTCCTTCCAACATGTGCTCCTCGTTTCCCGTCGAATGACGTGCTAACAATTAGGTGGTCGGTTTAAGGGGGCGAGGCCGCGCGTGTTAAGGCGCGGCGCCACTCGACTACAGCAACCCAAAAGAGCGGACGATTGGGTTCAGGTGATTACGCTCCGCGCACGGCAGCATCGGCTTCGGCAGCCATAGTCAGCAATAGGCTGAGGAACTTCTGGCTCTGGCCAACAAAGAGTCCGTCGGCGGTGAAGCTCTTGATCGTCGCCACTGCCCCTGCAAATTTATCGGTTAATGGACGAATGATAGAGACATGGGGAAGATTGGGCCTGAATTCCGCGGGGACCGGGAAAATCAAGCTGGGTTGAATCAGCGGATTGAGTGGGCTGAAGAAATTGGGAAATTTCAAGCCGGAGATGGCGTCCTTAAATGGTGCCACCGGAGCCTGTACCCCG
>DASRWO010000190.1:0-18345 GCA_035654555.1 Candidatus Deferrimicrobiaceae bacterium | reverse complement strand
GAACGAATATTGCGTGAAAAACAATGGACCGCCCGTGCCCTCGCCCACCGCGAGCTTGATTCCATAATAGGTGTGGCCGTTGATGTATTGATCCCCTTGCGTCGTTCCCGACCATCCGCTGCGGTAGGCCTTCGCGGCCTCTGATTGTCCCGCCCAACCCGTATAGTAAAGACTTGCAGGAACTCCATGCGTAGGCGATGCAATCGCGAGCAGGTAGGTGATCATAGTCTCGTTGAAGCCGGTGAGCCGGTGATCGATGAACCAGGACCACTGGGGCGACCAATGCCATAGCAGCGCACTATTCTCTGGAGTTTTGCGGTACCAATCCCACTCAACACCTTCCCAGAGTTTTGTGATCCTCTGAAAGATGCTCTGCTCGACTTCACTATCGCCTTTGAAGTATTGCCGCGCGGCCAGAAGCCCCTCCATTAAGAATGACGTTTCCACTAGATCGCCGCCGTTGTCGAACATTCCAAACACCAACATCGTCTGAGCGGTATAGCCATTCAGAAAGTGCGCCCAGGCACCGTGGTAGCGAGGCGTTTTCTCGAGAAAATCCAAAACTTGAGAAAGGCGTTCCATGCCTTGCTCGCGCGTGATGAAGCCGCGATCCACGCCGACGATGAGCGCCATAATGCCGAATCCCGAAGCTCCAGTGGCAACGATGCGCTCGTCACCCGGAATATTTTCAAGCGTCGCGCCTGCGACTGGATGTGCGCCTTCCCAGTAGTAACGGAAACAACCCTCCTGTAGCATGGTAAGCAGCTCATCATCCGACATTTCCCGGGTTGAGGCGGTAGCTGGCGCCGAAAGAGCGGATTGCCGATACGAACGATCGACCGCCTTAACTCTATAGGTCGCCTTTACCCCTGAACGTCCGATGAAATCCGTGTAGCGATCGATGTCGGCAGCCTGAATGCCGATGGGCTGAAACTTGTGTCGGTCGATTGAGCGATAAATTGCGTAGCTTTGTAAATTACTTTCCTTCACCGGATCCCAACTGATGTCGATGTGACGGTCGTAGCCTTTGGCTTGCACATTCTTGGGGGATCGAGGAAGGCTTCTCAATTCTGGCGCGAGCGGTGAGGCTTCGCTTCTGTCGTCGATCTTGATCTCGTCGATGATCAGAGTATGCGGCTTGTCGTCCGCGGCGCCCTGGCTGAAGTAGAGGCTGTGAAGTTCGCGCGCCTCAAAAGGATGGATGGAGGCAGTCTCAAATTCGCTAAGCGGCAGCCTGAGCTGAAACCATCGCTTGGCGGGAATGTCACCGTCGCCAGCACCCAGCTTCACGGGGACCGTGAAATCGTGTTGCTCATCTTCCAATTGCAAGAATGGCAAGTCCGCCGCAGCAATCGGCTCCGCCGAATAGCACCAGATATACAGAGTGTCTCCGTGGAAATCAGTCGGCCGGTTGCGCATGCTGACCACACGCACTTCCGACTCCCAGCTTCCGCCCGCGACAGAGCGCCACTGCAGGCGCAGGGCGTTGGGGGCGGTGAAGAAATTCTTCTTTTCCACGGGAAGCGATCCCGACAATAAATCAATTGTGCTGGGAAAGACCGCTCTGCCGCTGCTGTAATAGTAGTAGTCGGGCGTGATGCTATTGTCGAACACTACATGGTTGTAATAATCGGTGGGGGCAGCCGCGTGGCACGGAATGACAGCCAGCACGGGTAAAAAAAGAAGGCAGAAAAACCAGCGCAACGTCCACTCCCGGTCTTGGCTGATGGAGAGTTTTAATGCAATCAGATTCAAACGCTAATATAGCAAAATTTAGAATCGAGTAGAAGCGGAGTTGTAGCTTTGAAGATGCGCGGCTCCGGGGTGATAAATTCATTACAGTGCTCTTGCCTTCGAACGTTGCGGTGCAGTGTTGGCGTTTGATCCGAGGACTCTGTTCCATTGACCATTAAAAGCTCTTCCTCAATCTATGCAGTTTCCGCGCGACCTTCCCGGTTTGCGAGTTTTTCTATTGCTGGAGTGCTACTGTTATTCGCCGTGGTGTATGTGGGGTCGTTGTTTTCTCCCGGCCTCCAGGACGATGCGGATTCGACTCACGCTGAGGCGGCGCGCGAGATGCTGGCGACACATGATTTCGTCACGCTGAAAATTAACGGTAACCGTTATCTGGAAAAAGCTCCGCTGATGTACTGGGTGGTCGCACTAAGCTATTTCTTTTTCGGCGTCAATGAGTTTGCTGCACATCTTCTGGTTGCGGTCTCGATGTTGCTGTTGGTTTTGCTGGCCATGCGGTGGGCGCGGCGCGCGTTCGACCACCGCGCGTCGATCTATGTGGGACTATTCATTTCAACGGCCGCCGGATGTTATCTCTTCACGCGCATCCTCATCCCGGAATCCATTCTCAGTTTATTCATAGCGGCTTCGTTCTATTGCTTTGCGACGGCGCTGGAAGATGGCGACGCTTGGCGGTGGTATGGAGGCTATGCCTGTGTGGCTCTGGCGGTGCTAACCAAGGGCCTGCTGGCGATCGTCGTTGTCGGCCTGGCGCTATTGTTGTACGTCGCGATCAGCGGTGAGTGGCGTCGCTGGCGGGAGTTCCGTTTGTTCACGGGTAGTTTGTTGTTTCTGGCAATCGCCGCGCCATGGCACATATTGGCTGGCATCCGCAATCCACATTTCTTCTGGTTCTACTTCGTAAATGAACATTTCATGCGGTTCCTGGGCAAGCGAATTCCCAAGGACTACAACAAACAAACCGATTCTCTGTACTGGACGCTTCATCTAGTGTGGCTGTTCCCCTGGAGTTTGTATTTGCCAGTCGCGCTGCGGCGGCCGATTGCCGATTGGATGGCGCGGCGGAGGCTGGGCACACTTAGAGCCCCACGGGCGCCACTGAACTTCCGATCGCGAACGGAATTACTTTGCCTGACCTGGGCCGGAGTAACGCTTGTCTTTTTCTCGTTTTCCACTAATCAGGAGTACTACACATTTCCCGCGTATTTCCCGATCCTGCTGCTGATTGCGGAAAAGCTCGCAAGCCAGGAAGAATCCGGCTCGCGGCGCTGGCTGGTATGGACCTCGGGGGTGCTCGCCGTAATCTGCATCGCGATTTCTGCAGTGCTTGCGGCTGGTTTGTGGAGTTCGCGGCAGCTGCCCTTTGTCCCTGACATAGGCACGGTACTCGCAAAGCCAAACCTGGAGGCCGAAACGCTTTCCATGGGCCACATGCTCGACCTGACAGGGGAGTCGTTTGCTGCGTTGCGCCTCCCTGCGATCCTCGCAGCAGTAATCTTCCTGATCGGTCCGGCACTTGCTTTCTGGTTGCGCCGCCGCGGAGCGCAACTTGCAGCGACCTGGACGACCGCGGCCACCATGGCCGTCTTCCTGATTGCCGCACACATCGCACTCGTGCGCTTCGATCCTTTCCTGGGATCGCAGATTATGGCCAGCCAAATCGCCCCCGAACTCAGGCCAACTGATCGAGTGATGATTTACGGTGATCAGTCCTTTGGTTCGTCGTTGCTTTTCTACTTACGGCGGCCGATCGAATTGGTGAATGGAAATACCACTTCTATGTGGTGGGGATCGACTTATCCTGATGCGCCACACATTTTTATCAATGATCAGGATCTGCTGCGAGCGTGGAATTCTTCCCAACGCGTTTTTCTCTTCGTGCCGGAGTACGAACGCGCCACAGTGGAAGCGTTGCTGCCAGGACCGCTGCATGTCGCGAGCGAGGCGTCAGGCAAGGTCATTTTTACCAACCATTCCTGAATCAAATATTCCTATCGGCGGGAGCCGATTGGAATTCGCGTTTCAGAGTTTGCAAAGAGTAACCAGACTTTACGGCGTCCCTGCGAAACATTTGCACGGTTTCCTGCGAGAACTCGAGAAGGTCTTTACCTACCAACGGGAGCTTCTTAAGGATGTCGGTCGTGGCGGTGATCACGTGGCAACCGATCTCATCCGCCTGAAAAACATTCAACACTTCACGAGGACTTGCCCAGATTAGCTGTGCCTTCACGTCGTTGACCATGGACACCGCTTCGCGCATCAGCGGGATGGGGTCGCGGCCTGTGTCCGCGATACGGCCAGCGAAGACGGAAACATAAGCAGGCGCATTTCCTTTCAACGTAGAACAGACGTGCCGCACCTGTTCCAGCGTGAGCAGAGCGGTCACATTCAATTTAATTCTGTCCGAGGAGAGCGTGCGCACAAGATCGTAGGTCGGCGCGCCGTTTGTATTCATCACGGGGACTTTTACGAAGACATTCTTGCCCCACGCCGCGATGTGCCGCGCTTGATCTTCCATCTCGGTCTCGTCGTCGGCAAACACTTCGAACGAGATCGGAAGGTCCTGAATGGTTGCGAGCAGATCGAGCGCGAATCCCTGGTAATCAGCAACGCCAGTGGCTCGCATCAACGTTGGATTCGTGGTAAAGCCTTTGATATAGGGCTGCCGGTAGAGTTCCAGCATGCTTGCCTTATCAGCCCCGTCGGCGAAAATTTGCACGCGCAGGTCCCCGACAGACTTCATGCAGTACGAACTCCTTTTGGCGTGGAACGGATAATCCAGTCGGCCGCTTCGCGAAGAGAACTCACGCGAAAATCCGGCTCCCGGTCTGGAGGTCTTTCCGAATAACCGTAATCAATAAGAATAGTCTTACATCCCGCATTATAACCCGCCTCAATATCTCGCCATCGATCGCCGACCATAAAGCTGTTGGCGATATCGATGCTGTGCTTGCGCGCCGCTTCCAGAAGCATCCCCGGCATGGGCTTGCGGCAGTCGCAATTGTCCTCATCGGTGTGGCAACAGACGAGAATGTCGTCGAGCGGAAGTTGTGCACGCAAACCCTGGTGCATCTCGTCAAGCGTCTTGCGGGATAGTTTTCCGCGACCGACATCGGGCTGATTCGTTACCACAAGCAACACGTAGCCGTGTGATTTCAGCTCCTGCAAAGCCTCCGGAACGCCAGGAAGCACTTCCAGTTCCTGCGGACTCGGCGGAGGAAACGGCTTGCCGTCGCGAACAAAAGCCTTGTTGATCACACCGTCGCGGTCGAGAAACACAGCACGGCGTTTGCCGGACGATACCATCGATTCCCATTTGGTCGACTGCAACTTGACCGCCGGATGCGAAACCAGAAGATGCCAGATGACCGCCTGAAGAGCTTCTGTGTGCGGTGTCGTGTGTGCAGGATTTACGGTCGGAATGAGCACGCAAGCGTCGGCAACCTTCGCGGTATAGCCACCGTCGCGGCCAACTACGCCGATAATCTTCGTCCCCACCGATTTCGCATAATCTAAGGCAGCTACCAGATTCGGGCTTACATTCTGTTCAAGGTTTCCGCCGCCGACCGACAGAATGAGCAGCAGATCGTCTTGGCGCAGGCGGCTGACCCTGAGCCAGCCGTCGAAGATGGAACTCCAGCCTTCATCATTGGCCCTCGCCGTCAGTTCGGACACATTGTCGGTGGGCGCGTAAGCTTCGATGCCTGCGATCTTGCGGAAGTCGTTGACGGCGTGCGAGGCATTGGCCGCACTCCCGCCTACGCCGAGAATAAACAGCCGGCCTCCGGCTTTGCGAGTGCTGGCCAGAAGGTCGGCTGCTTTTTCAATGCTCGCCAGGTTCAGCTTTGCGATGATCTCATTAGCTTCAGCAAGAAAACGCGCGGCGAAGCTCTCTTGAGGAACATCCGAACTGCTCATCTTTGAACATCTCCGCGTAGAGTCAGAAAGGTCTTCATCTCCTGCAATCCGGTTGGCGAACCCATCTCGTAAAAGCGTTCCGTCACTTCTATCGCAGCCAACTCGCCGGCTTGAAGTAATGCTGCGTAAACATCCGCCAGATCAGTGGCGCCGGTTCGGGCGAAGGCTTCCGCCTGAAAAACGCCGAGTCCGTAATCGATGTAGCGCATCCGCGGTGTCCGATTCTTTTTGCTGTACTCTAAAATCCGGCCTTCTTCAAACTCCACATTGCTGGTATCCCACCGTCCCTCATTGCGAAACACTGTCATCAATCCCAACTTGCGGCTCCGCAAGAATTCCTGCTCAATCGCTCGATAGTCGCAAGCCAGATAGGAGTCACCATAAATCACGAAGAAACTTTCGCCAAGATTAGGCAGTGCGGTTCTAATAGCTCCAGCCGTGCCCAGCAGCGTAGGGCCATCAAAAGAGTATGTGACCTCAATTCCGAACGCCCGGCCATTGCCGACGACCCGCTCGATCTGTTCGCCGAGATGGCCAACGCACAGTATGACACGTCGGATCCCTCGGCCCTGCAGCAGCCGCAACTGGTGCGCAACAAAGGGTTCTCCGTGGATCAGGATAAGAGACTTCGGGACTTTCTCAGTCAGCGGTCCTAAGCGGGTTGCCAAGCCGCCGGCAAGAATGGCTACAGGTAGCATAGGTTTCTAGGAATGCGCCAGAACGGAAGTACCGCTGAAATCGAACTGCATTCGAACCTCCCGCAGTCCGGCATTTCTCATCGCAGAGCGAAGTCGAGTTTTGTTCTCGGTGTAGAGCATGAGAAATCCGCCGCCGCCGGCACCAATTAATTTGCCGCCCAGCGCACCATGCGCGCGCGCCAGTTCGTACATTTCATCGATGAAGCTGCTGCTCATACCGGGCGAGCGTTTCTTTTTATGTTCCCAGTGAATGTGCATGAGTTCGGCAAATTTGCGCAAATTCCCGTTTACCAGAGCATCGCGGCTTTCGTGGCCCAGTCGTTTAGTGAGATGCAAATTTTCCAACATCTCGGCAACATCGTCCCGAGTGCGCGCATCCTGGTCGCGTAAGACTTCCGCTGCTGAGCGCGACGCACCGGTAAAGAAGAGCAGTAAGCTGTCTTCAAGATTGGCCAACGTTTCAGCGGCAATCTTTAAAGGTTCGGTAATCACAGCGTCGTCCGGAAGGAACTCGAAGCAGGTGATGCCGCCGAATGCCGAGATGTATTGGTCCTGCTTGCCCACGGGCTCTTTCAACACATCGATTTCAATGTGACAGGCTTGTTCAGCCAATTCCTTTGGAGGCACAAAGTTTCGCTTCATCGTGTGCAGCGCGCGCAGGAGCGCCGTCGTAAAACTTCCCGAAGAACCCAGCCCTGTCCCGGCGGGAATGTCGGAGAGACTCACGATCTCGAGATACGGCCCCATAATTCCAGTGAGCTTAAGGGCTTCACGAATGATGGGATGTTGAATCTCCTCCCACCGCTCCACGTCTTCCAGTCTGGAATACTTCAAAATAATCCGTGGGCGAAAGGCCTCGTTGATGGTGATGTAAACGTAACGATTGATGGCTGCGGATAAAACAAATCCGCCGTGTTTTCGATAGTACGAAGGAAGGTCGGTGCCGCCTCCACCGAGTGAAATTCGCAATGGACTTCGGGTGATGATCAAACCAGCTCTCCAGCTCCATTCGCTTCCGGGGCGGGTAAGTATAACGTATCTAAATCTCCGGCTTCGCTACAGTGACGTTCGCGCTCACAAATTTGATGGTGGCCAAGACAGCTTGCCTGATAGTGAACCGCGGTCGCCAGCCCAGGGCGCGGATCCTCGAACAATCTAAAAAGATAAACGGACTATCCCCGATCCAACCGCGCTCGCCGCCTGAGTAGGTCAGCTTCGGATGCAGTCCAAGATGCTCACAGATCCAGCCAATGGAGTCGTTCACTTCGCAATATTCGTCGGTCCCCAGATTGAAGACGTTAATTTTGCCGTTGGCCTTTTCGAGAGCGAGCAGAACGGCATCAATACAATCCTGCACGTACAAATAAGATTTTTTCTGATGTCCATTTCCGAGGACATCGAGATGTTCGGGATGCTCGGCGAGTTGGTGATAGAAATCAAATACGTGTCCGTGCGAGTAGCGCTCACCGAGGATCGATACAAATCGAAAGATGTAGCCCTGCATTCCGAAACCTTCGCAATAGGCTTGGATCAAGCCTTCCGCGGCCAGCTTGGATGCGCCATAAAGTGAAGTTTGAATGGGAAACGGACATGTTTCTGGAGTCGGGAAAATATCCGGCTCGCCATACACCGAACCGGTGGACGAAAAGACGATTCGTTTGCAACCCTGCTCGCGCATGGCCTCCAGTACGTTCCAGGTTGCGATGGTGTTCTGATCCAGATCTTTTCGCGGATGATCGGTACCGAAGCGCACGTCGGCATTGGCCGCGAAATGGACCACGAGTTCCGCTCCTTCCATCGCGCGGACCAGGCTATCCCGGTCGAGCAGGTCTGCCTCGTGCAGAGCGAACTTAGGATGAGTCGCGGCACTTTCCAGGAATCGCAGCTGCCCGGTTGACAGATTATCGAATCCGACAACCGAATGGCCCGCAGAGAGAAGGCGATCCACCATGTTGCTGCCGATAAACCCAGCCGCACCCGTAACCAGAACCTGCAATCGAACCTCCAACCGAAGTAAGTAAAAAATTTAGTTTTGATCCGAAGATGTTTGCCGCAACGCGATTCGCGTTCCACGTAGTTCAAAGCGACTGTCGCGCCAAACGTAACGCAGGTTCAAATAGCTGGCAAACCAAACCGCAAAGCCGAGCAAGTCACGCAGGAGATAAAGCCAGGGCGCTCGCCGGATATTCCTATCGCGAACCACCGTCCAGCCTACGAGCCACGCTTCAGCCAAACGGTTTAGCATAGCCGCTAGCAGCAAGAGAACTCCCATTCGCCAATGTCCCAAAAGCGCGGAGGATATAAATCCCAATAATCCGTAAGGCATGGCGAAGACGAGCCCACTTCCGAAGTGTCCTTTCGGGCGGGAGTAACGCGTGGTTTGCGCCCAGCGCAATTGGTTTTGCCACATGCGGCGGAATGACTTCTGATTCACCACATGATCGATGACGTGTCCGGAGAGAACGACGCGGTAACCAGCCTTTGCCATTAGGTTGCCGATCGCGAAGTCGTAAGCAATGTAGTCCTTCAACGCCGTGTAGCCGCCGATGCCGGCGAGTGAATCTTTGCGTACCACGGTCGTCGGCCCTAATCCAAACCTCATACCTTCGAGCAGATTTGCCACCAGCACTCCCCCCGTCATTTCCACCGACATGCCGATGGCCGTTAGGCCGGAGAAAAATCCCGCTGCGTTTTTTCCACGATATATGCACGTCACCATACCAACTCGCGGATCGAGCAATGGTGGCACGATCTCCCGCAAATAGCTCGAGTCGACTTCCACGTCACTGTCGGTCGTAACCAGAATCTCATGCGCCGCCGCCTCTGCCATGCAATGAAATCCATAGACCACGGGATTAGGCCAGGGCGTGCCGGTGACCAGAACGCGCGTCTGGATGTGTGGGTAGCGCGCAGAAACTTCGCGAACCACTGCGAGCGCAGGATCGTCCGCCCTATCTGCGGCGAACAAAATTTCGTAATTCGGATAATCCTGCTGGAAAAAACTCTCGATGTTTTCCTTCAGTTGCGCCTCCAACCCATGAACGGGCTTCAAAATGGAAACCGGAGGCAACTGCGCATCTTCTGGCACGGAGCGAATCTGTCTCCGAGCCTCGGCATGAAATTGAAAAACTCCCACCATTGCTAGACCGAGAAATACCGCCGAAGAGAGAGTTCCTATTACAGCTACACTTAGCCCAACATAGAGAATTATTAACATGTAAAGTTGCAAAGTCCTTGCGAAGGATCACGGGCGTAAGCTGGACGGAAACCCTACTCCGCGGCAGAATTGCAATCCTCAATATACATTTTCTGTCATCCGCGGCGTAAGGTTGCGGTTCTTGTCCGACCGGCGGATGAAAGGGTTTGAAAAGGAACCTGAGTTCTGGCACTTTGGGCGTGGGGGCAAGTTCTTAGGCACGCCATATGCTCGACGAAATTCCAAGTTCCTGCGGAGCGCGGGGACCGTAAAGTGCTGCGAAGTCACTGCGCGAAGGAGCATAGCCATGCACATTCACCCCAATCAAATCAATCCAAAGATGCAACTGGATAGCCTTCACGCCGCGGAAAAAGCCGCTGCCGAACGGGAAATTGAGCGCACGCGAAAAAAGTTGCTAGAGTCTGCCTCAAAACTGGCGGGACAAGCTGACTCCGAAGAAGACTGCATCGTGAAACTGGGATCCCGCGATCAAGAGCAAAAGCAGCAGAGTCAAGAACAATCAAGGCGGAAGAAATCAACTGAACAGCCAAGTTCGGAGAACGCAGACAACTCTATTTCGGATTGGGCCTGACCAAAAGTCCATGTCCAGGCCCTTGATCATCATCGCAACTCCCTGCTTCGGTGGCATGGTCACCCAAAGCTACATGCTGTCGGTGATAAGACTCATGAGCTATGCGAAATCGGCGGGCTTCAACGTCTCGCTATCGCTTGCAGGCTATGATGCGCTCATCTCAAGGGCGCGTAGCACCCTGGTTGCTGCTTTCTTGGATGAGGCCAGAGCCACTCATCTGTTCTTCGTCGACGCCGACATCAGCTTCGAGCCGCAGCAGGTCGAGCGATTGCTTCGATTTGACAAGGATTTCACGGGAGCGCTCTATCCGCTGAAGTCGATCGACTGGGATCTGATTCCCCAGCGCTGCGTGAACGGCGGTGAAAGCATTCGCCAGAGTGCGCTGTCTTATGTGGGAACCTTCTGTAACGCCGCTGAACGTAAACAGGAAAAGGAGTTCGCCACGGCAATTTATGCTGGTGGCGGTTTTCAGTTGATCCGCCGCAGTGCGTTGGAGCGAATGGTTGCCGCTTATCCGGAAACTCACTTCAACCGTGTGCATGGCCTACCTATGTCAGGCTCGCGATGCGACGAGGTGCAGAGCTCGAATCTATTTGCACTCTTCGATTGCATCATCGACCGTGAGACGGGCACTTATCTGAGCGAAGATTATTCCTTCTGCTTACGTTGGCGAAAAATCGGCGGGGAAATCTGGCTTGATACTGTGAGCAAACTAACCCATTCCGGTCCCTATCAATTCGTGGGTGATCACGCTTCGCGGCGCGCGGGCTAACGTCTTAATCCGCCTTCGCTCTGGCAATTACTTCGACAGTCCGGCAAGCGCCTGGCGGAACATAACATCGAACGATCCGGCCTTGGCGACATTGATCGGGGCATTCCTGAGCGCTGCGGTCAAAGCCTTTTCGGCCGCCGCGCGCTGATATCCCAAGTTCGTCAGCGCGGATAGAACATCTTCTTCCATGCCGCTCAGCACAGGAACAGTTGGCGTGGATTTACCTATATTGGCGGGCAATTTGTCGCGCAATTCCAGGACCATGCGCTCGGCAGTTTTCTTGCCGATGCCCGGAATCTTGGTTAGTCGAGCCAGATCATTGCCCCGGATTGCGCCCACCATTTCGTCCGCTGCCATCCCGCTTAGGATCGTGATAGCCAATTTGGGTCCGATGCCACTCACGGTAATCAGCTTTTCAAACAATT
The DNA here is from genome assembly GCA_035654555.1 of Candidatus Deferrimicrobiaceae bacterium. Taxonomy (GTDB): domain Bacteria; phylum Acidobacteriota; class Terriglobia; order Terriglobales; family Acidobacteriaceae; genus Sulfotelmatobacter. Next base: position 6,989 of record DASRWO010000190.1, on the reverse strand, counting down.
GTTTCTCGGCTGCGCGAAGAAATCCGTAAAGCGCGAATGAATCCTCCCGCACATGAGTGTGGATGTGCAGCGCAACCTCCGAGCCGTCGCCGGGTAGATCAGAAAAAGTAGGCACACTGATGTTCACTTCATAACCGACCCCCGCCGTCTCCACCACAAGTTGGTTGGGATGCTTGGATAACAAGATTCCGCGCAGATGAGCAATCATATTCAGGCCAATTGTAGCTGCAAGCGCATTTTTCGTTTCCAGCGGGCAGCAAAAACGGCAGGGCCGACCCCCTGCCGCTTTCGTGATTACGATTCCTCGACTTACTTCTTGTTTACCGCTTTCTTCAACTCGGCCCCGGGGGAAAACTTCGCGACCTTGCGGGCAGCAATCTTGATCGTGGCGCCGGTTTGCGGATTGCGCCCGTTCCGCGCCTTTCTCTGCGATATCGAAAACGTGCCGAAACCTATCAGAGCTACTCGATCCCCTTTTCGCAAAGCACCAGTAATGCTGCTCACAGCAGTGTCAATCGCAGTTGTTGCTTGCGCTTTGCTGATTTCGCAAGCGCCCGCGATCTTGTCAACCAGATCGGCCTTATTCATAGTTTCTCCTCGCAGGTCTCGTTCATACCCAGCACAAATACCGGGAGGACAAAAGCTCATGTCTGAGTTGGGAAACCTGACGGAAGGTATTTTCCTCTCTCCGGGAGAAATGTCAACTGTGAAAATCCGCGCCGGAAGCCCGTTCTGCACCCCCCGGTCCCGGAGTGGGGCTAAGCGCGCGGCTTTCGGCCAGACTGGATTTCCTCATCGATCCACAGCCCTTTGGTCGCCTGCACAGGTTGTGCACAAAGCTCCAGCGTTTGACACTTGCGGGAAGCAGGGGTGAGGGTGCAAAGTCAGAAGATGGAGTTTTCCCCAAGAGAGGTCCAAGCGATCTGAAAACGGTCAACACAGCTGCTGATGTTTGTCCCCTGTGCGAAGGGACGGGGTGGAAGACGATTCCCGCGAGGCCCAGCGCGCCCAAGGACCGTCGCGTGACGCGTTGCGACTGCCAATTGCGGGCGCGGAATCAGACATTGCTGGGAGCAGCGCGCATCCCCAAGAGATACGAGCATTGCGAGCTTGCCAGCTACACCACAGACTTTCCCGGGGCTCATCCTTCGTTGGCGTTCGCCCATCTTTCCGCCGCTAAGTTCGCGCAAGAATACGATCCTCGGGATGGCACGGGACTGCTGATCATCGGCAAGATTGGGACGGGCAAGACTCATCTGGCAGTCGGTATTACGAAGGAACTCATCCTAATCAAAGGAATTTCCTGCCTCTTTTACGACTACCGCGAACTGCTGAAAGAAATTCAGAACTCTTATAACGCTACCGTTCAGACTACCGAACTGGACGTTCTCCGTCCCGTGTTTGAAGCTGACGTCCTCGTGCTCGACGAATTGGGTGCAGTGAAACCTACCGAATGGGTCTGGGACACGGTGAGCCTGATTCTGAATACCCGCTATAACGACAACCGCACGACCATCATCACCACGAACTTTGAAGACCAGCCTGCCGGCAGCGCAAACGGAGGATCGGCGGTAAGAGCGGCAGCGCGCGCTGAAAGTCTGGGCGACCGCATCGGAGAGCGCATGCGCTCCCGCCTGCACGAAATGTGCCGCATCATAAAGATGGAAGGGGAAGACTTCCGCCAGAAATTCCGCAGCGCTAGCTACCGGTAGCTTTCCCTTGCTACGGATCTGTACCGATCTCCACGGATCAGGAAAGAGGTCCTCGTCGTCTCTATCGTGGATTTTCCTCGAATCAGCACTAGAATGAAACTGTGCTGACCGAGTTCCTTGCATTCGCGCCCGGACGTGACGTGGAAATGTTTTCCACAGTACCCGCCTCTCCCGCTGTATTTTCGTTGCGCAGCGAGGATGCACAAGCCGAGCCTTATGTCAGCAAGACAGCAAACCTTCGCCGCCGATTGCAACGACTACTGGGTCCAGTAGAAGAAGGCACTAAGAAGCTCAGCCTACGCCATCGCGTGCGCTCGATAGCGTACACTCCGACCGGTTCTGATTTCGAGTCCAGGTTCGTTCTTTACAATGTTCTTCGTTCCACTTTCCCCGGCAGTTACTCCCACCGCCTGCGGTTCCGCTTTGCTCCGCTCGTAAAGCTGCATCTCGAAAATGAGTATCCACGCCCTTCTATCACTACGCGACTGGGACGACTCAAGGGCCGCACACTTTATTACGGTCCCTTTGCCTCGAGGACTGCCGCCGAGAAGTTTATGAACGATTCCCTGGACTTCTTCAAGATGCGGCGCTGCGTGGACGATCTGCATCCCGACCCCAAGTTTCCCGGCTGCATCTATTCGGAGATGAAGATGTGCCTGGCGCCGTGTTTCAAGGGCTGCAGCGAGCAGGAGTATTCCGCCGAGGTGGCGCGGGTGCAGGCCTATTTCGATTCCGGCGGAGAATCACTGGCCCGGGAATTGTCGGTGCAGCGCGATCGTGCGTCGTCAACTCTCGCATTCGAAGAGGCTGCTGCGATTCATGTAAGACTGGAAAAACTGAAACCGATCGTGAGCCAATTCCCCGAGATCATTCGCCGCCTCGACCGCTTTTCTGCGCTGATCATTCAGCCTTGTCATCTCCCGGATTCGGTCAACTTTTTTCGGGTTGAATGCGGGTTTATTTACGGTCCGCAGACATTCTGCATCCAAACGGCTGAACACACCAAATCGCAATCCATGGAATCGCGTGTGCAAACCATTCTCGACGCGTTTCAACCAGCGAAAACGCCGCCGGTGATCGAAACTATGGAGCATCTCGCTCTGCTCAAGCGTTGGTACTATCGCAGCCGGCGAATGGGCGAAATATTCCTTGCGGATGACAAAAGAGTATTCCCCATGCGCCGCATTGTGCGCGGTATTGGCCGAGTGTTCCGAGGCGAAGGACCGGAGTTGCAGTCTGTCAGTCCTAGCGGCGTCGCGGGCGGAAATCAGGATTCCTCGCTGCGCTCGGGATGACAAACGTTTTTTGTCTGAGCAACATCTGAAGATAAGAAGAAGGGGCAAGATGGCGACCAAGAAATCACAAGACAAAGACGAACTACTTCGCGAGCATGTGGTCGAACTTCTCAATGGGAAAGGCGCCCATGCCAGTTTTGACGATGCCGTAAAAGATATGCCGGAGACGCTATTCGACGTAAAGCCCGAAGGATTTCCGCACTCCGCCTGGATGCTGCTGGAACACTTGCGGATCGCGCAGTGGGACATTCTGGAATTCAGCCGCAATCCGAAGTATAAGGCGCCTAAGTGGCCCGACGATTATTGGCCCAAGAGTGCCACCGCTCCGCCGAGCCAAGCCGCATGGAATAAAAGCATCCAGCAATTCCGCAAAGATTTGAAGACGATACAGGATTTAGTTTCCAATCCGAAGATGGATCTCTTCGCTCAAATTCCTTGGGGTGATGGCCAGACGATTCTGCGTGAGGTCCTGCTTGTAGCCGACCACAATGCCTATCACATCGCCCAAATGGTCGACGTGCGCCGTTTACTCGGCGCATGGCCCGGTTAACATCACTGCTTTTGATATCCGAGAATTCTGTCCATAAAGCTCGCCCGGCTGTTCGGAGCCGGCTCGATATTTTGGAGAAGCGTCTTTTGCGAGCTATTGCACGGCGAAGATCAGATCGTCGTGATCGTTGTAGGGGCCTGTGGTGCACGCGGATGCCGTCCCCTGATAACGGAATTGCGCACGCACTGCCTGCAGGCTACCGTTTGGAAGCGTGAACGTTGCAGACAAGCCCTGCGCTCCTGCCTTCGTAGGCACGATCGTCTTGATCAAAGTCCACGACGGGCTATTGGCGTTGGCCGTGTAGTAAAGGTCGAGGGCGTCCGACGTATAGGTGGCGTAGGCCCACACCGTTGCCGTTACTTTCGCGGTGGTGGCATGGGTTAGCGCGCCGCCACTGGTGGAAGTAATCACGAGCCGGTCGTTGGATTCATCGGAGTGGAAAACTCCGCTGGTGCCGTCTGCGCAGGAATTCTTAATCGTATTAGGCTGATTCGGTTCTGCGCCACCCGACAGATGATCGCGTCCCAACAGCAGAGATGCGCCCGAGTCACACGAACTGCTCGCAGTCGCGCACTCTGGAGCTTTCAGCGTGGAATTGTAGACTGCGGTTTGGGCTGCCGAAGCAGATGTAACCGTCAGCGCAATCGTCGCGCTGTGGCTGAGGGAGCCCGAAGTTCCTTTCACCGTAATGGTTGCCTTTCCAAGCGTTGCCGTGGCAGACGCGGTGAGCGTGAGGGTTGAGGTCGCGCTGCCGTTTACCGGAGGCGTTACTAGGTTCGAGGAAAATGCCGCCGTCACGCCGCTGGGCAAACCAGTCGCACTCAAAGTGGTCGCCGAACTAAAACCGTCATGGCTCGTTATTTTGATCGTGCTGGTGCCCTTGCCGCCTCGTTTTACGCTAAGCGAAGCGGGCGAGGCGCTAATCGTAAAGTTCGGCGACGCAGGGGCGCTTACCGTGAGAGCAAGTGTCGTGGTCGCGACCAGGCTACCGGAGGCGCCGGTGATGGTCACTGTAGCGCTGCCCTTTGTGGCCGACGCGCTGGCGGTCAGCGTGAGCGTGCTGGTTCCGGTTGTCGGATTCGGACTGAACCCCGCAGTTACACCGCTGGGCAGGCCGGACGCCGCGAGAGTTACGCTCCCGGTGAATCCGCTCACGTCATTCACAGTAATGGTGCTGGTCCCGCTCGCGCCACTTTCGGCTATCGTCAGACTATTCGGCGAATCCGAGAGGGTGAAGCTTGGTGTCGAAGCGCCGGTCAGTGTGTTGATCAGGGTTGCTCCGTTCGGGGTCCCCCATCCTGTGACTAGATCATAGCCAGTAACCGCGGGATAGCCGTTGCTGCCGCTGGTAATGTCGTGGAAGTTGCTGTCGTAGCTGCTTCCGAAAGCGACCGGGTAGATAAGCGTATTAAGAAAGCCGAGAGTTGTGCCGTGGTTCGTCACGTTCTGTTGATTGGCGAGAGCGAGATAACCGGCCCAGCGAGGAGCTGCGTAGCTGGTGCCACCATACTCGTTGTAATAGCATGTCCCGTCATCGCACAGAATGTTGTCAAAATTGGCTTCCGCCGCCACGTCCGGAATATTGCGTATGGTCGTAGAAGCTTCGTTGGAGGAATTGGCGACGCCGACCTGCCAGCTTGGAATTGCGAATTGATCGTCAGCCGGACCGCCGCTGCTGTCGGACCACCCCGTTTCTGATTCCCAGGTGCCACCCGCACCATTCGTGGTCAAGTCAGTCCCGCCGACGGCCACGACGTAAACGTCTTCCGCCGGGTAGCTTTCGTCGATATTGTTATTCCCCGTGTATTTTCCGGCATCCCCGGAAGCCACGAAGAGATTCTGCCCCTGCGCCGCAAATTCCTTGAAGATAGAGTCGTTCGAGGAAGCATCCTCCGGTGTCCAGCCCCAGGAACAGCTCAGTTGCTTGGAGATGTTGTCCGTTGCCATTTTGTTGAAAATGTCGACGTCGCCCACGCCGATGAAAGAGGTGCCAGGCGCAATGTATACGCGCACTGAAGTCAGGCCAGGAGCCATGCCGATGGGCTGTGCAATGTCAATTGCCTGTTCGCCATCGTTGCCATCCGAACCTGCGGTGCCGCCATCGACCAGAACGTTGGTGATGGTCACCGTGTATGACTCTCCACCCATATCCGACTTAACATCGGCGAGTTCGTAGCCATCGAATTCGAGCAAGCCAACAGACTGGCCACTGCCGGTAAGAGCCGTGCCGCCGTAGTAAGCCGCTCGCATATCGGAGGGTCGGTAAGCGCCCTGCGGCCCCGAGCCACTGGCGTTGCTCCTCAACGCGGCCGATTCTTGAGTTTTCTTTATCATCGGTCGCGGTATTGAATAGTCATTCAGACCGGCGATGTGAGATACCGGGACGCCGAGATCAAGAGAGGGCTCACGATCCGGCGAATAAAATGTGCGGTTTTCCGTGGGATGTTGGTAGACCGTCATTAGAACGTGGAAGGCGCTCTGGATCTGCTCCACAGTGCCATTAATATCCACGAGCAGGCGATTTGCGGGCGTATTAGTAACGGTAAAACCATTGGCTTTCGCGAAATCTACAACCGCCTGGTAATCCTCGACAGTCGGCCCAAACTGTTCAGCAAACTGCGCTACGCTAAGAAACTGATGATAGTCGGGACTGGCCGGGTCATACAGCCGATCCAGCAAATTCGTCAGTTCGGCCGGATTGCGCAAAGGCAGCAGAATCGCCAGGTTCATTTGCTGGCTGAGTGGAAGAACTCCCACTGGGGCTGCCTTACCGTTCGCGACTACCGGGCGGACATGATTATGCAGTGCCTGAAGTGTCCGTTGGGCCTGGGCTGAGGTCCCACACAATAAGAACAAAGTCGCAAGGATAGCGCCGGCTCCGGCTGGCAGTGTGCGGGTATTCTTTCTCATGTTTCTTAATCCTCTCGATTTTCTGATCGCTTCAAAGACGAAAAGGGGGGATCAAAGCCTTTGGTCAACAGTTGTGGCATCTTAAACCAGAGGGGATCAAAGCCTTTGGTCAACAGTTGCGGCATCTTAAACCAGATTTGAGCGTTTCAACGGCGTTTTTTTTCGACGCATTAACGGATCCTTCGTTCCGCGTTGGAAAGTAGAAGCTGGACCGGTTAGTTGGCCCGCTCTGTGCTTTCCTGATAGTCGACTGATCCCATCCACAGAAAAAAGAGCCGGCCCATTTCTTGGCGCCGGCTCGGATTACTAGTGGAATAGAGAGGTTGCCCTCACGGTTGTACCGTGATGGTGACGGGTGTGCTGTTGCTGAGTGATCCGGAGGTTCCGATCAGCTCTATGGTTGTGGTCCCCGAAGGCGCACGCCTGGAGGCGCTCCACGTGATGGTTACTTTCACGCTGCCGTTCGCTGGCGGCGTGACCGGGTTGGCCGAGGCCGTCGCCGAAACGTCAGTGGGGAATTCA
>DASRWO010000189.1:0-3340 GCA_035654555.1 Candidatus Deferrimicrobiaceae bacterium | reverse complement strand
CTTGAAAGGCGCCTCGGCCTTCAGTTGCTGGCTCGCACGACAAGGAGCGTCTCACCCACGCTGGCAGGAAGTGCTCTGTTACGAGACTTGGCCCCGGCGTTAGAGCGTGTTCAGCAGTCGCTTCACAGGGTCCGTCAACTGAGCGACCGGCCTTCCGGACGCCTCAGGCTGATAACGAGCCGTTCCGCAGCGACGTCGGTGCTCCTGCCAAAGCTGCTGCAGTTTTGCCAAACCTATCCTGAGATCATGCTCGACGTGACGACAACGAACGACCCGGTTGATCTCGTCGCAGGAGAATTCGACGCGGGCATACAGATCGGCGAGTTCATTCAAAGAGACATGGTGGCTGTTCGTCTGAGTCCGGACCTGAGGCTGGCTCTCGTTGGTTCGCCGGAGTATTTTCGAACGCGGAAACCACCCAATGCGCCGCAGGATCTCAAGGATCACTCTTGCATCGGGTTTTGCTTCAGCAACGGCATGTACCGGTGGGAGTTCGAGAAGGGGAAGAAGGCGGTGACCTTCCATCCGGAGGGGCCGATCTCGTTCGATGACTCCGAGCTGGTCGTGCAGGCCGTACTGAAGGGAGCCGGTATCGGCATGGCGATGGAACACTTGGTCATGCCCCTGATCAGGGACGGTCAGCTGGTTCAGGTGATGAAGGACTGGTGCCCAGCATTTCCCGGGTACTTCCTTTACTACCCCAGCCGCCGAAATCAACCAGGTGCACTCGCCGCCCTTATCAGCACACTGCGTGTTTCCAAATGAGCCTACATCGATAGCCGACAACCCACCCGGAACACAAACCGGCGCCCCTAGATGAGTGACTCGGCCTGAAAGCAACAACTGAGAATCAGTCATGGATTGCCGTCGAGGCGCCAACCGTGCGCAATCCGGGAAGCAGTTTTGCGTCACTTAGAAGACACCGTCGGGAGTGACCCATTCACGAGACCCTGACCTGAAGCGGCTAGGGAGTCTTTCCGCGTGTTACGCTCAATGCTGAATTCTGCGGAGGCAAGATGTTCATTAAGAAGCGCGTGCTTGCGCTGTCTGGAGTCCTTGCGATTGCAGCGTCAGCGGCGGGACAGAACACGGCTCCTGCGTCCGATCTATCGGCCGATGTCCAGCAGCAGTTGACCGCGCTAACCGAGACCTATAAGCACCTGCATCGTAATCCCGAGCTCTCGCGCCACGAAGAAAAAACCTCGGCCTTCCTCGCGGAGGAACTGCGCAAGCTCGGTTACTCCGTGACGGAGCATGTCGGCAGATATACGGATGGCTCGCAAGCCGACGGCGTTGTTGCGGTCATGGAGGACGGCCCGGGACCACGTCTGCTGATTCGCACCGACATGGATGCGCTTCCGGTCGAGGAGAAGACCGGGCTCAACTACGCATCGACACTTCGATCAACTAATGAGCAGGGCCAGGAGGTCGGCGTCATGCACGCCTGCGGGCATGACCTGCACATGACGGTGCTTCTAGGCATGGCGCGCGAAATGGCAGCACGCAAAAGCCAATGGCATGGAACACTCGTCCTGATCGGCCAACCGGCTGAGGAGATCGGACAGGGTGCAAAAGCAATGCTCGCGGACCATCTGTACGACCGCTTTGGTCAGCCAGATTTTGTCCTTTCAGAACACGACACGAATGATGTTCCGGCAGGTTCCGTAGCAATTAAGGGAGGGCCATTGCTGGCCGGTGTCGCCTCCATTGACGTGACCATCCGCGGACTCGGTTCACATGGCTCGGCACCCCAGGAAGGCAAAGATCCCATCGTGCTCGCGTCAGAGTTTGTCCTTGTGGCACAGACCATCGTGAGCCGCCAGATCGATCCGCAACGGCCCGCCGTGCTTACCGTTGGGATGTTCCACGGCGGGACCAAGAACAATGTCATACCCGACGAGGTCAAGCTGGGATTATCGCTTCGCACTTATTCGCAAGACGTGCAGGATCAGATCATTGCAGACATACGCCGGACCGCAAACGGGCTGGCTGAGGCCTACGGAGTTCCTGCGGACCGCATGCCAATTGTCACCGTGTTGGGTACCGGGCCGGTGACGGTGAACGATGATGCCATGGCCGAACGGCTGCGCCAGACTGCAGTTTCGGCGCTTGGCAAGGATCATGTGGAACAAGCCAGGGCCATTATGGCAAGCGAGGACGTTGGCCGGTTTACTCTTGACGGCAAAATTCCGGGCGTTATGTATTGGCTTGGTGCAGCGGATCCGGAGAAGCTGGCGGAGAGCCGGAAATCCGGTGTGGCCTTGCCCGGCTTGCATTCGCCGCTCTTCGCGCCTGTCTATGCACCGGCGATCAAAACCGGTGTAACCGCGATGACCGCCATGGCACTCGACCTTCTGAAGTAATCCTTTCAAGAACGAGGGCCGCCTGCCGTTATTCGACAGATCCACAAGCGCCTGGTCCATAACCGCGCGAGCGCGGTATTCCTGCGGACGACTATCCGGGTTGCCCGTCATCTGTCCCGAGTCTTGATCGCAATAGCGGCTATGGGAGGTCACGTTCACCGAATTCGTTTCCATGTGAGGTGCGCGTGCCAAGCAGCCGAATCAGCGTCAAGCGATAAGCTGTCTCCAGAAACCTGGAACGTCCGCGTCTGATTCTGACCGGCCCAGTTTGGCAACCATCCGCCCTCGATGTGATGCGTAATGGTGCCCGCTCTCACATTCATTGTGTAGGTGCCCCAATAACCGATGTAGTTCCTCCAGGCTGAAGCAGCTTCCTTGTCGGTCGCGCGTAGCGGGTCATCGCTCGCGAAGGCCGTGATCTCGGGACGCATCAGTTGGGCAGACATTTGGCCGTTCGCCTCATAGAGGATTCGGCCGACAGGGTGTGGTCCAAACGGTGTCGTGATCGTCCCCGAAGGCTTCAGGCGAAGCTCGTACGAGCTAAGGCTCCAGGCTCCGACGATGAGATCACAATCCTGCGTGGTCTGAGTCTGCTTGACCTGTCCAGGTGCAAGCAGAGCGAGCGCGAGCCAGGCGAGTGCGGATTTCATTGGCCGATTCTATAGTGCAGTATGCCAATCAGAACAATGCCCCCCATTAGGTCATGGTTCGTCGGCCATTCGGAAGTCATCACGTCGGGCTTCTCGGTTGGTGCCTAATCGCTAATGCGCGTTTTCAGACATCTGTGGTCTGGAAACGTCCTTTGCCCTGTTATCGACAGTTGAGAACGCCTGGGCGGATTGCTACCGGGAAGTCGAATTCCCGGTAGCAATCCGGCATTACAAGGCGGGCCATCTTACAAAGGTCAAAACCTGGTCCGCTTCCTAACGAAGTTCACCGTGAGACTGACGGGGCACAGTTTTGAACGGCAGATGAAG
>DASRWO010000188.1:0-5995 GCA_035654555.1 Candidatus Deferrimicrobiaceae bacterium | reverse complement strand
GGACCATACAACAGCACGCCTTTAGGCGCGAGAATTCCCAGGCGCTCGAAGATGCGCGAATACTTCAGAGGCAACTCGACGATTTCCCGAACCCGCGCCACTTCCCGCTCCAAGCCTCCGATATCTTCGTAGGAGACCGCTGGGGCGCGAGCAACCGTGGAATCGCCTTCCACCACACGAATGTCAGTGCGCTTTCCGATGACAACGGGGCCCGCGGGAATCGTGCGCACGACCTGAAAGTTCACCGCCTTAGCGAAGGTCGGCACACGTACCACGCAGCCGGCGATGACCGGGACACCGACAAGATCTTCGAGTATGCGATCCGGAGCAATAGTGGCTGGCGCGGCTCCTACCCACAATGGCGAAAAACGCACGGCCACCGCTTGTTCGCTGTCGATGCGCGCCACTGTAACTTGTTCCTGCAATCCGGCACCGCAATTACTGCGGCAAGTGCCGTCAATCTGGATCATGCCTTCGTGGCCGTCTTCAGAAATTTCGGCTCGGCCAACGGCTGTGGCACTGCCAGTAATTTTCACTACGTCTCCAGGCCGCGCGCCCATGCGCTTCAGGTCGATTGGCGCGATTCTCGCAATGGCGCGTCCGATATCCTCGACACGCGCTTCGGCGACGCGCAGTTTCAAGGTTGCTGCGAAAGAAGATGGAGCGATGTCCGTCATGGGATCATTTGCCGGCTGCTGACGGGTAACTGAGGTGGCCAGCGCTTCCGACGGTTGCGTGTGGTCCTCACCCCCAGGCGCAATGGTCATGCCGGGCGTGTCATTTGCGTGGTCAGTCAAAACAGATAATCCCCAGATTTGGCAGGTCGAGCCCACTCTCTACTTGGCAGAGGTAATTACCATTACAACGCGATCGCTATTGCGCATGACTAGCGAATCGCCGCACAACCGACCCCGGCGGAAATCCTCCAGCGGTCAAAACTCGTCAAGCACGATCTCTTCCACGTCCTCAATATGCCGCCGCATTGACGCCTTTGCGGATTCGGCGTCCTGGCGCTTGATCGCAGCTAAAATCCTGCGGTGTCCAGCAAGCGATTTCTCCGGCCGCCCTTCCACTTGCATCGACCGTTCCCGCGTGTCGCGCAGAAGGTCCATGAGAATGTCGAGAACCTTCAGAACCACACTGTTTCCCGAAGCCAGGGCAATGCTGTAATGAAATTCGGCATCCTCGGCGATGGTGGATTCTCCGCGGGAAAGCTTGGCTTGCTGCCGCTGCAGAACCTCTTCCATCTCGGCGACTTCGTCTGCAGAAGCGTGCATAGCGGCGCGCGCAGCCAGCGACGGTTCCAGCATTTTCCGGAAATCGAGAAGTTCGCCGACCATCGCCTGCTTGCGCTTCAGCGCATTCGCGAAAGGATTGACTAGTGAATCGGCTGAGATCTCGCGAACAATTGTGCCAGCTCCTTGCCGCGGCTCAACCAAGCCCATCAATTCCAGACCACGAATGGCATCGCGAATGGAACTGCGGCTCACTTGAAGCATTTCTGCCAGTTCGCGTTCCGAGGGAAGTTTGTCGCCAGGCTTCAGCTTCTTCAGAATCAGACGCTCGATCTGTCGCGCGACTTCCTCATAGACCTTGTTCTTTCGAACAAACTCGAAGTCGGATTTGGGGAGGGCTGGCAAACTCGGCTCCAAAGTGGTCCGATAAGTGGACCACCTAACGACAGGAGTATACGCCCATTGTCAAGGCCCCTGCAAATTTTTCTTGTGGGCCAGCAGAAGTCATGCTGCCTCACGGTCGCCGGGGTTGCTGCCGGGAAGCCTGTTCCGCGAGCAGTTTCGCGCAATTGTACACTGTGCGAGTGCACGCCATGGGAAGTCCGACGCGCTCTCCCAATTCTACGACGGCACCCACCAAAGCTTCCAATTCCATCGGCCGGCCGGCCTCAATATCCTGCAGCATGGAAGTTTTGTGCTCTCCAACTTTTTCTGCACCCGCGATTCGTTGATCGATGGAAACAGGTAATTCCATTCCCAGCTTGTGGGAAACTTCTTCTACCTCCTGCATGATATTCCGGATTACAGAACAAACTCCAGGGTCGCGTGCCATTTGAACAAGAGTGGCGCGGGTAAGTGCGCTCACCGGGTTGAAGGATGCGTTACCGAGAACCTTCACCCAAATTTCGTGCCTGATGCGAGTGGTAATCGGGCAGCGAAATCCGGAGGCGATTAGCGCTTCAGAGATCTCGCGGAGACGATCAGAGCGCGTGCCATCCGGTTCGCCGAGCGTGATGCGATTTCCATCGATGTGTTGAATTACTCCCGGCGCGGTGATCTCGGTCGAGAAGTAAATGATCGATCCGATCACGCGATGGGCTTCGATGGAAGAGGAAATCACGCCACCGGGATCAATCCTCTCCAGCCGCAGTCCTTCCCAGTCGCCGCCGAAGCCATGAAAGTACCACCAGGGAATTCCGTTTTGCGTGCTGACGACCGCTGTCTCTGGCCCGACCACCGGCCGCAACTGGGGCGCAAGTTGCGGCAATCCGTGCGCCTTCACTCCCAGGAAGACAACATCTACTGGACCGACTTCTTCGAGAGAGGCAGCGATTCTGGGACGCGCAACAAAATCTCCCTCGCTGCCTTTTACCTGCACGCCGTGTTCTTGCATGGCGCGAAGATGCGGGCCGCGCGCGTAGAGCGTGATATCAAAACCGGCTTGCGCCATGCGCGCACCGATGTAGGCGCCGATGGCCCCAGCTCCGGCAATGAGGAATCTCATTCGTCCCCACCTGTCAGAGCAGCGGCGACGGCACGACGACGGATTTTTCCCGTCGCAGTGGTGGGAATACTCTCAACCAAATAGATTTTAGTAGGACACTTGTATTCCGCCAGAAATTCGCGGGCGTGCTTGATGAGCGCTGCCTCGGTAGCGCCCTGCCGCTCATGCAGCACCACCGCTGCGCATACTTCTTCGCCTAAGGTGGGATGCAGACATCCGAATGTGACGGCCGCCGCAACTGCAGAATGCCTCAGCAAAATCTCGTCCACTTCATGAGGCGCAATGTTCTCGCCGCCGCGAATGATGATGTCTTTGATCCGGCCGGTTAAATGCAGATAGCAGTCGGAGTCAAGAAAGCCCTGGTCGCCGGTGCGAAACCATCCATCCACGAAAGCGTGTGCGTTCGCGTCAGGATTATTTTCATAGCCGCGAAAAACATTCGCTCCTTGAATCGCAATCTCGCCGCGGTGGTTGGTGCCAAGGTGATTGCCGTCCTTGTCCATGATGCTGATGCGCAGGCCGGCGCCAACGCCCACCGAACCGGCTTTGCGGTGCCGCGGAGGAAGAGGATTCGAGGTCATCTGATGGGCGGCTTCCGTCATTCCATAGGCTTCGACGAAGGGAACTCCGAAGAGGCCTTCGATTTTGTGAATCAGATCTGCCGATAATGGCGCGCTGCAGGATCGGATGAAGCGCAGAGAGTCGGCTTCCGGCGGTTTTTGATGCGCCCGGGCCAGCAGGAGCTGGTGCATAGTGGGCACGCCGGAGTACCAGGTCACGCGATTTTCGCGGACCGTCCGCCAGAAAGAAAGCGCGTTGAATTTTGTAGGAACAACGACCGTGCCACCCGAAAGAAGGGTAGCCATTGTGGAGCCAATCAGGCCGTGAATGTGAAACAACGGCATAATGCAAAGCGAAATATCTTCCTGCGTGAGGGCGTAAGTGTTCGCGATATTCGCCGAGGACACCGCGAGATTGAAATGCCTCAACGGCACGCGCTTAGGACGCCCCGTGCTTCCGCTGGTGTGGAGGACGAGTGCGATATCGTCAGCGGTAGGCTCAGCGGCAGTCGCTCCGCTGGGAGCGTCGACCATCCGAACCTGACCATGCTCATTCATCTCCACGGAGAAGGCCGGAATGTTGCGGTCCTTGGCCGCGGTGCGCACGAATTCGGCTCCTACCGGCGGACATAACAAAATTTTTGCACTCGTGTCCCTCAGGAAAAAATGAAATTCTTCATAGGGATACGCCGGGTTCAGAGGGGCCGCAGTTCCGGCAATAGAGGCAGCCAGAAAACTGACGATCGCAGGCAGTCCGTTCGGCAGTGCGATGGCCACGGCGTCGCCACGGCAGATGCCGGCTGAGGCCAAGCCATTCGCCATCTCCAGAACTTGCTGGCGCAACGATTTATAGGTGACATTAATCCCAAGTTCCGGAACGACAATCGCCGTGTGACTATCGGCGAAATGTAAAACATCAAGCAGCGTGTCTACTGACTTGAGCGTCATTCGTTCTCGCCTCTAGTGCGGGTCCTTGGATGATTGGCCGAGTTGTCCTGTTGTCTGCGCTGGTGCGCGAACCAAGGTGCGCGAACCAGGGTGCGCGAACCAGGAAAAGATCGGTAATTTAAACGGAATAGCCCTCTGCGGTCAGAATCTTCTTGAACTCCTTCAGAAAAAACTGAACGTTGTCTTCGGTGGCCAACGGGCCCATGACGCCGATGCGGAAGACTTTGCCGGCCAGCGGTCCGAAGCCACCGGCAATTTCGATGCCCGGTTCGTCCAGAAGCCGGAGCCTCACTTTTGCCTCGTCAACCCCTGCCGGCACGCACACTGTGTTCAAGGTAGGAATTCGATGCGCTTCGGGAACGTACATCCGCAGACCCATAGCTTCGATGCCTTTAACAAACGCTTTATGACTGCGGCGATGCCGTTCCCAACGGTTCTCGATCCCTTCGTCGGCAATCACCATCAGCGCCTCGCGCAGCGCATAAAACATGGAAATGGGCGCGGTGTGATGATAGCGGTGCGACACCGTCGAGTAGTCCCGAATCAGCTTGAGATCAAGATACCAACTGCGCGGCGGCGTGGTGCGCGCGCCCAGGGAATCCATTGCCCTCTTCGACATTGCGATTGGAGACAAGCCGGGGGGACAGCTCAATCCTTTTTGCGTGCAACTGTAGGCGACGTCAATTCCGGTCCGGTCGAACTCCACGGGCAATCCGCCAAGAGAGGTGACGCAGTCCGCGATCGCAAGCGCGCCAACCTCATGGGCTGCGGTACAGATTGCCCGGCCCGATTGCAGTGCTCCCGTCGAAGTCTCAGCATGAACGTAGGCCACAACGCTGGGCTTCTCACGGCGGATAAATTCTGCCGCCTCATCGTCCGAAAAAGTCTCGCCCCAGGCTTTCTCAAAACGTACGACGTTTGCGCCCTGACGCTTTGCCATTTCCGTCAGCCGATCAGAGAAATATCCATTGGCGAATATGGCAAACTTCGCTCCCGGCTCAACAAAGTTGGCGACCGCGGCTTCCATGCCCGCGCTGCCAGTTCCAGAAATCACCAACGTGGCGCCATCGGCGGTTCCGTAAGCTGTCTTGAGCAATTGCTGAACGTCACTCATCACCTGGATGAAGTAGGGGTCGAGATGTCCAACGATCGGCTTAGAGAGCGCTGCATACACCTTGGGGTCGACCATAGTGGGACCGGGACCGAACAGATAACGACGAGGCGGGTTCAGGGCGGGTAGTGGAAGTACAGCAGCGGTTTGTTCGGTCGTGCTCATAGTCCTCGTTTCTTGTCTCGCGTCTATTTAGATGTTACCGGCGATGGCGATGAAATGCAGAATTCACCGGACAGCCGCTTCCATGGTGCGGCGCAGTTTGACAGTGAGCAACGGCGACGCCAATGCCGTCAAATCAATTGTTTCGATCTCTCCGATTTAGTTTTCTGATAGTCAGGGTTTTTGTGTTCCTATACCGGCGAATGGTGACCCTGTACGATCATCTCCTCCGCGATGCGGCGCGCTTCGGGAAGGGTCTTTGCCGCCTTCGCATCAATCTCGGCGGGTAGATCTTTTTGGATCTTAGCCAACTCTTCATCAAAAATGCGGGTCACCAGTTCCGGCGAGTGTTCGACGGACTTGCCTTCGTCGCCGTGCACTCTTACTTTGTGCAGTACGCGTTGCGCGATCATCAAACGATAAATGCGGTCGGTAGCCAGATCTTCCATATAACCATCGAGCAGGCTAGCGCCTT
>DASRWO010000187.1:0-3215 GCA_035654555.1 Candidatus Deferrimicrobiaceae bacterium | reverse complement strand
GTTGAAAGTGATTGCTTCGATGCAGCCTAGCCATGTGCTCACCGATATGCGCTGGGCCCAGGATCGGTTGGGGCCAAAGCGTGCCGCAACCGCCTATGCCTGGGCGGCATTCGTGAACAAGGGGGTGCAGCTGGCCTTTGGCACGGATTATCCAGTCGAGCCGGTAACGCCATTTCGCGGACTATATGCAGCGGTCACGCGCAAGAGCGAGGATGGCAAACAAGAATTCTTCCCCGCGCAGAGGCTGACCATGGATCAAGCCATTGCCGCTTATACAACCGGCTCGGCGTTCGCGGAATTCGAGGAGAAAGAAAAGGGCAAGCTTACGCCCGGAATGCTGGCGGATCTCGTGGTGCTCGATCGCGACGTGACCGCTTCTTCGCCGGAGAAAATCCTGACGACCCGAGTGCTCCGTACCGTGGTCGGCGGAAAAACCGTTTACCAGGCAAAATAAATCTTTACACGCGTAACGCCGCATTCTTGCGTCTAACAAGCGGTCGATAGTCCGTGATCACGGGAGCGCGGATACACATCTGGTCCCTATTCCCTTTTTAAATTTGCGGCATCGCAAACGGGTATAATTGAACAGTTTATAGTCCTCGGAGGAAGCAGGGATATGGATTCGCGGGCATTTTGGCTGCGCTTGAAAACTCATCGCTGGATTTATTCGTTCAGCATCGTGACCACGCTGGCGCTGGGTATTTTGATCGGTTCGGTGGTCTCGTACGGAGTTAAGGGCAAGGAAGGACAGAAGTCTTCGTCTTCCGACGCTACTCCGTTGACAGTTCCGTCCCCCAAGCAGCTGTCCGGTGAGTTTTCCCAGATCGCCAAGCAGTTGGGACCGGCCGTCGTAAACATCAACACTGAGTCGACGATCAAGAATCCGCATCGCCGCCGCGGCGAACAGAGTCCTGACGACGACGACAACGGCGGCGGTGGTAATGGCGGCATGGATGACTTCTTCAACCGCTTCTTCGGCGGCCAGGGTGGCCCCGGCGGGCCCAACGGGGACGCTGCAATTCGCGAGCGTTCGCTGGGCTCAGGCGTGATCGTCGACTCCAAAGGCTACATCGTCACCAACCGCCACGTGGTCGAGAAGGCGGACCGTATTCGTGTACGGCTGCAGGACGATCCTCCCGGCGTGCAGCATGACGCCAAAGTGATCGGCGAAGATCAAGAGACCGATCTGGCAGTGATTAAGATCGACATGTCTCGCACAGTACCCGTGGCCAAGATGGGGAACTCCGACAGCATGGAAGTTGGCGATTGGGTGCTGGCTATCGGCAGTCCGTTCGGACAAGTGGGTACTGTAACCGCTGGCATCGTCTCTGCCAAGGGACGCGACATCGTGCCTGGCCGCCAGTTTCAAACCTTCATTCAGACGGATGCGGCCATCAATCCGGGAAATTCCGGTGGACCGCTGGTCAATCTGGATGGCGAAGTTATCGGCATCAATACAGCTATTTTGAGCGAAACCAATGCCTATGCGGGCGTAGGATTCTCGCTCCCATCGAACACCGTCGTCCAGGTTTATAACCAGCTGATCGGACCTGAGCATCGGGTGGCTCGCGGATCCATCGGCATCATGTTCGACGCGGTTGAGAATCCTGCTATCACACGAGTTTACGGAAATGGCACAGGTGTCACGATTTCCAGTGTGGTTCCCGGCAGCCCTGCCGATCAGGCTGGCTTAAAGGTCGGCGACACCATCACCACGGTAGACGGCAAGAAAGTCACAAAAGGTTCTGAGCTGGTAGCCGACATCGCGTCGCGCAAACCGGGGTCGAAGGTAGGACTCGGATTTGTACGCAACGGCAAACAGCAGGATGCAAGCGTGATAATTGCGGACCGGGCCAAGCTGTTCGCTGCGCGGCTGAACGAAGACGAGGGGGGTAACGACGAGAGTACGCCTAAGCAGGACAAGTTCGGCATCAGCGTGCAGAAACTCACGCCGGATATTGCCGAGAAGCTTGATATACCCGCAGGCAAAGGCGTCATCGTGCGGGATGTGAAGCCAGGATCATTTGCGGACGACATTAATCTGGGCCGTGGCGACATCATTCTGGAGGTCAACAAGCAGCCGGTCAACAGCGAAGAAGATTTCGCCAAAGTGGAGGCCGGCTTGAAGAGCGGCCAGGATGTGGTATTCCTGGTTCGCCCGCGTGGTTCTTCGCGGCAGGACGGAACCATCTTCGTGCCTGGAACACTTCCGTAACCTGGAATCAGCCAACGGGAACTGGCATTGCGTCATCCGATAGAGGATGATGTCAATGCCAGTTTCGCTTGGCCTTTAATTTAGGCCGGCCCACTTTGGCGGAAACCTGAGGTTTTGCCGTTGCAGTCAAAACAGCGCGCAAAAATCGTGAAGCGATGTTCGGGCGCTATTTGCGTTCTGGCGGCGATGTGCGTTTGTTTGTTGCCCGCCAGAGGACTTGCGCAGGACTCTGCGACTCATACCTCGGCTTCAACCAAGCCAAGCTCGCCTTCCAAGGCTACGGCTTCTAAGAAGCCGGGGTCTACTGCCGCGAAAACGCATTCCGCCTCCCATTCCGCGACGGTCAAGCAGTCGAAAACGAACCCAACCGCTGCCGCTCACAGAGGTAAAGTAAAGTACGCGAGTTCGCGCAAGAGCGGCAAGAGAAAGCCGCGGGGCCAGCAGAAGATTGATTCGGAGCGGGCGCAGGCGATTCAGGAAGCGCTGATCCGCGAACATTACATGACCGGCGACCCGACGGGAACCTGGAACCAGGCCAGCGAAGACGCCATGCGCCGCTATCAGGCCGACCACGGATGGCAATCGAAGGAAGTTCCGGACTCGCGCGCTCTCATCAGCCTCGGGCTCGGTCCGAGCAATGATCATCTGCTGAATCCCGAAAGTGCCATGACCACCGGGCCCACCATCTCCCATGCGCCCGCTCCGGTCAGTTCTGCATCCCAAAGCCCAGTCTCGCACGGAGCAGATCCGGGACCGCGCCTGAGTCCGACCCCAGCCCCATCGTCAGAATCACTTCCCGCCGCCGCGGATCGCGACGCACCAAGGCCGCAGTAGTCCGTGTACAGCGGGCACTTCTGTCCGCTGCCTTTCACTCTGTTTTTCGTCTTCGGGTTTCCGTTCTAATTGCCCGAGGATTTCCGATATCCGCTCGAAACCGGTTTGGGAAAATAAGGCAGAGGCCGCGACTGAATGATGGCCTGAGGATTCGCCTGCACAAGCG
>DASRWO010000186.1:0-24706 GCA_035654555.1 Candidatus Deferrimicrobiaceae bacterium | reverse complement strand
TGGGTATCGAAAGTGACCACCGACTCTACACATCCTCCGGCGAAGCTCTTCACGCAAAGGGCCGCTACCATAGCACGTAGTCTGGCATCGAAGAAAGTTTCTCCCAAGGGACCGGCCTCAGGAATGAGGATGCTCACGTACTTCATCAATCGAGCGGGGCGCGGATTGAGCGCCGCACGCAAGTCTGAGTTGGAGAAAGCCAAGGCGTTGCTGTCAAAACGCATCGCGCGGGATAAAAAGTCGGCGGAGCGAAAAGCAGCGTGATGTGCATTTCGATGTAAATTTAATGGAGAAGGCCCGCTAGCGGCGATTCCCCATTGCTTTGCGATCGACGGGAGGGCGCAAAGTGTGAGTGAGAACGTTAGGGCGGTGGGCACGAACTCGGCGGCAGAGCACTTCGCGAAGTTGCCAGATGGAGAAGGCAACTGAGAACCAAACCAGGGTAGCGACGGCGAGCACGATCGGAGTTTTCCATTCGGGAAGTTTCAGCCAAACCACGAGAGAGAAGGCAATCAGACCGAACCCTCCCATGGCAGCTCCGGCAACATCGACAGCAGCGGCGGCTCGGCCGCGTTCCGCGCCGTCATAGCCAGCGCGCTCCATTTTTTGTTGTTCACGTTTTTTTATGAGAGTCGCGGTCGATGGAACGATGGCGGGAAAGGCTAGAAAGAGGCCGCCAATTTCAGGGCCGTAGCGCTTCGCAATCAGTCCGGCCAATGCCGTGATCGCGCCACCGATAAAGAAACGCGGCGCGAACTCGCGCCACTTCGAGCGTTTCAAGGCAGAGATATCAATCTTGATCTTCACTCGACTACCTCAATACGGCAAACCAAAGCCCGAAAGCGCAAACGAACCACAGCCCGATTCCCAATATAGTCGCCGGTAAGACCTGGATGTGCCGGCGGATGATCCAGCGGCTTGTCACGGCAGCGTAGAGAATAAATGCGATTGAGCCCAGAAGCATTGACCGGGCCTCGATGCTTGCGTACGCCTTCCCTTCTTTCATGACCGTAAGAGCCAAGGTGGCAAGAGAAACGGAAGGCGCGGCGCCAAACAGTCCGGCAAAACTTTTTGGCTTTAACAACTCGCCCAGCATGGCGAAGGCCGAAACCACTGCGCCCCCGATAAGTATGCGTAAGAGAATGTCTTTCATAACTCCACCGCGCGATGCTTGAACTGAGAGATTCCTGCGCCAGTTATTTGCTCATCAAAAATGCGGGGAGTCTGCGAACGACTCCCCGCTATCGCACCTGCGACAAAGCTATGCGGCCTTACGAGACTTCCGTTTATCCCGACGTTGATCTTCTTCTTCGCTTTCAGAATCGCCTTGCTGGGCTTGGACATTGATTTCTTTTGCCAGTTCGGTCAGCTTCTCGTCGGTTTCCTTTTCTTCCTGCAGCGTCTCCCTCAGAAGAGACGCGTGCTCGGACTCGCCCAGAAGGTCTGCATAAGCAATCACCGAGCCGTAGCCAGCGATCTCGTAGTGCTCCACGCGCTGCGCGGCAGAGATGAGGGCGGCATCCATCATGGCATCTTCGAAATCCTCGCCCATGGTTTCCGCTCCCTCTTTGACCAGGCCTTCCATACCCAGGCATTTCTTGCCAGTGGCTTTTTCTCCCAGTTGTTCGAGTATTTGTTGCAGGCGCTCGACGTGCCCGCGGGTTTGCTCCAGGTGCTCCTCGAAGCCCTGCCGCAATTCGTCCGACGATGCTGCCTTAGCCATCTTCGGCAAAGCTTTGGTCAATTGATTTTCGGCGCTGAATAAATCCTTAAGTTCTTCGACATACAACTCTTTCAGAGAATTTTTGCTCATGTTTGCCCTCGTATTCAGAATTTGCCCGAAACAGCGGCTCGTTTATGTTCCGTTAGTTGCGGAAGCTTGCCGGGCGGATGGTTAAGATCGCAAACGCTGTTCTTGCATGCCAGATTCCGAAATGGAAGGAACGAAAATCAGATATATCGGGCATCGTTCTGTTGATTCGATGAATGCTTTTTTGCCCATTCTGTTTTTTTATTTCCTCTCCGCTACTTGACTCATTAGGAATTTGCGAAGGCCAGAAAACGGTCTCATTCGTGCCGCTCATACAGCAAACCCTGTATGGCACTGGGGTGCAACCCCCTGCAATTATTACCGCACTTCGTGCGGCTGTCGTCCTCCAAAGGAAAAATGCAAGATCGCGTTCCGACAATCCTCTGTATAGACGACGATTGCGAGACCCTGGCCCTGCGCCGGCATTTCCTGCAGAGTTCCGGATATTCAGTAGTCACTGCGTCCTCTGGAGTGGAGGGTCTGCAAGCGTTGTCTGAGGGTCAGGGCATTGACCTGGTACTTCTCGATTACATGATGCCGGGGATGGACGGAGATGAGGTCGCGCAAAAACTCAAAAGACAAAACCCGCAACTGCCGGTAGTTGTCGTGTCTGCCGTGGCCCAAATCCCTCAGGGATTATTAACCGTGATCGATGGCTATGTACAAAAGGGGCAGGATCCTGATGTTTTGCTGGGCACGGTGTTGAAGATTCTGACCTCGCGCCGCGGAGAGGGCACGCCAATGGAAAGTTCGAGACCGGGTCGTATGACCGTGCTTTGTGCCGAAGATGATGAAGATCAATTGACCTCGCGAAAAATGGTATTTGAATCCGCGGGTTTCGACGTGCTGTTGGCACATTCCGGAGCGGAAGCTTTGCAGTTGTTCCAGGCTCATTCTGTAGACGCGGTGGTATTGGATTACTGGATGCCGCGCATGAAGGGACTATCGGTAGCACGCGAAATGAAGCAGTTGAGGCCCAACATACCTATTCTGGTCCTATCAGGATTCTCTTCGCTGCCGGATGAAACGATTGGCATTGTCGATACATGGCTACAAAAGCGGGATGTGGAACCAGGCGAACTGTTGGCCGAAGTAAACAGACTGATAGAAAAGAACGCGGCGGGTTGATTTTCTCGACGAGGATCGGCGAGTCGTTGCGGTAGCGGTTGAGTTAACTCGATTCAAGCACTCTCGCAAATGCAAAGAAAAATCAGCCGGTGCGCATCCGCAGGAGCAAGGAGAATCTTGCCCTTCGTCGTGGCTCTCTTTTTCCTGTCCTCGACGAGCTTCGTGGCGAGCGCTCAGCCAGATCAGTCCGGAAATCCTCTGAAGGGCTTGAGCCTGGCAGAACTCGGCAACGTTGAGGTGACAACGGCATCCAAGGAGCCGGAGGAAGTATGGAAGACTACCGCGGCCGTCTATGTAATTACGCATGATGATATTGAGCGCTCGGGAGCAACCAGCATTCCGGAGGCATTGCGGCTGGCGCCGGGAGTGGAAGTGGCGAGAATCGACAGCAGCAAATGGTCGATCGGCATTCGCGGCTTCGGCAGCCGGCTTTGCCGGGACGTACTGGTGATGATTGACGGACGGACCGTCTACACGACCCTGATTGCGGGCACTTATTGGGAAGTTCAGGATTATGTGCTGGAAGATATCGACCGGATCGAAGTCATCCGTGGGCCCGGCGGGACCATCTGGGGGCCAAACGCGTTGAACGGCGTTATCAATATTATTACCAAGAACAGCAG
The DNA here is from genome assembly GCA_035654555.1 of Candidatus Deferrimicrobiaceae bacterium. Taxonomy (GTDB): domain Bacteria; phylum Acidobacteriota; class Terriglobia; order Terriglobales; family Acidobacteriaceae; genus Sulfotelmatobacter. The sequence continues at coordinate 21,145 of DASRWO010000186.1, read as the reverse complement.
AGAGACGCATGGCGATTACGTCAGCGTGGGCGGCGGAAATGTAGAAGAGGGCTTTTTCAACGCCCGCTACGGTGGCGGCGACGGAAAGACCCTCGACTATCGCATGTACGCCAAAGGCTTCAACCGTGGACCGGAGTACCACAGCGACAATATAAATTTTGACCGCTGGCGCGCGGCGCAGGTCGGATTCCGCATGGATTGGAGCGCGAACAAGCGCGACACTTTCAGTTTGCACGTTGACATGTACGACCAGGGGAACGGCGAAAGCGTCCATGTGACCAGCTACGCGCCGCCTTACTCGCAAATCGTCTACTCTACGGCGCCTCTTTTTGGCGCTAATCTTACCGGCCAATGGAAAAGGGCATTCAGCGAAGGAAACGACATTCAGCTTGAGGCGTACTACGATCGAACGAACCGGCAGGAAGCGGACTTCAGCGACATTCGGAATACCCTTGATGTAGATTTCCTGGACCGCGTCCGGCTGCCCGGGCGGCAAGAGATTTCCTGGGGGTTGGGAGCTCGCTCCAGCAGAGGCGATGACCGGGTCGTGACCTCGGGCCTCGCCTTCGTTCCTTACAATCGAACCGATTTGCTCTTCACCGCGTTTTTACAGGATGATATCGCGCTGATCGCCAACAAGCTTTCCCTTTCAGTGGGAACCAAGGCGCTGAAAACGAATTACACTGGAGTGCAATTCGAACCTACCGGACGCTTGCTATGGACTCCCACGCTGCACCAGACAGTCTGGGCCGCCTTCACGCATGCCTTGCGGACACCCTCCGACGGAGAACGAGATTTTTATCTTTTAGGCGATACCGGCTCTGTGGTGGACGGGTTGCCGGTGCTGGCTCGATTTAATGCGAATCCTAATTTCCATTCCGAAGAACTGAATGGTTATGAAGCGGGCTACCGGCGCTTGATCGGCAAGAACCTGTATGTGGACGTGGCAGCGTTTTACAATCATTACGGCGATCTCTTCAGCGAGGACGTTACTGGCGGTCCCTTCTTGGAAACAATTCCCGGCCCTCCGCACATTTTGATCCCGGCAGAGTTTGGCAATGGCCTTGTAGGCACAACCAAGGGAGGAGAGATAGCCCCGGCGTGGAAAGTTACTGATTGGTGGCGACTGCAAGCCTCTTATTCGTATCTGCAGATGGACCTGAAAAAAGGCACGGGTTCGATGGATATAGGCACTGCTCCCATAGTTGAGAAATCGAGCCCCAAGCATGAGGTAATGATCCAATCCGCTTTCGATCTATCGAAGGCATTTAGTCTTGATCTGGATTATCGCTACATCAGTGCTTTGCTGGGGGAAAGTGGTTTGCCGGGACAGACGGTTCCCTCTTACTCCACGGCAGATGCGCAGTTCGCATGGAAAGTAAAAGAGCATTGGCAACTATCGGTAGTAGGACGCAATCTTTTCCGGCCTTATCACTATGAATCGAACGGCGATCCCGGACCTCTAGTCGGGATCAAGAGAAGCGCCTACGGGCAAATAACGTGGACACGCTGAATTTGCAAGGCGCCGTCGACGGCCCGAGATCAAACGGGCGCATCCCGGGAGCGGCCCATCGCGACTTGCTGGCTGGCCTTTTGCGATTTTTAACCTTGCGATTTTTCTCCGTCGTCTGGCTCGCACTCTTCGTCGCTCCGATTACTACTCGTTCTGAAGCGCAACAGACTCGGCCGACTGAATCGCAAGTTAAAGCCGCTTACTTATTCAACTTCGGAAAATTCGTTCGCTGGCCGGTCCTTGCCGCTGGTGTTGACTCCTTAAAAATCTGCGTGCTGGGTAGCAATTCGTTCGGAACAGTGCTGGATGCCACCGTAAAGGGTGAAACGATTTCCGGGAAGCGGGTGACTACGCGAAACATTACGAGCATTCACGAAGCCGACGGCTGTCACATTTTGTTCGTGAGTATGTCGGAAGAAACTCGTCTTAGCACCATTCTCGCGAGTGCAAAGCGCTTGCCGGCGCTGACGGTCAGTGACATTCCCCACTTTGCCGAGCGGGGAGGAATGATCGGACTGGTGAACCAGGAGGACAGAATAAGGTTCGAGGTGAATATGGCTCCGATCGAAGATGCCAGATTAACCGTGAGTTCAGAGTTGCTTAAAGTAGCTTTGCGAGTGATTCGCAAACGCGTGGGAGGCGATTGAGATGCGCCTGACGCGCCGCCGCTCGATTTTGAGAAAGCTCACCTTGATGAACATGCTGGTGAGTGGGGCGGCACTGTCATTGGCTTGTCTGGCGTTCTTTACTTACGACCAGATTACATTCCGGCAAGGCTTGGTGCGCACTTTGTCTGCGCAGGCGGATATCGTGGGTTCCAACAGCGTCTCAGCAATCTTGTTCAACGATCCGCAGTCTGCCAGCAACACTCTTTCGGCATTGAAGAGTTCGCAGAGTGTGACCAGCGCCGGCATTTTTACGCTAGATGGAAAACTGTTCGCGACCTATACGCGCGAGAACGGCGAAGACATCGTAAGCATTCCGAATATTTCTGCCGGTCAAATAGAAACTTATCGCTTCGCCAACTCCCATCTTGTACTTGTGCGCAAGATCATGTTTCAAGGCAAACCGGTGGGGTTGGTCTACATTCGTGCCGATTTGAGGGAAATCGACCGGCGGCTGAAGCGTTATGCCGCAATTGCCCTGGCAGTGCTTTTGCTTTCACTGGTTGCGGCCCTGCTGGTTTCGTCGCTGTTCGGAAGATCCGTGGCTCAGCCGATCGTGGACCTGGCGCAGGTGGCTGCCGCTGTTTCCCAGGACAAGAACTATTCCGCGCGGGCCACGCCGAGCCAGGAAGCAGATGAAGTGGGCTTGCTGATTACCGCCTTCAACGAGATGCTCGCGGAAATTCAGAAGCGCGATGATGAACTAAGAAAGGCGCACGACGAACTGGAAGATCGCGTGGCGCAACGCACTCGCGAACTACTCTTCGCGAACCGTGAGCTGGAATCATTTTCCTATTCTGTTTCTCATGACTTGCGCGGACCGGTCGACGCACTCAATGGTTTCACTTACGTGCTATTGAAGGAGTACGGGGGCAAACTCGATGACAAGGCAAAGGAACTGCTCGAGCATATCCGGAAGTCAGGAAAGCGCATGATGCAGTTGATTGATGACCTGCTGAATCTTTCGCGAGTGACCAGCAGTGTGTTGCAGTCGGAACCCGTAGACTTGAGTGCCATTGCCCGCTCAGTTGCAGAAGAGTTGAAAAGTCTGGAACCAGGGCGCAAAGTGGACTTCGTTATATCAGCCGTGGGAAAAGTTAACGGGGACCCGCGGCTGCTGAAAATTGTGCTGGAGAATCTATTACGAAATTCATGGAAGTACACCTCTACTCATCCACACGCCCGCATTGAGTTCGGCTCTTGCGTTGAAAATAGACAGACGGTTTATTTTGTGCGCGACGATGGAGCTGGATTCGATCCCCGCTCGGCGGACCGACTATTTCAGCCATTCCAAAGGCTCCATCCGACGGCTGAGTTTCCCGGCAACGGTATCGGCCTGGCGACCGTGCAGAGAATCGTGCGGCGGCACGGAGGTGAAATCTGGGCGAAAGGTGAAGTTGAGCGGGGAGCAACATTTTACTTTACGCTTGGTTCGTCCCGAAGCCGATTACCGGCCTCCGAGATCAGGAAGCCGGTAGCCGAGTCTGTTAACTGATCGCCTGGCAATTTTATTGTGCAGTGAGACTTACCTGATCCAACCACACGTTATACGGCACTGGGGGCTGGGCCAAGTCCATTTGAAAAGCCGTATCGATCTCTTCTAAAGTCCAGCCCGACTGGTTTACATAAGACGTATTGACCGGTGTGGCTACACCGTTCACCGTCAAGGTGTCGTAGTAAACCATTCCTCCAGCCTGGTGCAGGTTCCAAGTGAGATGGTTCCAGGTGTTGGGCAGAATGTCGACGTTAGATTTGCAGGAAATTCCCGTCGGCTCCCACTTTCCCGCCGCATCGTTCCAGATGTCCCATTGTCCGGGCGGATTATCGCCTTTCAAGTTGCACTCGGATCCCCACGTAAACCGCATCGGAGCGCCACCTGTTCCGCTGGTGGTATCGTCATAACCTTGATTGACGTCAAACTCCAGGGCTTGTGGCGCATCGACGTTGTCGATCCAAAAATACAAGTCGTAGGTGAAAGTAGTAACGCCATTTCCCCCCGCTATGGGATTGAAGTATAGATAATTGGAATAGCCGTAGTCAGCCGCTGGGGCTGCAGTCCCGGGGCTCATACTGAAATGCGCCGCCTTGCCATCCATGGCAGGCGCCGGCGCTGGAGGTGACTGATCCATAGTCACGCTTGAAACAGGTACATACTGGCTCTCCCCGGCGGCACAGAGTTGTCCCGCACGCTGGACCCCCGCGGGAAATACTGCGGAACAGGATTGCCACCCGGGCGTGTTTTGAATACTGCTGATGGTTGCGGGCGCTTGCGATGTGACCGTAATGTTCAACGGGATAGCTGAGACGTCACCAGTGGAACAAGGCAGCGCCGCACAAGTTAATTCTTCCGCCATTACCAACAGCGTGTGGTTACCGGGCGCGGCGAAGATCTGAGTGTTGATGGAATTCGAAGATGTGTAGTAAACGGATACGTTATCCACGTACACGCGCATGAAAAAAATTGGGTTCTTCGGAGTTGCCGAGGCGACGACGTTGATCGGAGATGTAACACTGGCACTCGCTGTGGGACTTGAAACTGTCAGAGGAAAATTGTTCGAGCCTCTTCCCCAGTCAGCCGTTGCCGGATTCTGGGCCGTGGGAGCAGGTAAATTGCTGCTGCTGGCGGACCACGAAATGGGCACAGGGGCAGTTGAAGGATAACTGGGTTGCGACGGAGTGGTGGGCGGAGTGGGTGTAGGGGCAGGCGTAGGCGTGGTTGTACTCATAGCGCCAGAACTGCCACATCCTTCGACCACGAGACTGAGGGCGAGCAAAAAGAAAGTCGCGAAAAGCAATCGGCCGCTACGAAGAAAGGCCCAGACTGCGCGCATAAATACCAACCTCCGAAAGAGGGGTGGCCGACGCAGGGAATTCCAGGATCGGGGCGGCGAACAGCAGGGTACCGTACGTGCGGGCCTTCAAACTATGACGGGGCTCGCAGCGCTCCGGCAATAGGGAGAGGACCGTAGCTCGATTTCAGAATTCAGGGTTGGTCCGGAAAGCCTCGGAGCTAACGACTAGGGTTAGTTGTCCCACTGACTTTTCTTTTAGTACACAAAAATATCGCCCGATCGAAATCTCTCTAGGAGGAATCTCTTTGGCAGCTACGGTAACTGGCTGATTTGCAATTCGGCCTTGCGAATAAAGACTAAAATCAATCAGATTACTGATCGCAAAGTACGTTCAAAACACAAAGTACATTCGAGGATGAGTGAGATGCCTGATCAAGAAACCATCGAACGAGCCCGTAAAGATGCGCGTGAGGGCAAATCCCCGTCAACACAAGCAGGAGAATTCGTGCGCGAAGAGATTCATCACGTGCGCGAGGGAAAACATGGGGCCCGATCGCCGCAACAGGCGATCGCCATTGGGTTATCGAAGGCGCGCCGGGCGGGAGTAAAGCTTCCGCCGCCAAAGGGTCCCGCCTCAGTTCGCAGGAAGGCAGCGGAAGATGAGGAAGCCGCAGAGCACCCCCGCCATAAGCCGTCGCGGGCGCGCTCGCGGGCGACCGAGAATGCCTTGAAGCGCGAAGGGCGCAGCTCCGCCAGTAAGACAGTTCTGTCGCGGCAGGGCAAGCGTAGCGTTGCACATCGGGGAAAAACTGCGCGCAGCGAGTCTGCGACCAAAGCTGCCCACAGCAAAAGAACTCGTTCCGGATTCGATCTTATTTCGATTAACGGTCGTCCATGGTTACAGGAATTTATATTTGAAAAGGAGTGAATGTTTAAAGAGGCAACCAGCGATCTGACAAGTGTCATCTGTTTCTGCATCGATTCGATATGCAGCTTCCGCCAGGAATACGTAGCGATGCTGGCGATTTGCAACTCGTAGTGACGGCGATTTGGGCCGCTCCCCATGCTGATCGGCTACACAAGGCTTTCAACGCTAAAGCACGGGGGACCAAATGGCGGAGTTCGGGGCATGTCTTAATAAACGCCTGGGCCCGACATTCTTGTCCGTTCTGTTGGTGATAAGCGTGGCTGCACTTGGATTGCTATGGAGGGGATGTCAGGGGTTGCCAAAATACATTGCGAATTGTCCGGTTACGCCTACGGCCCCGTCGGACATTTCTTCGATTCCGGCGCCAATTGAGCCTCCGCCGGCGGCTTTGTGTGGTTTTCCGCTTACGATCTCAACTCCTGGCCAAGGAGCAAGCGTAAACTCTCCGGCCGCATTGACGGCGCAAGCTCAGCCTGCGGACCAGCTTTACTGGATGAGAGTTTACGTAGACAATGTGGCGGTTTATTACTCTTACACACCAACCATCAGTGAATATCTATTTATGCAGCCGGGGCAGCACACAATTGAAGTGGTTGCCGAAGATGTTGCGGGCTACATTGCCACGGCATCCACTCAAGTGAATGTGGCGCAGGAGACACCGGGACTGGCAGGTATTCAGAATCTTCCGGGCTGGCAGTCGTGCTCAGCGGTACTGCAGAATGGATTCACGTGCGCTGCTGGTTTAGGAACAGCTTCATCGCAATTGATTCAAGGTCAGTCTTCGCCATCGCTCGACGGCACATCCGCGGAGTTCACAATGGGCGGACCTCACCCATATTCCAACGAACTCTACTGGTACACGCTCGGAGGCGGTCACGACGTGAGCCACTTTAGCTACGATCTGTGGTTTTACGTTAACGTGGGCGACGCACCGCAGTCTCTGGAGTTTGATGTGAACCAGGCTTTCAGCGGGACGCGCTGGACGTGGGGCACGCAGTGCGATTTCAATCAGACCGGAGAGTGGAATATCTGGGATCCGCTGCATGCAGTATGGGTTCCGATCCCGATACCGTGCAAACATTTTCCCTCGCAAACCTGGATTCATCTGATATGGAATTTCGAGCGTGTCGGGAACCAAGTCCACTACATAAGTTTGAGCGTCGCGGACAACACCTACAATGTTGATGCCTACTATACTGCGCAGCCGAAGTGGTACCAGGAAGGAATCAACATCCAGTTTCAACTGGATGGGAACTACGAGCAGGAACCCTACAATGTCTGGCTGGACGAAGTAAACCTTAACGCTTATTAAATTCACGTATTAACGTCTCATGCTTGGGCGCCTGCTTGAACCGGCTGATACCGCGGACGCCGTAGCACGGCAATTACATTCCTTTAGCGAGCAACCACACATAGGAAAGCGATCATCTCCCGTTGGCGCGGTAGAAAGAGGGACACTTTACTTCGCGTACGAAGAGGTAGAGATGTGCAAGGCAAGAACAAACTTAGGCTGCTTGCGGCCCTGGCTTTCGTTTTCATCTGCTGCCATGCCAGCGGGCAAGCGTCCAAAGCATCAGATCCCGATATTCGACTCAGTCTCATGGGGGGCACGCTGACATGTTCCCAAACATCACCGACCGAATCCATCCGAGTCCCCCAGCCTCTCGTGGACCGGGCAAAGCTAAAAGCCCGGCTTCTGACTCTTCTGCGCGACAGCCTCTTCGACGATGCAAAAGGCATTGTGAATATCGCGCGGGAAAAAGAGATAAGGAAACTTGCAAATAAGTTGGGAAGAGAGAAGGAGAGTGATTAGGGCCTGGGCGCCGGTCTAAGGACCGTCTTTCCAAACTATGCCCCGTGGCGGCAAACTCAGGTGCCATAACCGGCATCCAAGAATCGTCTTGTGCCCGGAGAGGCAGTACGCTGTACGCTTAGCGATTCAGGGAACGGCACGGGCACCGTCTTCTTCGATTATTCTCTCTTATATTTACATTTTTATATTCTTCCGGAGGTCAGCCTCGATGCGGTCCGCGTTTGAGCCTTATTCGTCGTTCTCATCAGGAAGATCGAACCTGTTCAGGAGAGCGAATCGATGACTAGTCTTGCGCAACCAATCGTCTGGCCGGGACGGCCTTATCCGCTCGGTGCAACGTGGGACGGCGAGGGTGTGAACTTTGCCTTGTACTCAGAACACGCGGAGAAGGTTGAGCTTTGCCTGTTCGACAATTTTGGCAAGCGTGAGACGACCCGGGTGGCGCTTCCTGAGCAGACTGACATGGTGTGGCACGGTTATTTGCCGGAGGTGCGTCCGGGACAATTGTACGGCTACCGGGCGTACGGACCTTATGCTCCGGAACAAGGCCAGCGGTTTAATCCGAACAAACTTTTGCTTGATCCTTACGGCAAACAGATACAGGGGACGATTCATTGGAGCGATTCGCACTTTGCCTACAAGGTAGGGCACAAGCAGGAAGATTTATCTTTCGACCGACGGGACAACGCCGCGGGCATGCCGAAGAACAAGGTGATTGATTCGGCTTTTACCTGGGGTGCGGACACCCCTCCGCGTATTCCCTGGCACAAGACTTTGATTTATGAACTCCACGTAAAAGGATTCACCATGTGCCACCCTGACGTTCCGACCCATTTACGCGGGACGTATGCCGGTCTGGCGACGGCGCCTATCATCGACTACCTCACGCGGCTGGGAGTGACTTCGATCGAACTCATGCCGGTGCATAGTTTTGTGGACGACCGGCAGCTGGTGGATCGTGGGTTGCGCAATTACTGGGGCTATAACTCCATCGGTTTTTTTGCCCTCGAGCCTCGTTATCTGGCGACGAGTTCCATTAACGAATTCAAGACTATGGTGAAGACTTTGCATTCCGCTGGGCTGGAAGTAATCCTGGACGTGGTCTACAACCACACCGCCGAGGGTAATCATCTGGGTCCCACGTTGTCGCTGAAGGGTATCGATAACAGCGCGTATTATCGTCTGCGGCCAGACAATCAACGCTATTACACCGATTACACCGGCACGGGAAACACACTAAATATGCAGCATCCGCGCGTGCTGCAGCTGATCATGGACAGCCTGCGCTACTGGGTTCTGGAGATGCACGTGGATGGCTTCCGCTTTGACCTGGCCGCCACGTTGGCGCGGGAACTCCACGAGGTCAATCGTCTGGGCGCTTTCCTCGACATTATTCATCAGGACCCGATTCTCTCGCAGGTGAAACTGATTGCTGAACCTTGGGATCTGGGGGAGGGCGGATATCAGGTGGGAAATTTTCCGGTGGGATGGGCGGAATGGAACGATCGCTACCGCGATACGGTGCGGTCTTACTGGAAGGGTGACGAGGGAGTGGTGGGAGACCTGGCTTATCGCATCACGGGTTCGAGCGATCTTTACGCGCACAGCGGAAGACGTCCTTATGCGAGCGTGAATTTTATTACGGCCCACGACGGATTCACGTTGCAGGATCTGGTCAGCTACAACGAAAAACATAATGAAGCCAACGGCGAGAATAATCGCGACGGCAATAACAACAACCGCAGTTGGAATTGCGGGATAGAGGGCCCAACCGACGATCCTGATATCCAGGGTTTGCGGGCCAAGCAGAAACGGAATCTGCTGGCAACTTTGTTTCTGTCTCAAGGCGTTCCCATGATGTATGCGGGCGATGCTATCGGGCACACGCAAAGCGGAAACAATAATGCCTATTGCCAGGATAATGAGATCAGCTGGCTGAATTGGAATCTGAAGCCTGAAGATCGCGACCTGCTCGCGTTCGTTCAGCGCATGATCAACCTGCGTAAAAGGCATCCGGTATTTCGAAGGCGCCATTTTTTTCAGGGCCGGCCAATCAAGGGCGCGAATGTGAAAGATGTGCTGTGGCTCAACCCCAGCGGCAATGAGATGAACGAAGAGGAGTGGCGAAATGCTTCCGTCCACGCTCTGGGAATGTTTCTTTCTGGCCAGGGATTGGAGGAGACCGACGAGCGCGGCCGCAAAGTGAGCGACACGGATTTCCTGGTGCTGCTTAATCCTTATCACGAGGATGTGGCGTTCACGCTGCCAGCGTTCCGCGCAGGGTCGCGCTGGATCGGGTGGATGGATACTTCGCGCGACGGCGGTTTGCGAGCCACTGAAACATACGATTCCGGCAAGGCTTATCCGTTGCAGGCACGATCTCTGGTGGTGTTGATGGAACGTCATGTGAACGGCAAGAGGGAAGACTCGAATGAAGCGCCGTCATAGCATGCCGTTCGGCGCGCAGTGCCGCGAGGATGGAAGAGTTCGGTTTCAGTTGTGGGCTCCGGCGGCGCGTCAGGTGGAGATTTTGCTCAAAGGGTCCAGAGGGTCCAAGCGGATTGCGCTGGAACGGCGTGAGCACGGCTGGTTCGAACTTGTCACGAACGCCGCGAAGCCCGGAACTCTGTACCGTTTTCTAATTAATGGGGAAAAAGAAGTTCCCGATCCGGCTTCACGATTTCAACCGCAGGATGTGCACGGCCCCAGCGAAGTCATCGATCCCAAGGTGTTCGATTGGAAGGACGAGGCATGGCGTGGACGCAGTTGGAATGAAGCCGTGATCTATGAGTTGCATGTTGGAGCATTTGCCCGTCCCGGAAAGTTTTCTGCGGTGGAGAAGCGGCTCGAGTATCTGGCGGAGTTGGGAGTCACGGCTATCGAACTGATGCCCGTATCTGATTTTCCCGGCCAGCGAAATTGGGGCTACGACGGCGTTTTGCCCTTTGCTCCAGATAGCACCTATGGCCGGCCAGAAGATCTGAAGAAGTTGGTGCAGGCTGCGCATGAGCGAGGAATCATGGTTCTGCTGGATGTTGTCTACAACCATTTTGGTCCGGAAGGAAATTATCTAGGCGTTTACGCTCCGCAGTTTTTTACCGATCGCCACAAAACCCCGTGGGGCAAAGGCATCAATTTCGATGGACCTGAAAGCAGAGTCGTGCGTGACTTCTTCATCCAGAATGCCCTGTATTGGCTTACCGAATATCATTTCGACGGACTGCGACTGGACGCGGTGCATGCCATCCTTGACGATTCCACCCCCGACATTCTGACGGAATTGGCTGGTACGGTGCGGAACACGGTAGAGTCCGATCGGCAGGTACATCTTATTCTGGAAGACGAGCGCAACCAAGCAACGTATCTTCGACGGACGGAACAGTGCCGTGCGCGAGCCTACGATGCGCAATGGGACGACGATATCCACCATGCATTGCACGTGCTGATGACGGGCGAAAAGGACGGTTATTATTTCGACTACGCAAAACGACCGCTCGATCAACTGGGACGGTGCCTGGTAAGTGGATTCGCTTATCAAGGCGGCGTTTCTCTTTACAGGAATGGCGAGAGGCGTGGTGAATCTACCGACGGACTGCCGCTTACCGCGTTCGTCTTTTTTCTGCAGAATCACGATCAGATTGGAAATCGCGCGTTCGGAGAGAGGCTGGTTACGTTTGCGGAGGCACGCGCGGTCCGAGCGGCAGTGGAGATTGTTTTACTGGCGCCCTCTCCACCCATGCTTTTCATGGGGGAAGAATACGGAACGCAAACGCCATTTCTTTTCTTCTGCGATTTCGAAAAGGATTTGGCTGCGGCCGTTACCGCGGGCCGCAGGAATGAGTTCGCGCGTTTTACAAGATTCAACGATCCCGAGTCCCGCAAAGGTATACCTGATCCAAACGCGGAATCGACTTTTGAAACCTCTCGACTTGACTGGGATGACCTTGAACAGCCGAGGCATCAGGATTGGTTGCGATTCTATCGGGAGCTATTGAAATTGAGGCGTGAGCACATTTTCTCCCGGCTTTCTTCCGCATGCAAAATCGAAGCACGCTATACCGCTCGTGAGGATCTGGGATTGACTGCAGAATGGAAATTTGGTGACGGCTCGAAACTTACGCTGTTGGCAAACCTTGGGACTACTCCTCTTTCGGCAGCGACGGCACCGAACTGTCCGATCCTGTACGCCAGTAAAGGGGTTCGCGAGGACGAAGTAAAACAAGGAACTCTGCCGCCTTGGTCCGTAGTTTGGTTTTTGGAGTCATGACTGCGCGTTCCCACATACCGCGCGCCACTTATCGCCTGCAACTAAATCGCGATTTTACTTTCGTTCAGGCGACGGCAATCGTTCCCTACCTTTCCAAGCTTGGCATCAGTCATTGCTACATCTCGCCATTTCTGAAGGCGCGGCCGGGGAGCATGCACGGCTACGACATCGTGGATCACAATTCGTTAAACCCGGAGATTGGAACTCCTGAAGAATTTGATCGCTTTGTGGCCACGCTCAAGGAACGCGGTATGGGATTGATTGTCGATATCGTGCCCAACCACATGGGAATTATGGGCAGCGACAATGCGTGGTGGCTGGATGTGCTGGAAAATGGCGAGGCTTCCCTCTATGCCTGCTTCTTCGATATCGACTGGCATCCACTGAAAGAAGAGTTACATGGAAAAGTGCTGGTGCCCGTCCTGCACGATCATTACGGCGCGGTGCTGGAGAGCGGCGAGTTGAAGGTCGCGTTTCGCGCTGAGCGCGGCGAATTCGATGTGCGCTATCGCGATCACCGGTTTCCTATCGATCCCAAGGAGTACCCGCGCATTTTGCAGACGTGCGCGGACGCTCCGGCGGGGCAACTGGGAGAGGAAAATCTGGACTTGCTTGAGTTTCAGAGTCTGATCACCGCCTTTAGCCATTTGCCGGCTCGACAGGAGCCGAGCAGCGAACGGATCGCCGAGCGCAATCGCGACAAAGAGATTCACAAGCGCCGTTTGGCAGCTCTGTGCGAACGATCGCCAGAGATCGCAGCGTGCATCTTGCAAGCGATCGAGTCGATTAACGGAACACCGGGAGACGCTGCAAGTTTTGAGCGACTCCACGAACTGATTAAGGCGCAGGCCTTCCGCCTGGCCAATTGGCGGGCCGCTTCCGATGACATCAATTATCGGCGCTTTTTCGATACCAACGACCTCGCGGCTCTTTGCATGGAAAACGAGACGGTATTCAGGGCGACTCACCGCCTTATCCTGGATTTCGTGGCGCAGGGCAAGGTGGATGGTCTTCGCGTGGATCATCCCGACGGGCTGTACGATCCTGCGCAATATTTCGACCGTCTAAAACTGGGCGTCGTTGAAGCTGCGCACAATTCCGAGTCCACGGAAAATTCCGCGTCTGCGGAAGATGAATCGCGCTATCTGGTGATTGAGAAAATTCTTACTGGCTCGGAGCGACTGCCGAAGGAGTGGCCGGTCTGTGGCACAACCGGGTACGATTTTTCGAACCTTGTGAACGGTTTGTACGTCGACCCGTCGGCCGTGGCGCGGTTCGACAGCCTTTACCGAAGTTTTACCGGCAATGAAGAGGCTTACGATGACCTGGCTTACCAGTGCCGAAAACTCATCGTTCGAGTGGCACTGGCCAGTGAACTGAATAAACTCGCCAATCAATTGTCCCGGATTGCACTTTCCAAACGAACCACCTGCGACTTCACGCTCAACAGTTTGCGCGACGCGTTGATGGAGGTGGTTGCAAACTTTCCCGTGTACCGCACTTATGTAACCCTCGGAAGAATCTCGGAGAATGATGCAGGGTATATTCGCCGCGCGATTGCCCTGGCGAAGTGGAGAAGTCCGGCTGCCGATACCAGCGTGTTTGATTTTGTTAGGGAAGTGCTTCTGACCAGCATCGCGGAGGGACAGGACTCTGCTTATCAAAAGGCTGTCACGGCCTTCGCTATGAAATTCCAACAGCTCAGCAGTCCGGTGATGGCAAAGGGTCTGGAGGACACAGCTTTTTATCGCTACAACCGGCTGGTCTCACTGAACGATGTGGGCGCTGATCTTCATCGCTTTGGAACCACGACCGCGGATTTTCACAAGGCAAATCAGGAACGTTTGCGGGACTGGCCTCATACCATGCTGGCGACCAGCACGCACGATTCGAAACGTTCGGAAGATGTGCGCGCACGGATGGATGTGGTGTCGGAGATGCCGGGATTGTGGAGACTTCGAGTGCGGGAGTGGAGAAGATTTAATCGTGTCCATCGAAGCAAGGTGAATGAGAAACCTGCTCCTTCCCCGAACGACGAATACTTGCTTTATCAAACACTGATTGGCGCGTGGCCACTGGAACCGCTGCAGTCTGAAAACGACTGGCAGAGTTTTAGCCAGCGGATAGAGAACTACATGCTGAAGGCGATGCGCGAAGCCAAGGAGAACACGAGTTGGATCAACCGCAATGGCGAATACGAAACGGCAGTCTCTTCGTTTGTGAAAGCCTTATTGAGCCCGCATGAACAGAATCGGTTTCTGAACGATTTTGTCCCTTTCCAGCGGCGCATTGCGCGCATGGGCGTGTGGAATAGCCTCTCTCAAACATTGCTTAAACTTACGTGCCCGGGTGTTCCCGACATTTATCAGGGCAACGATTTGTGGGATTTCAGCCTGGTGGACCCGGACAACCGGCGCCCAGTCGAATATGGCCGACACCGGCAGGTGTTTGAGAGCATCCGCAGATTGAGCGGCGAAGCGAATTCGGTAGCAGCGGCGGAATTGTTGAAAACCCCCGAAGATGGCCGCTTGAAGTTGTATGTAATTTGGAAAACGCTGTGCTTGCGCAAAGAATATCCGGACGTCTTCCGGTCCGGCGACTATGTTCCTTTGGAAGTCAGGGGAGCGAAGGCGAATCACGCGGTCGCATTTATGCGGAAGTTCGAAAACACAAGCTTGATCGTGATCGTTCCGCGACTGGTGAGTGGCCTACTGAATAGTTTGGAGCGTTCCCCGGTGGGGGCGGAGGTCTGGAACGATACGAGTATTCAGTTGCCGGAGTGCATTTGCAGCAGAAGTTACCACGACATATTTACAGGTGAAACTTTGGCCGTGGAGAGGACAAATGTTGATTCACGGATCCACATGGCGAACGCGTTGCTCAATTTCCCGCTGTTGCTGTGCCTGCAAAACTGAAAGGCAAAATACCTACAGGATTTGCCGTATGGACTTCTGGCTAGGCCGGGGATAGTCTCACATTCACCTGAATTTCTTTGCGGGCTCTCCGCCCTGCACTGAGGTGTTTTTGATGACGAACTTACTTACCTCCCCCCGTCACCCGGAAAGCTGGCGCGAGCTCTACACTGCCGCTCTGTTCGAAACCGACCGGAAGCGCATACCTGCGCGAATCGCCGATGCCGAACACGCGATTGTGTCCCGGGCACGTGAACTTTTTGCCGCGGGCAATGACACCATCGAAGAAGACCAGGCATTGGATGATGCTCTGTACGCGCTGCGGGCCCTCCAAAGCTGCCTGCAAGTGCAGGCTATGGCTGCTTAGCCTATCGCTTGGTTTCTAATTTAAATTTCCATTCCTGGTGCTGGCTCCGCGGGTTCGTACGCTCGCGGCGTTTTGCTTCTCGATATCATTGCGACCGAGCATCTTTCGCGAATGGCGCGTGTCAGTTGTGCGATCATTCCCTCCTGGTTAGTCTTTTCTGCATCAAAGTGCTGCCACCGGAGCCATTTGAGCTTTTTCAAAGCCTTCTTTGCGGAAGATAATGTGAGCTTTTGGCGTTAGTTATTTTTGACAATCGCGCACTTTTGCGGCGAGGTTTGGAGCGGGATGGCCGAAGTTAAGACGGTTCGAAAGATCGGTCCTTCGGAGGACTCGACGCCGGAGACTCGAAGGCTCACAGCGGCGGAAATCTTTCAGGCGGCTATCGAGAACGCGCGCGACGAACTGCGCCGATCGAATCAGAAGTTGGCGTTCTCGGGCGTAGCTGGAGGTCTTACGATGGGACTAACCGGACTCGCCGTGGCCTCCATCCGCGCACAAATGGTACACGGAGCCAGCCAGCAACTCGTGCCTTTTTTGCTTTATCCGATCGGTTTCATCGCCGTCATTATCGGGCGGGCACAACTGTTCACTGAGAATACTCTGTACCCAGTGGTTCTCGTGCTGGACGAACGCCGGCACGTGGTAAGAACTCTGCGATTATGGGGAGTGGTTTTCGCGTCGAATGTTTTGGGGGCTTTGTTGTTTGCCCTGCTGGCGGGCAAAACGCCCGCGTTACGGCCGGACATACTTTCGCAGCTGGTGCAGTTGGGGCAGGAAGCTTCCCTGGGATCGGCTTCTCACTTTTTCTGGAGCGGGATCATTGGAGGATGGCTGATTGCGCTGGTCGCGTGGACGGTCACAGCCAGTCACTGGACTATTGGCCAGATCGCCATGGTGTATTTGCTTACATTCGTTGTCGGCGTGGGGCACTTCGCTCATTGCATCGCAGGCAGCGCGGAAATTCTCTCTACCGTGGTTGCGGGAGCAATCCCGCTGACGGATTATTTTCGCTGGCTCATTCCGGCTACGCTGGGAAACATTTGCGGCGGAGTACTGATGGTCAGTCTTATCAATTACGGCCAGGTGAAGACCATTTAATTCCGTAGCAATGCAGCGATCTTTGGGCTTACAAGTTGCATCCAAGTCAAGCGTGTCGGTTGGGCTCCAATTTGGCTGGTTGCTGATTTTGGCTATACCAGTGGCTTGCGTGGCATGGACTTTTACCCACGAAGAAGTTTTCCGGGAGCCGCGCGACTACTGCCAGGACCAATCGAAAAGTGCGCCCACGTTCTATCGGCGTAAGTTTTTCTATTTGTTCACTTGTGAATACTGTTTCAGCCATTATGTCGCAGCAGCGTTTCTGGTTCTTACTCGCTTCAAGCTGTTGTATGAGGACTGGCGCGGTTACCTGATTGCTCTCTTCGCGCTCGTTTGGATGGCGAACCAATACATGAGCGTTTATAACCATTTGCGTTTGGATATCAAGCATGAGCAGGTGCAAATCCATGCGGAGCAGAAGGAAAAGCTGATTCAAGAGCGCAGGGCTGCGTAGCTGCGTAATGGTTTTGAGGGTCGGTCAGGATAAAACGACCGCTGATCATAATGCTTCCACAGATTTCCAATCGACCTTAACTTTGGCGGAGTTGGCGATTTCAAGTGCTGCCCTTCTGCCACT
Source organism: Candidatus Deferrimicrobiaceae bacterium (assembly GCA_035654555.1). Classification (GTDB taxonomy): domain Bacteria; phylum Acidobacteriota; class Terriglobia; order Terriglobales; family Acidobacteriaceae; genus Sulfotelmatobacter. The sequence goes on along the minus strand of DASRWO010000186.1, from coordinate 4,213 downwards.
GGCAATCGCGGCATGCACAGTGCCGTTCAGGCCGTTGACATCCGTAGCTTCGCCGGCGAAGAACAACGTGTCATCGACTGGCAGTGCCAGTGCTTGCGGCGCTTGATATCCGCCGACCTTTCCGTAGCTATAGGCGCCCCGGGAAAATGGATCGGTCTGCCAATCGTGAAAGTACGCGTGTTCAAGAAGGCCTTCGAGTTCTTGAACACTCACGCCGAGCAGGCGATGGAGGGTTGCAATACTGTGCTCGATGACAAAAGACTCGCTCTGGCCGGAAAGGCGCGAGGCGCAATGGAACGGCGCCCAGCCAGTCAGTATGGGTAGTTTTACGGGCGCGGTGGTCCACCAGGTGGGGAACCAATCGTCGTGGGAGAAAAGAAAACTCATTCCGTCCATCGATTTGGAGTTCTTCTCGCGGAAATGCGGGAGATCTTTCCAGAATCGCTCGCGAAATCGCAGGCTAACCCGAATCACCTTCCCCATTGCGATGTTGCGAATCGCATTCTGCTTCTGCTGAGGTAACTCGGGGGTAAAGTGGATCGCTCCTTTATCTTCGTCCTGGGCTTGCAACACACCGAGTGGAACGGTGATGAGTACGCGTGGGGCAGAGAACATGGCGATTCCGTTTGGGCCGCTCGCGGTTATGTCGACGTGGCCAGGACGCCAGTGAATGCTCTCGACGACGGTGTTTTTCTGTAGTGAGATGCCGCCATCCAGCAATTGCTGTTGAAAGATTTCGATTAGATCTGCATATCCATGTTCCGCGCGAAATGCCCGGTCACCTTCAATCTGTTCTTCGGCCCGCATTTCTTGCAGCAGCCAGTTCACACTGACCAGTGCCGGATCGGCCGCATTGAATCCACTCACGTACCCTGTGGACCACTGTTTGGCTCGCCGCAGACTGGGAGTGTCGGGCAATTGAGAAGTGGAATGTTTCAAGAAATCGATAAACGATTCATCCTCGTTCTTGTGTTCCCTCATCTTTTGCAGAATCTGATCTACGTCTGAAAAGAAGTCGCAGGGGCCGACGCGGCCATCTTCAACGCACCAGTTATCGCCGTCGACTTCCCGGACCTGAACGTGATGGGCTTTAAGCAGATGCAAAATCTCGGGAGGGCGCCCATGGATGAATTCTGCGCCAAGCTCGATGGGGGCATGCAACTTGGGATCCTGCAACGTACATATGCGACCGCCGATGCGATCCCTCGCCTCCAGCAGCGTGATCGAGAGTCCGGCACGTGCCAAAGCGGTTGCCGCCGAGATTCCAGAGGCTCCCGCTCCGATAATGATCACATCCGGCTTGGCATAGTCGGGCACGGGATTCTCGTTCAAGAATTGCAGGGACTAATTCATTTTGGAGCTGATTTGACTGACTTCAGATAGGCAATTACGGACTCGGCATCCTGCCGACTCATGCGGAACTGCGGCATGGGCGGGCGTAAGTAGGTTCCGGTACGCCAGATGCCGGTCGTGAGGAGGGCCACCATTTCCGCGTCGGTTCCGGGTAGAGCTCCCGCAATTCTTGGCGCTTGCAGCGGCCAATCGTCTACGGGCTCCGCGGATTTCAGCCAAACGGGCGCGCCTTGCAACCACCGGCTGCGGTCGGGAGTACCGTCGCTCTCGCGCGGAGTATGGCACTGGCCACATCGAGACAGATCTTCCACAATGTATTGGCCGCGTGCCGCGTTGCCCTGGGTTGAGCTGTTCTGATCGGCGGAGTGATTTCGCGCCTTGTCAGCCGGCTGATTGTTTTGCGCCCGGCTCAGGCTCACCACAGTGACCAGCAACAACAAGACGAGGGCTGGAGGCAGATTAGCGGCTTTCACAATTTTGGAACGGAACACTCGTATTGGTTGATCGGCTGGTCTGGGAGGTTGGCGAAAGCGTCGCACGATGCGGCCATCAAAATTCGTCGATTCGGTATTCATCGATTCCATGGGGATACCCTCGCGTTACAAACCTTACGGGAGCTTTCGGCATCTTTTGTGTGGGGCGTTGCGTTCGTGGGGGCGGGACTGTCATACTCCAAGGCACATTATCGCATTCGGCGATGGAATCCGCTTGAAGACGGCAGTAAGAAGGCATGACGGGACGCCAAAACTTCTGGGGAGGGTGGCAGGAACGCATCTCAGCGCTCCGGAACGTGCCGGCTGTTTTGAAGATTGTATGGGATTCTGGCCCCGGAGTCGTGGTTTTTGGGCTGATTTCGCGTCTATTTTCAGCGCTGTTGCCTGTGGGGCTTCTCTGGATTACCAAGCTCATAATTGATGGCATCAATAATGCCGTCCACACTCACCAGCCGGTCAGACCCGGATTTTGGTGGTTGGTGGTGGCAGAATTTTCGCTGGCCGTCCTGAACAGCATCCTGTTACGGACGATCGACTACTCTGATTCGCTGCTGGGCGACAAGTATACCCGGCACGTCAGCATTCGCGTGATGAACCAGGCAGCGAGCCTGGATCTGATTGCCTACGAAGATCCGGTTTTTTACGACCGCCTGGAACGGGCGCGGGTGCAGGCTACCGACCGGCTGGTGATGATCCAACAGATCGGACGGTTGGTACAGCAGGCGATCACCACAATTACTCTCTCCGTCTCGATCATGTTGTTTTCTCCCTGGCTGATGCTGCTGTTAATCGCTGGTGTGGTACCCGCGTTCCTGGGTGAAAGTCATTTCGCGTTTCTGGGGTACGCGAAGAATTTCCGGCAAACGCCAATGCGGCGGCAATTGGACTATCTGCGGATACTGGGTGGAAGCAAGGAAGCCGCAAAGGAATTGAAGCTCTTCGGACTCAAGGATTTCCTGCGAGAGCGGTTTACCCGTCTATCCGATGTGATTTATGACGAGAATGTTTCATTGTCTCGACGCAAGCTGATCGCGGGTGCCTTGTTATCGACGATTGGGACGATGGGCTACTACTCGGCTTACGTATTCGTGATCTGGCGCACCGTGAGTGGCGCTCTTACCATCGGTACTCTAACCTTTCTCGCCGGCGCCATTCAGCAAGCCAGCAGCAACATCGAGCAGATTTTCTCAACCTTCGCCGGCATCGGCGACCAAGCGTTGTTCTTGACGGACTTGCTGGCATTTTTTGAAATGAAACCGACCATCCAGTCCAAGCCGAACGCTTTGCCAGCGCCCCGGCCGATCGTGCGGGGAGTCGAGTTCAGGAATGTTTCGTTCAGTTATCCGGGAAACTCTCGACGAGTATTGGACAGCATCAATTTCCAGTTGCACACCAACGAGCGGCTCGCGCTGATTGGGGAGAACGGGCAGGGCAAGACAACGATCGTCAAGCTAATTACCCGGCTTTACGATCCTACCGAAGGACAAATCCTGCTGGATGGGGTCGACCTCCGGGACTACGATCTGGAAGACCTGCATCGGGAAATTGGAGTCATCTTTCAGGATTTCATGCGTTATGAAATGACTGCGCGCGAGAATATTGCGGTCGGACGCATTGGCGAGATTAACAACCTGGAACTGGTCAAGGGCGCGGCGCAAAAAAGCATGGCAGACCTTACAATAGGACGCCTGCCCGAGGGCTACGACCAGATGTTGGGCCGTCGTTTCGAGCAGGGAGTGGACCTTTCGGGGGGCGAGTGGCAAAAAGTCGCGCTGGCACGAGCTTATCTGCGGGACGCGCAACTATTGATTCTCGACGAACCGACTGCCGCACTGGACGCGCGCAGCGAGTTCGAGGTGTTTCACCGTTTCGCGGAACTCACCGCCGGAAAGATGGCACTTTTTATTTCGCACCGGTTCTCAACCGTACGTTCCGCCGACCGCATCCTAGTCTTGGAAAATGGCAGGATTGCAGAGGAAGGAACCCACGACCAACTGGCAAGGCTGGGCGGTCGTTACGCGGAGATGTTCGAGATGCAGGCCTCGAGCTATCGCTAGGGAGGATACGGAATGACGCCGCAGAGCGGTCACCTGGAACTCGTGAGATCGAATGGCGAAGCCCTGCGCGCAGCTACTGCCGTTGATATGGAAACTGGGCCCGACAAATTGAGCTTGAGTGCGGCGGAACTTGCCCGCAATTTGGCATGGATCCCGGGCCAGCAGGAATCTCGTAATTTTCGCGACCGCTGCGAAACCTTGACGCGAGCTTTCCGGCCAGTGCTGGCCTCGGTACAAAATCCGTCGGTAAAACCTTCGTCCGACGATTTTCGAGCGCTTCAGGAACAGATCTACCTGCTCTCGGGAGAA
>DASRWO010000185.1:0-2555 GCA_035654555.1 Candidatus Deferrimicrobiaceae bacterium | reverse complement strand
TGCGGCGTCGGCCATCATCTCTCTCACGATCTCGCTTGCAGGTTTGACCTGTTTTACCAAGCCTACGCCGCGACCCGCTGCGAGACACATCTCTTCGAAATCCCCTCGCGTTTCCGGAGTAGGCAAGACCGCGGAGAATTTCGGCATCGAGTAGAGATGTCCAAATAAGTCGGTCTGCCCAATCGCGACCACTGGTTGGGGCTGCGCAGGCGTCTTGTCATCCCTTCCAGCCCATTCCCTTACTATGCGATTGCGAAGCACAAGTGTCGGCTGGTCCGGCCACTCGGGTCCAAAAATGCAAGTGCGCGCCACGTCCTCGCAGTCCGCCGCCAGAACTCGTGTTTGATATTCGTCATGAATGTTGGCTTCAGTGCTCGCCAGGAGCCTCGTGCCTACGCACACCCCATCCGCGCCCAACGCCAAGGCTGCTGCGACACCGCGACCGTCGGCAATCCCGCCAGCCGCGATCAGAGGGACATCAGGAAGAGCGTCCCTCATAGCCGGTAGCAGCGCAAACAAGCCTGTGTCAGACCGATTATGTCCACCGGCCTCGCTGCCTTGTGCAATGATCGCTGTCACTCCCATATCCAGCGCCACCCTGGCTTTCTCGACCGAGCTCACTTGATACCAGATGCGCGCCCCGGATTCCTGAAGTCGTTTCATCCAGGTATTCGGAGGAAGGTTCCAGAAAAAGACCACAAGCTTTACGCCTTCGGCTATGCAGGCGTCGATATGCGCGTCGGTTGTCGCAGGACCAAAGCTAGTGTTGTCATGAACAAAGTCGACTCCGAAAGGCTTAGACGTACGCTTCTTTATCCGTTGAATCATCTGCTGCAATACAGGCGGAGAAGCTGGTCCGGTCCCAAGCAATCCGAGCCCGCCCGCATTTGAAACCGCCGCCACCAATTCCGGCAGCGCGACGAACCCCATACCGGCCGAAACAAAAGGAAATTCGAGATCATACCCTCGAGTCAATCTAGTCGAAAACATGGCAGCCTCTTTTCTGATGATTTGACATACTTGCACTACCACTTGCCCGCATGTGCTCCTCCGTCAAGATGAACTACTTCACCATTCAGAAATGAAGCTGATTCCATATAAAGGAGCAAATCTGCAACTTCCCCAACCTCTGCCAATCGCTTCATCGGACTCAATTGCTTCAGGAATTCATGAGCCTCTACCCTATGCATCGGTGTGTTCACAACTCCAGGCGCGATGGTATTGAAACGAATCCCTTCCTCTGCAAACTCAATCGCCAACGACCGTGTGACAGACTCCAGGCCACCCTTAGTCAGGTTGGCGAGACTCGCCGGAAGACTCGCGACAGGTTGGCTTGCGAACGACGTTGTTACATTGACAACATGTCCTGACCTCTGAAGGCGCATCTGTGAGACTGCGAGCTGCGATACATAAAAAAAACCAGCGAGGTTCGTTGCAGTCGCCCTCCGAAAGTCTTCGGCGGTGTATTCGGTGAAGGACTTGGGAATAAAGATGCCTGCGTTGTTCACCAGCAGATCAATGCGACCGAAGTGCTGGACGGCAGTATCTGCCACGCGCTGGGCCGTTTCCTGAAGGCTGATATCGCCGTCCACCAGCTTCAAATCGCTTGTCTCCGATAGGGTCTTCGCAGAAGTAAGACGCCGGGAGTTTGCAACGACGCGATAGCCGTTTGCTATCAGCTTTTTTGTTAGCTCCAGACCGATGCCGCTCGACGCTCCAGTGACAATCGCCACTTTGGATCCTAAAGAAGTTGCTTCTCGCACGGGGTTGGGAGAAGGGTATGTGGCGGATGTCATGGTGGTTTATTCCCTTAGGTGTGAAATGGGTTTAACGAATTCCGCGAACAATCATTGGCCATTTGCTCTCGCGCTGCCATCCACAAATGGGAGAACGGCAACTCCGATAGCTAAGGGAAAACGTTGCTCCATGGAACGGGGTCTGACGTCTTCCATCGACATTGAACCGGCCGCGATGTCCTTCCAGTGAGATTTCAGTGACTTCAACAGAAGGGGCGTCAACGCATCGAGGTCGGGTCTCGCAACCGTTGCAAGATCAGGCGCGTCCGAAAAAGCTGGATGCTGGGTTCGTCTCCAGTCTTGGAAGAGTTGGTATTGTGCCAGCTTCGCCGCTTCAATTTGAAGGCGAAAGAAGTGCTGAGCCCACTGCGGTTGCAGGCCCTCCGCCTGCGCTTGTTTGCCGACACTGTCTAAGAGCTTTTGCTCCCGATCGGGATCTTCTATGGGTGCATTATTGTTCCATTTGTATTTCGCGACCTCTTGCATGATGGAGAGTCTGGCACCGATAAGTTTCGAAAGCCCCTGGCCGTTATCACTTCCCGATGGTTGAGATTGACTGATCGCGGGATACGTAAGTCCAGCCAACAGCAAGTAGAAGATCGAATACTGAACGATCCTGATCTTGAGCATTGATGTTCACCTGTACATGAAATGGAGTTGGCTCCGGGTGGACGCATGCGCACGAAATCGTTCGATATTTTGCGCATGACTTAGCAGCTACAGCATGCGTCCATCAGGACGTGAGCGTCGCGTGCAGTT
>DASRWO010000184.1:0-8913 GCA_035654555.1 Candidatus Deferrimicrobiaceae bacterium | reverse complement strand
CCTCTGCCAGCATCATCACCGCGATTCGAGTTTCGCGCGCAGTGGTGCTCATGCGAAGTCTATCGGCAATAAATAAAATGAGTTCATAACCGGAGGGATTCCGGTTTCGATTCTCGGCTTAAAATGTTCCCATTCTGGATTTCAGCCGCGCAGACCTCTAATCATCATCTCCCGCCGGAAGCACCGTATGCTTCGGCGCTGGCATGGGTGCATCGCCTTTTTGATCCCGCCATAGAACCCTGTTTAGCCGAGCAGCTCCTGCCGCATCCGGACGCGAGAAATCCATCTTCGCCGATTCCTTTCCCCCGGGCGCATCGCGCTTGTTCGTCTCGTAGATCAGTCCGTTTTTCAGATTGCGGTAGTCCGCCTGAAACGGAACCTGCTCACCCGCGCCCGAAAACAAGGGCGCCATCGCCGGCGCATAGGCATCATTCTGGTTCATCGCTGGTAGCCCCAGCAGCATCTCCATGGTGTGAATCAAATTCACGGTCGTGTAAAACCGGTGGTCGACATAGGGTGCGGCCGCTTTTCCCGGCGAGAATTTGCTCACCACAAACGCGATTGACCGGTGCGCATCCACATGGTCCGCTCCATTCTGGGCATCGTCTTCCAGAATAAATATCGCGGTATCATTCCAGTACGGGCTGTGTGAAACTGCCTCCACCAACCGCCCCACGGCCAAATCGTTATCCGCCACCGAGGCCTGCGGACGCGGCTTCTCCGGCCGCGTGCCTCCTGTATGATCGTCAGGAAAATAGAGCAACACAAACGCCGGCAATTCGAATTCCGCCCCTTCGTTCCCCTCCCGTGCTCGCTTGTAAGCGGCGAACTCATTCAAGAACTCATCGGCACGGAGCTGGTCGGGATAATCCGTATTGAAGTCGGGATACAGCGGATCAAAATGATCTCGCAGCACCGCCTTGGTCGCCTTCACTTCCCTGAAAAGCGGCACCGCCCATGGCCACGGGCTCGACCCGCCATGCGGATTCCCCACATTCGGCTCCAGATCGTCCCCCTTTTCCACCTCCGTACGCGGACACGCCGCTTCCTCCTGCGAAGGTGTTCCCTGCTTTGGGCTTGACGCCTTGGGAAGTTTATTGCACCACACCGCATTCACATACTCGCCATAATCGCGATAACTCACTCCATGCCGCGCCAGATTGTCCCAAAGAAAGCCAGTCGAAGGATCGTCGATATCCGCCTCCTTGTGCTCCAGCGGAAACTCCCCCGCCACCGTTCCCTGAAAATCATACGTCCGCTCTTTCCCGCGGTAAGCGATCTGCCATGTCTTCTCGTTGTAATCGCTAGTAATGGCCGCCGTTGACCATAGATGCCCATCGCCGGAAACTTCCCCACTATCGTAGAAGTTATCCAGCACGCCAAACTGCAATGCCAGCTTGTGCTCATTGGGCGTAATGTCAGCTCCGTACATGGTCAAAGTTGAATCGCCATTGCCCGCTTTCAGATCGCCCAGGATCTGATCGTAAGTGCGGTTCTCCTTGATCACATAAATCACATGCTTGATCGGATTCCTTCCTCCCGCGAAGCGAATCGTCTCGGGATTGTCTCGATCGGCATCATCGTGCAGCAGATTATCGTTCTCCACCGTTCGGGTAAACTCCTCGAGCTTGCCGAGCGTAGAAGGGACACTCAGCCGGGCAATCGATCCGCGTAGAAGCGTCGCAATATAAACGTGGTCGTGATGTTTTACCTCCCAGGCAGTCTTTCCCTCACGATTATTCGGCCCCGTTCCTTCTCCTTTCGCCGTGGCGATGAGCAAGTCATCGCCGTGCACCGCGAGCGCACTCGGATACCAGTCCGTGGGAATGAATCCTAGAGGAAGCAACGTGGCAGCTTCGTCGCCCACCCGGCTCGGTTCGGTTGAAGTATCAAATACAGCAACCGCATTCGAAGAAGCATCCGCTACAAATAATCTCTTCCCGTCCGCTGATTGCGCGAGCGCACCAGGATAATTTCCGGCGAATTCCTGACCCTTGATTTTCGTGCTCAGCAATGCGACCATCTGCGCAGTCTCAGTCGAAACCACCGCAACCGCATCCGCATTGGACAAAGCCACGTACAGCCACTTCTCATCCGGACTGAGCAGCATCGCCGTCGGATGCGACCCCGGCGCAATCGGATCCTCCGGCTGCTTTAACTTGATCCACCGGGCCACCTTCCCATCCGTCAAATTCAATTCCGCCACCTGCGACCCGTTCCACAAACTGCACCAAGCGCGTCGTCCATCGCGGGTTACCACCACCGTATAAGGAAAAGACGCTGGCACTAAACGGTTGCTGCTCAAATCGAAACTCTGCAGCACCTTGCCGCTCGCTACATCAAGCAACACCACATTGTCGGAAAGATTGTTCGCGACAAGAAGCTGATCTTCATGTTTTCCGTGTCCTCCGCCGGCCAGCGCCAGCCCCGCCGGGTAAGGAATCGCCGTCCCTGCCGCCGTTTTCCGCAACTCAATCGAAACCTTTTTCTCCGTAGCCAGCGCCTGCGGACCAATCGCAATGAACCGTTCAGGCTCAACCTTCCCACTGCGGAATTTGTAGACCGCAATTCCATTCCCCGTGTCACCCTCCTTCTCCCCGCTTGGATCGGTCACCGACCCCACCGAAGCGTAAAGATGTTTTCCATCGGAGCCAAACACGAGGCCAAGAAAATAACTCTGATGCGCGTTCTCGTTAAATCTCTTATCCGGATAATCAGCCAGTTGATTCGTCTTCAGATCCAGCACCGCGATCGATTGCGTCGCCAGCGTCTCCTGGATTCCATACCCGTCGTTCAGCAGAGCGGCGTAGCGCCCGTTCGGGCTGATCGCGATCGTCGCGGGAAAACCGTTGGTGCTTCCAATGCGCCCCGGCGCTGGAGCATTCAACCGCTTACTGGTAGGAAGCGGGATTGATGATTGCCCAGGCTGAGCCGCCTGTGCCGAAAGCGCAATTCGCAGAGAAAAAAATATGGCCGCGAAACAAACCACGCGGGAGAATCGGATCACACAGGCCTCCGGGGTCAGCTTAATGTGCAAGCGGAAGATGAAGCAGAGATGAGCGTAATCGAAGCGGGATTCTTCGGTCAAAGCAGGATGGAATGTAGAAGTATATGACTTACAAAATCATGGCGCAGAAACCCGTTTGGAAATTAGGATGAGACTGGAGTTTCCTAAACCCCAGAAGTCCTCGAAGAGCCTTCAACCCGAGCGGCAGCCTCCGGATGCTCCTCCGCGCCCACATTGTGCCGCACATCCGCTCCTTGCACCCAGAAGATGACATCCTCGGCAATGTTGGTGGCGTGGTCGGCCACACGCTCGAGATTGCGCGCAATCAGCAGCGCATCGAGCGCCTGCCGCACCACATCTGGACGCTGGTTCATCGTTTTCACGAGTTGAATGAAGGCATCATCCTTCATCCGATCCACCACATTATCCATTTCAAGCACGGCCTCTGCGAGTTCAACTTTTCCTTCAATAAATGATTCTAACGCCCTGCGAACCATGGCGCTTACCGCAGACCCCATCCGCGCGATATCCACCGGCAAGTCAACGCTGGGCAGGTCCGCCATGTCCATCACGCGTTCCGCAATGTTCACCGCCTGGTCGCCCACCCGTTCCAGATCAGAATTGATCTTTGTCACCGCGAGAATAAAGCGCAGATCCACCGCCATCGGCTGCTGCATGGCCAGCAGATCGAACGCCGCCTCGTCAATCTCCCTTTCCGAAGTATTGATCAGGCTCTCGCCTTCGAGAACCATCTGGCAACGCGTGAGATCGCGATCAATATAGGCCTGCCGGGCGCGATCTACCGCCTGTTCCGCCAAGCCACCCATGCGGAGCAACTTCTGCCGCAAATCGTCCAGCCCTTGCTGAAAGCGCGTGCGCATTCTCAAAAACCTTCCCTGCCGCAAAACCGCCCTATCCGAATCTGCCCGTGATGTAATCTTCCGTCCGCTTGTGCGTTGGTTTGGTAAAGATCTTCTCCGTCTTATCGAACTCGATCATCTTACCCAGCAAAAAGAATCCGGTAAATTCGGCGACCCGCGCCGCCTGCTGCATGTTGTGGGTCACTATCACAATGGTATACCGTTCTTTCAACTGAAAGATCAACTCTTCAATCTTACCCGTAGAAATCGGATCGAGTGCCGAGCACGGCTCATCCATCAGCAACACCTCAGGCTCGACCGCCAGCGCCCGCGCAATGCACAGCCGCTGCTGCTGCCCGCCCGAAAGGCTGGCCCCCGACTTCTTATGTACCTGATCTTTTACTTCCGTCCACAACGCTGCCGCCTCCAGCGAACTTTCCACGATCTGATCCAGCTTGCGGCGGTCGCTGAATCCATTCAGCTTCAATCCCGAAGCCACGTTGTCGTAGATCGACATCGTTGGAAACGGGTTCGCCTTTTGAAAGACCATCCCCACCCGCCGCCGCAACTGTGTCGGCGAAGTTCCGTTGTAGGCGTCAATCTCTCCAATGTGAACCTGGCCCGTCACTCGCGCCTCGGGGATGGTTTCATGCATCCGGTTCAGGCATCGGATAAACGTCGATTTGCCGCAGCCGGAAGGCCCAATCAGCGCCGTCGCATGGTTGGCCGCCATCTTCAATTGAACGTCGTACAGCGCCTGCGTCTTGCCGTACCACGCGTTCAGATTTTCGACCTGGATGCCCACGCCCATAGACTATGCGGCTCCAAACGTACCACGGCGCACGGCAAATCGCACCGCCGCAACCGCGGTAACAATAAGGATAATCAGTACTAGCGCTCCCGCCCACGCCTGCCGGTGCCATTCATCGTAAGGAGAGATGGCGTAGTTGAATATCTGCAGCGGCAGCGCCGCGGTCGGCTGATTCGCCCGCAGATTCCAGAATTGATTTCCGAACGCCGTAAATAGCAGCGGCGCGGTCTCGCCCGCAACTCGCGCAAACGCCAGCATGATTCCTGTGATTACGCCAGAGGTTGCCGTTCGCAGCGTGATCGAGAGCGTCGTCCGCCATCGCGGAATTCCCAGCCCATAAGCGGCCTCCCGCAAGGCCTGCGGTACCAGCAGCAGCATCTCCTCCGTGGTCCGCGTGATCGTAGGAATCATCATGATGGCCAGTGCCACTCCTCCGGCCAACGCTGAGAAATGCCTCTGGTACAACACGACAATCGAGTAAGCCACAATTCCCACCACGATCGACGGCACGCCGTTCAGCACGTCAGCCGTGAAGCGAATCGAATCGCCAAACCGGTTGCGCCCATACTCCGCCAAATAAATTCCCGCGCCCACGCCTATCGGTACTCCGATCACACTCGCCAGCGCCAGAATGAAAATGGATCCCACAATCGCGTTCGCCATGCCTCCGCCCGCTTCCCCCACCGGCTTCGGCGTCTGCGTCAGAAATGCCCAGTTGATCGATCCCACTCCGCGATACACCAGATAGGCAAAGATCGCGAACAACGGCACCAGCACCAGGACCACCGTGAGCACCGCGACTCCGGTCATCACATGATCGGTGAGCCGCCGTCGCAAAGAGAGCTGGGGAACAACATTCTCCGCGGATTTTCTGCTATCAGGCACTGGCCCTCGCAGGCTGCCCGCGCGTTACCGACCACACCAGCAATCGCGCCAGCGCGTTGACCACAATCGTTACCAGAAACAGCGCTAACCCAATCTCAATCAGCGCCGCCAGATTCAAATCTCCAGTCGCCTCGCTGAACTCGTTGGCCAGTACGCTGGCCATGGTATATCCCGGCGCAAATAAAGACTTCGCAATCTCCGGCCGGTTGCCGATCACCATCGTCACCGCCATCGTCTCGCCCAAAGCCCTCCCCAGCCCCAGGATAATGCCGCCCATAATTCCCGCCCGCGCATTGCGCAGCACTCCCAGTCGGATCATCTCCCAGCGCGTCGCCCCCAGCGCCAGCGCCGCCTCGCGCTGATGCTGCGGCACCACCATCAGCACTTCCCGCGTGATCGAGGAAATAATCGGAACGATCATGATCGCCAGAATAATTCCCGCCGCCAGCATACTGATCCCATACGGTGGTCCATCAAAAAATCCCGTCCAGCCCAACGTTCGCGCCAGGAAAGGTTCCACATAGTTGCTGAGGATCGGTACCAGCACAAAGATCGCCCACAGCCCATAAACTACGCTCGGAATCGCCGCCAGCAGCTCGACAAAAAAGGAGAGCGGCCCGCGCAACGCCTTTGGACACATTTCCGTGGTGAATACCGCAACCCCGATCGACAACGGCACGGCAATAATCAGAGCCAAGAACGATGAAACCAGAGTTCCGTAAATGAACGGCAGCGCCCCAAATTGTTCGTTCACTGGATCCCAGTCACGCCCGGCAAAAAACTTGAACCCAAAAGCGTGCCACGTAGGTCCGGAACGCAGCGCCAGTTCATACACGATCAGAACCAGCGTTCCCAGCACCGCCAGACCGCACAGCAGCATGGCGATCTTGAAGATTTGGTCACCTCTTTCGCCGTTTTTCAGAAATAAATGGGCGGGCCGTTTTTTCTCCGACGCGTGATCGCTAACATTCCTGGATTCTATAGGTTGCGGAGGAGGCATATCGGGCCGAGGTTGCGCGGGCAAAGCCATTTTCCCCACCCTAGCAGAATCCTGTTAACAGGATGTTAAAATGGTGTAGCTTTTCGGGATTGCTTTTCCGCAGACAAGCCTGTAACTTCTTCTACCAATTCGTTTTGTCTTATGTCGATTGCTCCAAAGCGCAGCCGCGAGGTTTTTCAAAACCTTGAACGGGATCTGGTCAAGCTCGCCTCACAACCTCAGGCGAAGACGGTGCATCGCTTCCGTACTGGCACTCGTCGTCTTCAAATATTGCTCTCCGAACTTTCGCCCAAGCTCGATCGTAGTGACAAAAAGCTCCTGAAACAATTGGGCCGAATCCGCAAGCGAGCCGGCAAAGTGCGCGATCTCGACATGCAAGCGGCGGCTTTACGCAGCCTGAAAGTTCCCCGCGAGCCGCGGCGCAAATCTCAACTGGTAAACCATCTGATCGAACTCCGCAGCCAGCAGGAAAAAAAACTCCGCAAGCAGATGGATAAAACTACCGTCCGCGAAATTCGCAAGCGCCTCAAACGCGCCGCCAAGCACTTCCGTCCTGAGGCCGGTCGCGACCCTTTGGCCGTCGCCCGCGCCATGCTCGATGCCCTGCATCGAACTGGCGCGCCTCTTACTGAGACCGTTTTGCACCAATATCGTATTCTCAGCAAGCGCGTTCGCTACGCCGCCGAATTCGCCATCCCGTCTCCCGCATCCGGCCACTTCATCACTCAGATAAAGCAAATACAGGATGCTCTCGGCGATTGGCACGACTGGCTCACCTTGACCCAAACCGCCACCGCCCACCTCGGCGACGTCCGCGAATCGCCCTTGGTTGCCGAACTCCACAACGTCACCGGAGCAAAATACCGCCGCGCCGTCGCTATCCTCTCCCAGATAGGGAGCGCTGCGGCACCCGTCTCCGATCAACCCACCAGACGTCCACTCGCGGCTCCCGCGGCTGCAACTGCCAATACAGCGTCCGCAGCTTAGCCGCCGTCCTTTTTGTGATCTCACAAACAACCAGTGCCCTCGGTCACCGCGTCTAACGGAGCTAATCCTGTGTAATCGCTCATCGGGGGAATGCGTGCAGGACTCAATGACCTTTCGCGCCTTCAGCAGCCACGCGAATTGTGAGCTTTGTTCAGTCAATCTCGCTGTGCTCCAGTTTGAAATCCTTTCCGACCAGGAAAGATCACGACAGCACGGGACGTGTTGTACCGAGTGTGCCTTCAACATTCTCGCGGCCCTTGCCGGGGTTAAACCACAACCTCCCGAATAAAGGCTCCTTCTGTGTAACCCTTTGTCTTCCGTGTTAGAGGTTTGTGGTTTTTTATTTCGCTCTCTATCAACGGATGACTCACCACCGTCATCCCTGTAAACTGTTCCCCTCGCTCACATGCCGACCTTTGCCGCCGTAGACATCGGTTCAAACTCCGTTCGACTCAAGATCGCGCGGCTCACGCGTGGCCATCTTCGCCCCATCCACGAAGACCGCGAAGTCACTCGTCTGGGGGAAGGCGTGTTCCGCTCCGGCTTTCTCACTCCCGAGTCGATGGCCGAAACCGTCAAAGTCCTGCGCCGCTTCCATCGCGCCACGCAACAAGTCGTCACCGACCCCGTCCGCGTCGTCGCCACCAGCGCCCTTCGCGACGCTCGCAATTCCCAGGCTTTTCTCGAGTGGGTGCGCTCCGCCACCGGTTGGACCGTCGAAATCATCTCCGGTCTGGAAGAAGCCCGCCTGATTCACCTCGGGCTCGTCTCCAACTTGCGTGTCGATAGCGCTCCCACGCTTATGCTGGACCTGGGCGGCGGAAGCTGCGAGCTCACCGTCTCCACCCGGGGTCAAATTCGAGAAACCGTCAGTCTTCCCTTGGGCGCGGTCCGTCTCACCGACGAATTCCTGCGTCACGATCCTCCCCGCAAAGGCGAACTGAAGCGCCTGCAAGGTTTCATCGCCCGCGAAGTCAATCGCGTCGCGTCGCGCATCATTGCCGCCAAGGTCAGAAACGTCATCGCCACCTCCGGAACCGCCGACGCCCTCGCCGCCGCGGCCAGCAATATTCGTAAGAACGGAACTCGACAGCGCCTCATGGTCTCTCGCGCCGAAATGACTCGACTCGCCAAGCGCCTCGCTCGCCTCCCCGTCGACGAGCGCAGAAAAATTCAAGGCATCGGTCTGCGTCGCGCCGAAATCGTCGTCGCCGGAGCCATGGTCTACCACGAACTTCTCGACCGCTTGCACCTCAAAGGTTTTCGTTATTCCCCGCTCGGCCTGCGCGATGGTCTGCTGGCGCAGATGGCCGCGGAACACGACCGCAGCACGCGCTCCGGCAGGCAGATCGAATCCGAGCGC
>DASRWO010000183.1:0-3492 GCA_035654555.1 Candidatus Deferrimicrobiaceae bacterium | reverse complement strand
TGAATCTTGGCCCACCACCAGCGTACGCCCACAAACAGAAAACACCAGTCTGAAAGGAATTCCGGGGGTTTGCCCTCGAAGGCATGGCCAATGAACTGGAAGATCCATCCGAAGATAAACAGCGCCAGCGCATAGAGCCACAGGCGATGAAAGCTGGAGAAAATACTGACAATGAAAACCACAACCGAAAGCAAGATGGTCGGAATGCCCAAGGTATGGCAAGCGCGGTTCACCGGATGCTGATGGCTGGAGGCATATTGCGCGATCCACTGCTCGTTGGTGCGGTTCCCTGGCATGGTTGGCGTGGAGATGATACAACGGACCCAGCTAGCTTGCACATCTTTATATCCTGACCCATATGTCGCCCCATGTCTCGAACGGAATCAGAATTCGTTTCTTGACGGTCTGCCCTTACTTTTCGATGACGTAGGCGTCGACCTCGATCTCAAGCAGAATTTCTGGCGAGATCAAAGCACTAACTTCCACCATCGTGGCCGCGGGACGAACGTCTGAAAAAAACTCGGCATGAGCTTTGCCAACTTTCTCCCACTCCGCGATATTTGTTAGGTAGGTTCGGGTGCGCACCACATCCTTCATGCTGGCTCCCGCCTTGTGCAACGCGCTCTCAATGTTCTTCATGACCTGCACGGCTTGAGCGTAAACATCGCCGACGCCCACGATCTTGCCATCTGTTCCGGTCGCCGTCGTACCCGAAACCTGCACGTGAGGTCCAATTCTGACCGCACGAGAGTAACCTACGATGGGCTCCCAGGGTGCGCCGCTCGAGATGTTGATTCGTTTCATTGTGCTTGGTTTCCTCCTCAACGATCCATTCTACCGTTCCAACGCGATGGAATTAGCAGCCAACGCGTACCTCTGCCAGCAGAAATAGCGTGGCAAACTCTGCTGCGCCAATGTCTTCTAACCATTGATGAAAAGAATGCGGCGGATACACAAAAGTCATTTGCTTTTGGAGCGCAACTGGGGTAACTAGTTACTTAACAGTGTGAGGGAGTGGTTTTATAACAGGATTCACAAGGGGAAAACAAATGATTCCGGAATCGCATCCACTGCGTCAGCTTTTCCAGGAGTTGGTGGGGCGGCATTATGCCGAGGAGATCGGCATCCGTGATCCGCAGGTCGTGGCTTATGTCTCGCACTTGCTCACCGAGTTCTGCGAAGCCGACCAGTTGTTCAAGATTCACGATGCGGCCGACCGTCCTCTGAACGACCTGGGCGAAATGATGCTGGAATCAGACCCCATCTATGGACCGGCGCCTTCCTTCGATCGCGAGCGTCAAGTGCGAAAGCACATCGGCGACTACGCCCTGTTCTTCGCCGGGATGTTTCCCGAAAGCGTCAACCATCTCCGTTTGCGCCATCAGCGGCTGGAGAATTTTGTCGAGTGGGTGAAGGCTGGGAAAGAAAGCTACTACATTGTGTCGAAGTTCGAACACTTCGAATATGCCAAGGTTGCGCCTCTCTTCGCGAATCTTTCACGAGAGTTTGAAGGCTGTGTTTACGGCCTCAATATGGTGAAAAACGACTTGCAGGAGATGCAGCATCCCATCACGCGCCGGGCGAACGAATTGCTCATGTAGGCTGCGGTCGTCGGTGGAGCTGGGCCAGCCTCATTTGTCGTTCAGGTCCGGCCGTCCGCCGATGCGGTAGAAACTAAGAGCGTTGTTTCCCTGCACCAGCTTGCGCACTCTTCGCAGCGATTCAAATTCTGCTCCCGGATCGAACTTCTTGGCATGTTCCGCGATTACCAGAGACATAGCCCATACCAAGGCTGAATCGGCGAGCGCAGTTAGCGAACTCTCGTAGGCTTCGTGCATCCGATAAGGTGGATCGAGAAATACAACGTCGGCAGTGATATGTTCGCGCTTCAGATGCCAGAGGACTCCGGAAAGATCATCGCGCAGAATTCGGTATCCTTGCGTGATTTTCAGGGTTTGCAGATTCTGCTCGATCACTTTTGTCGCGAAGGCTGAAGTCTCAACGAAGAAGACCTGCTTGGCGCCCCGGCTGAGCGCTTCGATGCCTACTGCTCCGGTTCCGGCAAATAAATCCAACCACACGGTGCCGGCGAGCGCTGCCGGATTGCCCGCCGTGAGCACATTGAAAAGCGTCTCGCGCAGCCGGTCAGAGGTAGGACGGGTATCCTTCCCATGCAACGTCCGCAGAGGGTGTCCGCGATATTTGCCGGCGATGACGCGCATGGCTCTGTACTTTCGGTTACCGAGGCCAATATATCTGACCATGTAAAATAACTGTAGTAGTCAAAACCTATGAGAAGTTTTTCGCTTCACGTGGGGCGCCTGTTCGGAGTGGAGGTTCGCATCCACCTGACGTTCCTGATCCTGCCATTGTTTGTTTTCTGGACAGAGTACAGCGTGCATCCCTCGGCCAATGGCCCGCGGGATCTAGCGCTGGTGGGAATCGTGCTGGCCTGCGTGGCCGTTCACGAAATCGGACACATGCTCGTGGCGCGGCGTGCGGGATTGATTGCCAAGGCGGTCATCCTTCTGCCGCTCGGGGGCGTGACCGTGTTTGACGAATCGCACGCGGAAACGCCGCAGTCCGCGACGGGACTGTGGATGCGGGAAGTCCGCATCGCTCTCACGGGCCCCGCGGTGAATCTTGCATTCGCGCTGCTTGCGGCGGGCGTGATCTACGCCGCCGTTCCTGGAGTAAATCTCTGGCACTGGCCTTTTTTGCAGTCGGCCAATCTTCCGCGCAGCCTGGTGTGGGCGAACCTTTACTTAGCGGGCATCAATCTTCTGCCCGCATATCCTCTGGACGGAGGACGCATCCTGCGGGCTTACTTCGCGCGAAGCATCGACTCTTCCGCGGCCACGCGCCGTGCTGTCTCCATCAGCCACGCACTGGCTATGGTTCTGATGATCGCAGGTCTATTCAGCAATACCTGGCTTACCATGGTCGGTGTCATCATCTTTTCGGCGGCGCAACTTGAGGAACGCGCGGTCATCTTCCAATCGGTATTGGATAATGTGCGGCTGGAAGAAGTGATGCTCACCGATTTTTCTACTCTGTCTCCGGCGGACACTCTCGAAGACGCCCTGGATAAAGCTGTCCACTCGTTGCAGGATGATTTTCCGGTGGTGCGGGGCAGCGATATGGTCGGCGTGATTTCCCGGCAGCGCATTCTGGACGCGCTGCGAGCTGAAGGCAACGGATATGTTCAGGCCGTGATGAACAAATTGTTCGAAGTTTCCATGCGCCAGGAATCGCTGGCGTCCGCCTTTCGAAAACTCACGGCGCGCAATCTCAGCATCATTCCGGTGGTCGAGGATCAGCGATTGGTCGGCATCGTCACGCTGCAGAATCTAATGCATTCGATGTCTCTGCTGGCGGAGGGGCGCAAGCTGCGGCGGGATGGGTCGAACTGATATTAGTAGGCATCCGGGAATCTATTTCCGATTTGCGATTGCCCATTGGTCGGGCGAAGAATTTGAAACTCTGCAATCG
>DASRWO010000182.1:0-2829 GCA_035654555.1 Candidatus Deferrimicrobiaceae bacterium | reverse complement strand
AGCTCCGGCCCCAGTTCGGAGAGAGCTTCCACGGTGCGCAACAGCCTGCGGAAATTATTTGTCTCCACGGCCAAGATATTTAGTTAAAAGGTTAAGCAAATTGAGCGTAACATGCGCGGATTCGCGGGGCGAGTCAGGATTGTTGGTTAGTTTGGTGCTTTTTTCTAATAAGCGAACGGCACTTCTAAACGCGATTCCGGCCGGACGCTTCGCCTTTAGAAGTGCTCCCGCAGTTCCGCGAAGCGGCCCACGATCAGCAGGCGCTGCGATGGCGGCGCAGCAGTCAATTCTTCATGTTCGAGAATCCAGGTGTCACCGTGAGGCACGAAAACAGCGTTCAAACCCGCAGCCAGCGCAGGATTGACGTCAGATTTGGGGCTGTTGCCGACCATCCATGTTGAGTCGGATGCGAGCTGATATTTTTCAACGATATGAAGATAGGCCGCGGTATCTTTTTCCGCGACTATCTCAGTCGCCGAAAAATAGTCTTTCACACCGGAACGCTCGATCTTTCCGGTTTGCTCCACGATGGCGCCTTTAGTCACCATAATAATGTGGTGCCTCGAGCAAAGATATTGCAGCGTTTCCCCCACTTCCGGCAGCATCTCGATGGGGTGATCCGCAATGGTATGCGCGAAGCTCTGGATCTGTGCGTGTAACTCGGGCGTAACCGGCTTCACGCTAAGCCGCTCAAATGTATCGACCAGCGCATGGGCGAAACTGTGCAGGCCGTACCCATGCTTCACAATGCATTCGCGCTCCACATCGTTCAGAACTTCTCGCACTTGGTTGGGAGAAAATTCATGGTGATTCAGGAATGAAATAAAGCGGGCGATGGCCCGCTCAAAGTAAATATTGTTTTCCCAGAGCGTGTCGTCGGCGTCGATCAGCAGAGTCTGACGTGCTTGAATATTTTCGGCAGTACGCGGCAAATTACAGAACGCTCCTTGCAAAAACTACGCGACCCAATCCACGTGCGCCTCAGGCCCAATGATCCCCGCCTTGTGTCCCATATCGAGTAAGCGCTCAACCCCCTCCCGCCCCTCTGGGCCGTAGTTGAGCGTACGCTCGTTCACGTACATGCCGACGAAACGGTCGGCGGTCTGGGCGTCGAGATCGCGCGCGAACTGCATGGCGTAGGACAAAGCTTCCTCGCGGTGATCGAGCGCATACTGAATGCTGTCGTGCAACGCGGTGTTCACCGCGGAAGTGAGCGCCGGACCGAGCGCCCGCCGTATTGCGTTTCCTCCCAGTGGCAAAGGCAACCCGGTCATCTTTTGCCACCACCGGCCAAGGTCGACGATGCGGTGCAGGCCGGCTTTGTCGTAAGTCAACTGGCCTTCATGGATGATGAGTCCGGCTTCATACTTGCCTTCGAGTACCTGCGGAATAATTTGATCGAAGGGAACGACTTCTGTCTCCACTCCTGGAGCAAACAGTTGCAGCGCCAGGTAGGCCGTAGTGAGCGTGCCGGGAACCGCGATGCGCTTCTCCTTGATTTCACTTTGCGTAAAGGGCCGCGGCGAGACGATCATCGGGCCATAACCTTCGCCTACACTTCCGCCGCAGGACATGAGCGCGTACAGATCCTGAATATAAGGATAAGCGTGAAACGAAATTGCGGTCACATCGTACACCCCTTCGCGCGCCTTCTGGTTCAAAGTTTCGATATCGCAAAGGGTGTGAGTAAAACGGAGTCCAGGCACGCGTACTTTGCTGGTGGCAAGGCCATAGAACATGAAGGCATCGTCGGAATCCGGGCTATGAGCAACGGAAATCTCGCGAACCTGCGACGTTGGGCTGTTGCCGGATTGCTTTGCTTCCGCTTCAGAAATTACTGTCAT
The DNA here is from genome assembly GCA_035654555.1 of Candidatus Deferrimicrobiaceae bacterium. Classification (GTDB taxonomy): domain Bacteria; phylum Acidobacteriota; class Terriglobia; order Terriglobales; family Acidobacteriaceae; genus Sulfotelmatobacter. Next base: position 985 of record DASRWO010000182.1, on the reverse strand, counting down.
CTCTTAAACTCCAAAATCCAACTCCAAAAAAGTTACCGCACTTTTTTGGTGCTCTCTGCGTGGCGCTGCCATCGCGCCGCAATTCCCCCTGCCATCATTACCTTGATAATCTCCGCAAAGAGAAACCAGTAAAGCCCCCAGCGGAAAGCTTGCCCGACCGAATGCGTTAGCACTGCAAGCCAGGTCAGACCACCGGTGAAAAGCACGATTTCACCCAGCAGACCTGCCATCGCCGCGCGAACAAAGTTCTTGCGCCCTCTTTCCATTACATATCCCGCCACCCACGCGACAAATGGATACGCCAGCAAAAATCCCCCGGTTGCACCCAGCAATTGCGCGACCCCGCCTACACCCGTAGGATTAAACACCGGCAATCCAATCGCGCCTTCGGCCAAATAGAGAACGAGCGCCGCAAATCCGCGACGGCTGCCCAGTAGCAAACCCACGAGTAGCACGCCAAAATTCTGTACCGTCAGCGGAATTGGTGTAAATGGCAACCGAATCGTAATGCGCGCGCACAACGCCACAAACAAGCTGGCGCCCACCACCAGGGCGACTTGCCGAGCCACCTCGAAAGCGACAATTTCCCTCGAACTGCCTAAAGATTCTATAGCCGGTTTGCCCATGGAAGAACCTCGAATTGCGAAACGCGGAGGACCAAGACTCAAAGCATCAGTGTTCAATGTCGCCAGACTGACGCTCACTTTGCTGGGCTGCATGCGAGAGCTGCAGATGGCGGCGCAAGCGCATATACAAAGCAATGGCAACGCACACCACGATCAGCGTACTCACACCCAGAATAAGGAACCACCAGATCATCCGCACAGCTGATTAGAATAACAGATGAACGGGGCAGAGAGGCGTGGGCAATTCGTCTTAACTTGCCTTCATGGAAGCCATCTTCTCGCGCGTTGTCTCGACGCGCTTCAGCATGAACTTGAACCGTTCGCGGCCGTACTTCGAACTCATGATCACTTTTTCAATG
>DASRWO010000181.1:0-3476 GCA_035654555.1 Candidatus Deferrimicrobiaceae bacterium | reverse complement strand
GTAGAAAGGGAATTGACCTGGCGCCAGTGTTGACCGAGATGGTCCTGTGGGCCGCCGCACATGAAGAGACCGGCAATCAACCGCTCGTCCGGCTTATGCGAAAGAACAAAGAGAAGTTTATCGCCGAGGTGCTCCAACGCTGGTTCGAACGGCAATGAGGCCGCGGTTTCCGGTCCCCGCTTCGGGTAACATGGAGGAGTGCCGAATCGAGCTTCTAAACAAAACAATAACATTCCCGTGCGTTGGTCCCTCTCCAAAAAAAGCAAGGCGGCGCGAGCTAAGCTCACCATTCTTCGTGCCGCTGGCTTAAGCAAAGTTCCTTGGCTGGTTCACGGTTTTTCTACCCGCGTCGGCGGATTCTCGCGAGCCTACGGCCAGAGTGCGCTCAACCTGGGCTTCACCAAAGACGACTCCGAAGCCGCCGTGAAGAAGAACCGGACTGCGTTCTTGCTCGAAGTCGGCGCGACAGGCGGGTCGAAAAATGCCTCTGCCGATTGGCCCCTGGTAACGCTGCGCCAGATTCATTCCGATATCATCCATTCAGTCGCTTCGCCTTCCGGTTCGCATCTGGTTGGCGATGGCTTGGTTACAAATAGCCCCGGATTACTGCTCGCCATCCAGACCGCCGATTGCCTTCCGATTATTCTTGTCGACCCGCGGCACCGCGCGGTAGGCGTGTTTCACGCCGGTTGGCGGGGCACGCTCAAGCGCATCGTGGAGAAGGGAGTGGGTGAGATGCAACGCCGCTTCGGCAGCCGCCCGCGCGATCTGAAAGCTGCTATTGGCCCCGGCATTCAAGGCTGCTGTTATGAAGTGGGCGCGGAAGTTCGTGACCAGTTCGAGTCCCAGTTCGCATATGCGGCTGATTTGTTCCGCGAGGTCGAAGAGTCAGATCCGGTCCGAGAAAAATATCCGATGTTATTTCTGACCGCCCGAGCCCCCGGCCACAGCGATTTGCCGAAGAAGATTTTTCTTGATCTGGTGGAAGCGAATCGTCAACAGTTGTTGACGGTGGGCGTGCCCCCGAAGGGCATCAAGGCGTCTCCGCTGTGCACCAACTGCCGGACTGACTTGTTGTTTTCCTATCGCGCCGAAAAGGGCAAAACGGGACGCATGATGGCCGTGGCCGCGATTCGCTGAATTCTAATTCTTGATCTGGGCTATGCCGGAGTGGACGGAACTGTTCCGGAAGTTGGAGGCACCGCAGCCGGTTCGGCAATTCCTTCGTTCACCAGATCCTTCAATTCTTTGCTTGGCTTGAAGAAAGGAATCTTCTTGGCGGGCACTTCCACTTTTTCTCCGGTCTTAGGATTACGTCCCATGCGGGCCTTGCGCTGCCGCGTGCGAAAGCTGCCAAAGCCGCGTATCTCAATCTTGTCGCCCGCGCGCAGCGAACGCACTACGCTGTCAAAGATGGTTTCCACAATTACTTCGCTGTCTTTGCGCGTAAGTTCCGCTAAACGGGAGACTTCATCGATCAGGTCAGCTTTCGTCATAATGGCTCTTCGCTCCAGTCCCGCATGCTGCTGAGGAACGGCCAAGTGCTGGCGCGAGCCTCCAAAACATGTCAGCGACCCCATAACCTTCTCAAATTTCAGGGGTTGTATGCAAGTCGCGGCTTTGAGGCAGGCTCAAGGTGCCCCGAGTTCCGGCTCTCAGCCGATCGGACAGCACATTTCTACTTCCACAAATAATAGAAGCCAACATGCTGCTCCAGCATTTTGCTCGCGTCGGGCAAATATTGCGAGACATCTCCCAGCATGAGATCAAGCAGCGTCTTGCGATCTTTCTCAGGATGAACCAGCGTTGGCTCGCCTGAAATCCCCACCGACTTCGCCGTATCTTTGACGACGGCCTGAAAGTCTCCCACGTTGTCAATCAGCTTCATCGAGAGCGCTTCCTGGCCAGTCCAAACTTTGCCGTTCGCAATAGCCTTTACGTCGTCAAACTTCATCCCTCGGCCATCGGCGACGGCCTGAATGAACTGTCCAAACATGTTGTCGATCAGTGATTGCATGTAAGCTTGCTCGGCGGGCGTGAGATCGCGGGTCGGATTGCCTGTGTCCTTGAACTCGCCCGTCTTCAACACGACGCTCTTCAGTTTTGCCCATCTCATCAGGTCGCCGTAGTTCACCCACTCCGCGATAACGCCGATCGAGCCCACAATACTGCCGCTATCGGCATAGATTTTGTTCGAAGCCGAGGAAACGTAATAAGCTCCACTGGCACCTACGGTTTCGATCGAAACCACAATTCGTTTCTTTTTTTCGTCGCGGATGCGTTTGACCTCGCGGTAAATCTCTTCCGAGGCAGCCACGCCACCGCCGGGCGAATTCACGTGCAGGATGATCGCCTTGATCGAGGAATCGTCATTAAATTTTTTAAGCTCGCCGACCACCGGCTCCGGCGAAAGAATCACTCCATCGAGATCCACTACGCCGATACGGTCGCCGAAGCCACCGAAGGAAGCCTCGCTGCCGCCCGCATGCAGCGTCAGATAAACCAGCGAAAACACGGCCAGCACAAAGAGGAAGAATGCTCCTCCGCCGATCAGAACCCAGAGTAGGGTGTGGGAACGTCGTTCAGGCATAAGGAAAGTTTAGCACCGTCGCTAGGGAGTGAGCACTCTCAGGGCTGCGCGTTGGATTCCGATTTCGACCGGCGTCCGGCATACGTATTCGCCATCGGCATAGATCTCGCGCGGTGTTTCAGTTTCCACCCGCAGCCGCGGAGCCTGAAAATAATCTACCCCGCGGATGCGCAAGTGGCGGCCGAAATACACCGTCGGAAACATACTGGCGAGCTTGAAGGGGCCAATGCCGCGGATCACGCAAACGTCGAGTTGGCCGTCGTCCATTCGCGCCTGGGGCGCAATCCTCATGCCGCCGCCGTAAGCCGGAGTGTTGGCGAAAGCGGCAAGCAGGGTCGGCTGCTCTCTACGTATCGTCCAGCGACCATCTTCGTCCAATTCGAGAATTCTCATGGGGAACGCGGCAAAGCGAAAAATTGTTGGGATCAAGGTGAGGGCGTAACCGCCACGTGCCCGCAGCCAGCGCGGTAATGCATTGGCGTGGGCGGCCACTTCAGCGTCGAGCCCCACTCCGGCCACGCTGCAAAAGTATTGTGGAGGTTCGTTGGACGTGATCCCTTCGGCCGCGTTCGCCTTGAGCGCCACGATGGTTCCCAGGTCGACCCAATGCACTTTGCCAGTGCGGGCGCAGAAACTTCGCCAGGCTGCAATCGAACCGCGCAGATTGCGAATTCCGAGCGCTCGCGCGAAATCGTTGCCGCTGCCCGCCGGCACGATCAGCACTGGCAGCCTCAGTTGTACCAGCCGCGCCAAATGATGGTGGATCGTGCCATCGCCGCCGAAGAGCAGGATCACATCAGCCTGATCGGTAGCCGAAGGTAGTCCAATGCTCCACTCGATCTTTTCCCCGGTCTGAAAAGGCCCGAGACTTTTTGCGGAACATCCC
>DASRWO010000180.1:0-8275 GCA_035654555.1 Candidatus Deferrimicrobiaceae bacterium | reverse complement strand
GAGCGGGCAGAGGCTGTCAGTCCGAAGGCCAGGAGCTCCGCCAAGTCGGGGAGTTCAGCATTCGCTGGCTCCAGTCGTAAAACAGCGCCGCTTCGACTTTTCTGTCTCTTAGCTCTTTCGTTGCTCTTTCCGTTGCGGTCTCATTCGAGAAGTGAAACATACTGCCAACTTCATTGCCATAGCAAGGGCCGCTCTGAATCCTCGTATTTAAACTGCATCCGTGAGCCAAAGGTGATTTTTCAGAAGTTCGGAGGTTTTCCATGGCTCGGCAAGTGTTCGGTGTTCGCGACCGTTGGTTGGTGGCCCTGCTCGGTTTTGTGTCCGTGATTGCATTATTCGTGGGGCACGCGAAAGCACAAGAACAATACACCCCGCCGCCACCGCCTCCCCCTCCAGCTCAAACCCCAACCCCTGAATCGACCCCGCCGCCAGGGCCGCTGTCTCCCAAGCAACTCGATGACATCGTTGCCAGAATCGCGCTATATCCCGATCCGCTCCTGGCGCATATTCTCACGGCTTCAAGCTATTACGACCAAATTCCCGAAGCCTCGCAGTGGGCGAATGAGCACAGCTACTTGCACGGTGCTGCTCTAGCGGACGCGATTCGCGCCGACAACCTGCAATGGAATCCCAGTGTGATAGCTTTGCTACCGTTCCCGTCGGTGCTGAACATGATGGCGCAAGATATGAACTGGACACGGGAACTGGGTAACGCGGTTCTCACGCAACGCGCCGAGGTGATGGACGCCGTCCAGCGACTGCGCCACAAGGCCCATGAATACGGCTACTTGCGCTCCAGTCCCTACGACAACGTTGTCGAAGCAGGCGGCGATATTGAAATTCTGCCGGTCAATTCCGAGTACATTTATGTTCCTACGTACGACCCATTCGTTGTATTCGCGCCGCCACCTCCAGGATTTTTCATCGGTGGGGCGATTCACTTCGGGCCGGCCATCGTAATCGGCACCTGGTTCGGCCCGTGGGGATGGGCACACCCATATTTCGACTGGCACGCCCATGCCATATTCTTCGACGCCACTCCGTGGGGACGGGTGTGGGTGAATCGCGGATTTTACTTCCATCCCTATGCTCATCCTTTTGTCCCCAGGGTTGGGCCTCGCATGGAGATTCACCATTTCCGTCGTTGACAGCTCCGGTACGAAAAGCGCGACAGCAGAACTTACGATGGCAACACGCATAGCTGTTTGCAAAATCCTGATTTCGCTCAAAATGCCTGGCAACGGGGTTTTCCGCGTAAACGCCTGTGGCTGATGTCATAATGACTGTCGTTAGAGATGTTGAAAAGGTCCAGATTCCTCCAAAACAGCCAAAATCTGGGGATATAAAATGCCTAGAAAATTCAGAAAGTCGTTTTGGGGGCATCCTAGCGCGAATTTATTTTTAACAATTTCGCTCGCAGGAGGTTTTCAGCAGCCGCGCCTGATTTCGTCAATCGCCTCCGGCCGCTCCTCTAGGACTCGTACCTCTTCACGCCGTATCGGCGCTGCGGAGGGCGGTTACGGCGTAGATAAGCGTCTCAGGCGTACAATTCAGACCGTTTTCGATTAGAACGGGAGTCGATATGGTCGATGACAGATTACGCCGCCACTTTGACTACTATCTGGGCAAAACTGAGGTAGTCATATACTCCGTTCTCGCAGTGCTGCTGGGTGTTACGGCATTCGTGACCATCGCAACTGCGGGCCAAATACTGTGGGCCGGTCTCAGTCATTGGACCATAGCAGCCCAGACTCTGAAGGTACTAAACCAACTCCTCATAGTACTGATGCTGGTGGAGATTCTACACACGGTACGTATCTCCATTCGCTCGCACATTTTAGTTACAGAACCCTTTCTGGTGGTCGGACTGATTGCCTCAATTCGGCGCATTTTGGTGATCACTCTGGAAGCAGCCACTCTTACCAAGGAAGGTTCATGGGCGACCGAAGGCGCGAACGGCATTTTTCACTCTTCGATGATTGAGCTTGGCTTGTTGGGTGTGCTGGTTCTTGTCCTAGTGGTTTCAATTGTACTTCTGCGCCGCTACACTCCCACATCGAAAGACGTGCCGGACTCATAAAGGGACTTTGTTTCATAGCATTGCTGCAAATTCATCCCAAGACAATCCTACGTCTTGCACGTAGAGGCGAGATACGCGCATTGCGAATCGGAAAATTGTGGCGCTTCCGCGCGTCTGATCTGCACGCGTGGGTGGATTTGCGGCTAAGGTTAGCCAACTATACATACCGCCCTAACCATGGAGAATCTTAGGACTCGAATTCCCGCCGAACTGTCCGACATCGCGCCGTCTGGTGAAGTGGATAGTTTCCGGATTGCCGACAAGATCGCCATAGGCTCGGCGGTCACCCGCCGACCCGGAATCTACATTAGTTTGCATTTCCAACAGAATGCGAGCGAACTCATTGAAACGATTTATACGTCCGTTATCCAATTTCGGGAAACGACGTTCCTGGCTGACGACCTCACTTTGGCATTGTTGAAGAAGTCGTAGCGCCCACTGGACTCTTGGCGATAATCTCATCAAAGTCAGATTCGGAATGCGCCTCGCCTTGCATTTGAAAGCTTCCTCCCGAAGGGACTAGTTTTCACTCTCTTTATCACGTTGTTGGTTTTTATATTCTTCGCGGGAAATTCCCAGCTTCTGCATTCTCGACTGCAATGTTGTCCTTTTCATACCCAGTCGTGCCGCGGCTCCTTGCGGCCCACTTAGCACTCCTCGTGTTTCACGCAGCACGCGAACAATAGTCTCGCGCTGCAGGTTTTCCAGCGTATCGTCGTTGTCAGAGTCTTGCGAGGTCACGCTTAATTCGAGTAGGGGAATATTTAGAATGGGCCCCCTTGAAAGGATCACCGATCGCTCAAGGAAGTTTTCCAGTTCCCTCACGTTCCCTGGCCACGTCCAGCCGACCAGCGCATTCATGGCTTCGGTGGGGATGGTTTCGATTTGCTTCTTCATACGGCGAGCGAACTCTTGCACGAAATAACGCACCAGCAGAGGAATGTCTTCCTTCCGCTCGCGCAGTGCTGGCATGCGAATAGGAAACACACAAAGGCGGTAGTACAGATCGCTTCGGAACTGCCGGCTGGCTAAACTCTGTGCCAGATCGCGGTTCGTGGCCGAGATTAGGCGTATGTTGACTGTTATGGTGCGCGTGCTCCCCAGGCGCTCGAACTCTTGGTCCTGCAAAACTCGCAATAACTTCGGCTGGATTTCCGACGGGATCTCTCCGACCTCATCCAGAAAAAGCGTTCCCTTGTCGGCCAATTCCAGACGCCCTATCTTCTGGCTGATTGCGCCAGTAAAGGCGCCCTTCTCGTGGCCGAATAATTCGCTTTCCAGCAGGCCGGTAGGAATCGCAGCACAGTTAAGTTTAATGAAACTCGCGTTCTGGCGGGAACTCATGCGGTGAATAGCACGGGCGACCAGTTCCTTACCCGTGCCGGTTTCTCCAAGAATCAGTACAGTGGCATCGCTGGGAGCGACAATCCTGGCTTGGTTTAGCACCTGTTTGAGCGCGGCGGTCTCGCCAACAATTTCTCCGAAGTGCAGTTCCGAGCGGATTTCATCTTCCAAATAGAGTTTTTCCGTCGCCAGTTTGTCGTTTTCGAGTTCCCGGTATTTCTGCTCGGATTGCCGCAGGGCCTTTTCCGCCCGCTGTCTGTCTGAAATGTCCAGGAAAGTCACCACGGAACCGATGATTTCCCCGCCTTTGCGCATTGGATACGACCAGTATTCGGCCGGGAAACTCGTTCCGTCCGCGCGCCAGAACACCTCATCAGTGACGTGGCTGGGCCTTCCTTCCCAGATGGCCACATAAATCTTGCATTCCCGCTGCGGGCACGGTGTTCCGTCAACGCGAGTGTGATGCATTACCACGTGCATGTTCCTTCCCAGCAGATCCTCGGGAGCCTGATAGCCAAGCAGACGCAAGCACGCAGGGTTGCAGAACGTGCAATTGCCTTGCAGATCGAGACCGTAGATCCCTTCTGCGGTAGAGTTCAAAAGCAACAGATATTTTTCTTCACTCTCGTGAAGGGACTGTTCGGTTCTCTTCTGGCTCGTGATATCGATCCCAATACCGAGCAGGTGGGTCGATCCGTCGTGAAGAACTACGCCGTGCGCATCGATCCAGCACGTCGTTCCATCCCGACGGACAACTCTGTACTGCGCTGCGTACTCTAGGCCGCCCATGAGCACCTTTTGAATTGCAGCCTCGACCCTGGGTCGGTCTTCCGGGTGAATCCTGGCAAGAGCATCTTCAACCCGGCCAGAGAATGTATCTCGCGTGTATCCGAACTGGCGATAGGTTTCGTCTGACCAAATCACTGTGTTGGCATCTACGTCCCAGTCCCACAATCCAATTCGAAGACCAGCCTCCCCGGCCAATTCCAGGCGTTTCTGCCATTTCTGAGCTTCTCGTTCTGCCTGTTTCCGTTTCCTGATGTCACGGGCAACCACCTCGATCGCAGGTGCGCCGTTCCAGGAAATTGGAATGGCAACAGCCTCGATCTCCACCGACGAACCGTCACAGGCGATCAAAATGGCCTCCATTGGGGGAGTCGCGGTCCCGCTCGAAAGGCAATCCAGAATTCGCCGTCTTATCGCGGGCAGGTACTCGGGGTTGATGATCTCGGTAATGTCTTTTCCGAGGAGTTGCTCGGGTCCCTGCGCGCCGAGCAATCGGACGCAGAAGGGATTGACGAAAACGATTTTGCCCTCAGTGTGGAGGAGAATGGCGTCGGGCAGGGCCTCCACCAACTTTCGAAATCTGTGCTCGCTCTCCGCAAGCCCTTCGAGCGACAGAATGCCGTCACTAGGTATCTCGGGGACGTGGCTAGGGTCATTCTTTTTCGGGCGTTTCATTTCAGAAGGTGCATCGGAGTCGAATTCCGTGGTGCTGCCATTGAAGTCTGGCGTGGCAATCAGTCACCGTTCCGAAGAAACTTCACCTCACCTTCCTGTAGGAGGGCTGGAGCCTAAAGATTCGACATTCCATGCCATAACTATGACGATCCGAAGCAGCCGCGCTTCGTTCTATCTTCACCGCCCACCTCGGAAGAGAAGAACGCGCGATGCGGGTCCAAGCCGCCGTTTCAACCCTACATTGTGCTTTTCGGGGGAACGGATTTCTATCAACGGAAATGGAATTTTTGCGTAGAGCGACCTTGAAGACGCGAGTCGTTGTTTGTACTACACAACTTTGCCCCGCTCGATATTTGTTGAGCGAGCCACGCCTTAGCGATGAACCGGAGAGGCAGAAACGATTAGGAGGAGTTGAAACGGTGGACTGAAGGGCGCGCATCCCCTCATCCTTAATTCTTCAATCCACAAGCTTATTCTTCAATCCACAAGGTGATTGCGCAACGCGTAGTGCATCAGTTCTGCCGTGGTGGTCAAGTCCATCTTTTCCAGAATGCGCGCGCGATACGTGCTCACGGTCGTTACGCTCAAATGTAGTTCCTCAGCGATGTGGCCCACTGTCTTTCCTGAGGCGATCATGCGCAGGACCTCAAATTCCCGGTCGGACAAAGTCTCGTGGGCGGGCCGCCCCGCATCGTCGCTCAGGTCTACCGCAAGCTTTTCAGCCAACGCCGGGCTCACGTACCGGCCGCCAGCAAGCACTTTTCGGATGGCTTTGATCAACTCGTCGGGCGCACTTTCCTTTCTCATATAACCGGACGCTCCCGCTTTGAGTACCCGCTTGCCGTACTGGTCTTCAGGATGCATGCTCAAAACCAATACCGGTAGTTTGGGCCGCACTGCCTTAAGATCTTTGAGGATGTCAAGGCCGCTTCGCCCCGGCATAGTGATGTCTAGCATTACCAAGTCCCAGTCACCGCTTTGGACCTGGAGCAGAACCTGTCGTGCATCTTCCGCTTCCCCACAGACTACGTCCTTAAGCTCGTGCACCAAGATCTCTTTCAACCCGCTACGCAGGATGGCATGATCATCGGCAATGAGAACTCTAATCACTGGCCTGCCTCCGGCTGTTTGCTGTCGGTGTTTGGAATCCGAACCTTCACGGTCGTGCCTTTGCCCGGAACACCCCGGATGGTGAAATCGCCACGGAGCAGCAAAGCTCGCTCCCGCATTCCCATGATGCCCAGCGACCTGCCGGCTGAAAGCTCTTCTTCGTCGATTCCTTGTCCGTTATCCTGAACCTCCAGAAAGAGATCGCCATTCTCTTTACCCAACCGTGCGTTCACCTCAGTCGCGTTCGCGTGCCGTGCGACATTGGTCAAGGTTTCCTGGAAGATGCGAAACAGTGCTGTGGCGCGCTCCGGGTCCATCGCGATGTCCCCGTCGGGCAGACTGACCCGACACTTCGTTCCAGTGCGAGCTTGAAACTCTTCCGCCGCCCATTCCACAGCAGCCACAAGACCCAAATCGTCCAGGATTCCCGGCCGTAATTCTGTTGCGATCTTACGGACGGACTGAATCGTCTCATCCAAACGTTTCAAAACAGATTGATTTCGCTGAACTACGGGCCCTTTGTCTGTCGGCAGCTCTCGCAGCAGCGCGGTCAAGTCGATCTTGATCGCGGTCAAAGCCTGCCCCAGTTCATCGTGAATTTCCCGTGCCACTCTCGTCCTTTCTTCTTCACGCACAGTCTGCAGCCGCGCAGCGAGGGCGCGCAATTGATCGAATGAATGCTGCAACTCCTCCTCCGCCCGCTTGCGCTCGCTGATGTCACGATAGATCGCATATACCGCAACCAATCCGCCGGTTACCGAGACCGGCACATGGATCATAGCAACGTGCAAACGGCTGCCATCCTTGCGCCGGCGAACGACCTCCGCATCCACTCGTTGCCCAGGCGCCCCCTGGTCCGTGTTTTTTTGATCCTCATCCCGCGACTCGTCGACTCCGATCAACTCGCTGAGGCTGCGGTCGATGGCCTCTTGGGGAACGTAGCCAAAAATTCGAGTGAACTCCCTGTTCACGCGGACGACCCGATTGTCCGCGTTCATTAAGGCAACAGCTTGCGGCGCTTGTTCGAACAATTCGTCGAGAAGAGCTCTCTGCTTCTGAAATCGATCCGCCAGCGAGGTCAGCAGAGCAATCCCGAGGACCATCACGACGACGATGGTGACACCAGCAGTGCCAAGGGAAGAGACGCTCACGGCGTGGGATAGGTCTGGAAGCTTGGCGGAGGGCGTAAAACTGGCAGCGGCCATGCCGGTGTAATGCATGGCGGAAATGGCCACCCCCATCAGCAACGCGCCCGCAGCCTTGCGCCATCTCCAGCCGGTGAGGTCGTTCCGAAAAAGAAAGGTTAGCCATAATGAGATCAGAGAAAAGACTATTGCCAATACCACCGAAAGAGCCACAACTGGGGGAGAATAGTGGCGCATTGCCGACAGGCGCATCGCCGCCATCGCCGTGTAATGCAGGGCCGCGATGCCCCCACCCATGAAGATGCTGGCGGTCCAAGCCCGAGGTGAGCCCATTACCCTCCGGCTCACCATAGACAGGGCTACGGCAGAAGAGAGAATACCAACTAGGAGAGATAGCAATACCGTAGGCCAGTCGTACTGTATTGGAATGGGCAAGCCAAAGGCCAGCATCCCAACGTAGTGCATCGACCAAATTCCGATTCCCATGGCCACCGAGCCACCGATTAGCCACGATAGCCAGGCAACACCGCGAGCAGTGTTTACCCGTCCGGCAAGATCGAGTGCGGTGTAAGAGGCGAGGATTGCCATCAAGACGGACAGTACAACCAAACGGGGATTGTAGGAACCAATCAGAACTAGGTCCGAAGAAGTCATAGCCTCGTCCTAAACAGTCATTAAGGCCATTTTCGTCAAACGCATGTCGCCGTTCTGCCGGCGTCCTTGCCTACTGCTCCAAATAAGAGCCAGTAGAAGGAACCCAATTCGCGAGAGCGGGTCAGAGTCGTGTAGTACAAACAACGACCTGCACGTGCAAGGTCATTCTACGCAACAATTCTACTTCCGTTGATGGTAATCCGTTCTCGAAAAAAGCAAAATTGCGGCCACCACATCCAGCGAAGAGGCGATAGCCAATGTCGGTTCAAACTCGAAAATGAACCGAATAGACAAAGCCTCAGCACCGTGTCGCGCGGCAACCAGCTAGGCAACACTGAAACCCGTAACCTGAAGCAAGAAGCTCGATAGATATCAGCGCGGCTTTATGCACATTGCGCTGCCGGCTGCGTGTCCGCCGTCGGTAGCTCATCCAATGACGGCCGCAGCCACTTTTCAAACATGCGCATGATCACCGAATTCA
>DASRWO010000179.1:0-2264 GCA_035654555.1 Candidatus Deferrimicrobiaceae bacterium | reverse complement strand
TTGCGATCGGCCTTTGTGGCGAGCTACTACGCCGCACCCCTCTTGATCGCGTCGGATAAGGCCCTTGTGGTCAATATCTCTTACTATGGCGCCGTCTCGTACCATCTTGACCCGGCTTACGGCGCCACCAAGGCTGGCCTCGATAAGCTCACGTTCGACATGGCGCAGGATTTCAAGCCTTATGGTGTGGCAGCTGTTTCACTTTGGCCAGGTCCGACAGCAACAGAGCGAGCCAAGTCTCTGATCGCCACACTTCCTAACGGTGACAAGATCCTGGAAAGCCAAGAGACACCTAAGTTCTCTGGTCTCGCAATCGCGTCGTTGTATTCAGATCCGCAACTTATGTTGAAGTCGGGAAGCGTGGTCATCGCAGCCGAAGCAGCCCTGGAGTACAGATTCAAGGACTTCAATGGGAAGCAGCCTCCCAGTCTTCGAGCACAGAAGGGCTCTCCGCGCCCGTTCTTCACGAAAAGTTGATTTTCCGGCTCCGAGAGCCGCTTTTCCTGACGGCGTCAAGAATCTGCAAATCCGGAGAGAACCTGGGGTGATTAGGACGATCGGAGGAGGCTTGCGGCAGATCCGCATAGATCGTCTCATGCAGTTGCGGGAGAATGACGGCCTAATCGAAGTAATTCTCAATTGGCGATATCAGGCCAAAGCACGTTTCCAGCGTCCGCAACGGTCGAAACGAGCATTGGCGATTTTGCGCTTATTGAGGACCGCGGGACTCTCGAACAAGCTAAGTCACCGCGCGCAATAGACACTCATCAGCTTTGGACCCCGCGTGCGCCATGCGGTTGGGCACGCATAGGCATGTCTCCCGAGTATCGATCCCGTAGAAGTGGATCGCGCGAATCCAACTACCAATAGGCGAGCGGATCGGGGAGGACAGCGCCGCAGTTGCACGTCTGTTGCGGAGCTTCGACTGGGGTCATCTTGTCACAGCCCGGACAGCGGACCCGGCGTGGATTGAGGCGTCCTGGAATCCAGACACCAGTCATTCCGCCCTGCCCGAATTCCGAGGTAAAGTAGCGGTTCACCATAGAACGATGCTCTCCCTGCTTCATCAGGGGTGCCATGGAATCCCGGGTTTCCCAGGCAGTGATGGTCATCAAGCAGTCCCCCACGACAGCTGACACCATGCTGATGAACCCCGGCATGGATAGCATGTCCATGGCAATCTTGCGGCCACCTTCCTGGATGATGGCTACCTCCTCTGCATTGCGCGCAACGAAATTGGTGATACTGAACGCACCGGGAAGCGCGGTGCTTCCATTGCTTGCCCGAATGCTGGTACCAAACCCGAAAGCGCCGATCGACGATGGCTGCACGATGACGTCCAGTCCCAATGCACGCGGTACAGCGCCAGCATCGAAATAACCCTGCAGGGAGACAATCTTCTCGCCTTCGATGCGGGCGAAATCGGCTCCAGCGACCGCGATCGAACGGCCTGTCGGCGGCAGCCCCCTCATGGACCCGGTGTTTGTTCCTTTCATGAGCCATTCTGCTGAAACCAGCCCCTGATCATTGTGGGTCAGACTTACTATTTCGAAACTTAGGTCTGGAAAGGAGTTCCAGAGGGCTTCTGCGTAGGCTCCTATCGCTGCTCCGGCCAGCGGACCAGAAGTAGTCGGGTCCGTGTAGGTGCCTCCGTCAGCAAATATGGCGATAATGCCACGCGCATCATGCCGATTCCAGGCGTCGGCGTAGGACTCAAAGACCTGCAGTGTAGTCACGGGCATTCGCGGATTCTAGCACCGGACGGCGGCAGAGGGCGAGGAAACGCTGAGCTGCAGACGAACTCATTCCGTTCCCATTGGAGTTGAATCTCGATTCGGGCGAAAAAGCCGAGTGGCCGAATGAGTGGCCGAACTCTTGGTTGACGATAACAGGCAGTATGGAGTGACCGGCGCCGATGCGCTGATCGTGGGTCAGGCTGTGAGTTCAGTCGGACGCACAGCTCAGAGCCACACGCGGAAGGGAGCCGGTCATGAAGGAGAAGTTACGATTTTTAGGTTTGGATGTCCATGCCGAGACGATCGCTGTAGCGATCGCAGAGCCGGATGCTGAGGTACGGAGCCTGGGCACGATTCCGAACCGTGCTGAGTCGATCCGCAAGATGATCAGGAAGCTTGGTCCGTCAGATAAGTTAAGAGCCTGTTATGAAGCAGGACCGACCGGGCTACGTCGTGTACTGGCAGCTGGCAGAGTTAGGCATCCAGTGCGAAGTTGTAGCGCCCACGCTGGTGCCGGTCAAGGCGGGT
>DASRWO010000178.1:0-2638 GCA_035654555.1 Candidatus Deferrimicrobiaceae bacterium | reverse complement strand
CGCGAGTCCGTATGCGGACAGCCGCGGCCTCACCGACTGCCTGTTACAGATGACCTTTCGCCGCGCCTGCTTCGACGACGCCGAGCCGCCGCGTACTCGCGATGCGTTCGAGAGCGCCGTCGACCGCGGCCGCGCGCTGCTGCATCCCAGCTTGGAGGAGATCTCAGCCGCCGCGACGGCCTGGTTCGCCGAGGCGCGTGCGGTGCGCCGCGCTCTCGACGATCCTCGTGCTTCGCTGCTGACCGAGGCCGCCGAGGAGAGCAACGGCCACTTGCGGCGCCTGCTGAGTGCCGCGACCCTGGAAGCGCTCTCGCCCGATTGGCTGCGCCAACTGCCGCGCTACTTGAAAGCCGAACAGCGCCGCTGGCAGCGCAACGCAGCGCGCGGCGGCGAGCCGGCTCACATCGTGCGCGAACTGCGCGAATGGTCGGCCCGCTGCCAAACGCTGGCAAAGCAAGTCGGCGCCGAGCACCGCTGGATCCCCGAACTCGACGAACTGCAAAACTGGATCGAAGAATATCGGGTATCCCTGTATGCCCAGGAACTCAAAACTCTCGGCCCAGTTTCATCCGCGCGCCTCGAACAGCGGGCCGCCGACGTCGATGCGTGGCTCGATCGTTAACTTGCTTCGCGACGGACGTCGCATTGCTCTTTACCTTCAAGTATCATTTTGAGATACTTATCAAAGTAGGATACTTGAGGATACTATGATGGATCCGATATTCCACCGTCCGCAGCTCGCCCTGGACATGGCACAACTGCTACTGCGCCCCTCAAGCTTAGAAACCCGCTTCCGCAGTGGGCTGTTCATATCGGCGCCACGCCAAACCGGCAAGTCCACGTTCCTCGTCCAGGACCTCATTCCAACCCTGGAGTCCGCTGGTGCCATCGTCATCTACGTGGACCTCTGGGAGGCCAAAGGCAAGACCCCTGAACAGAAGCTGCTCCGCGCAGTGCAAAACAAGCTCACCGAGCTACAGGGGGCGGACCCTCGGTCCTTCGCGGCCAAAGCTGCAGCCCTCCTGCGCAAGACCGGCTTTTCCTCCGCTGAAGTGGAAGCTGCAATCGAGCCGTCGGCTCACCTCGCCAAGGCGAAGATTGGAGGGAAGATCAAGCTGGGTTTCGACACATCAACAGTAGGTGAAGACGGGGAAGATATTTTGCATGCGCTACTTGACGTTTCGAAAAAAACCGGGCGAGACATTGTCTTTATCGTGGATGAGGTGCAGGACCTGATGCGGGACGACGGCCTCATGAAGGAACTGAAGGCCACCCGTGACGCGATCAACATGCAGCACGGTGACCATGGCTACTTCCTGTTCGTCGGTACTGGCTCGAACAGGTCCATGGTTCATGAGATGACCGCTCAGAGAAGGGCACCCTTCTACGGCGCGCAGAATCTGCCATTCCCCACTCTAGGCAAGGATTATGTGAAGCACGCGCTGGCCATTCAGCGCCACGAAAACGCGAAGGTCATACTTCCTAGCGAATCCGCTGCACACTCAGGAATGCGCGTACTCGGGAACAAGCCAAACCTGTTTCAGCAGGCTCTGAGCATTCTCCAAAGGTCAAAGGAGGTTGATGGAAATCCCGATGTAGCATTCGAGGGCATTGTGAATGCCATGTACGACCAGGAAGGCAATGTTGAGTTCGAGAGACTGAAGATGCTGGGAGCGCTGCCGCAAGTGGTGTTCGCACGCATATGCCAAGGTCCGCCAGAAGGTGTGACGGGACTCTACGCCGACGATGCACGCGCAGAATATGCCAAGGCGCTTGGGTGGGACGGGGTAACGAAGCGCGAAGTCCAACTCGCCCTTGCTGCAATGACGGCAAGCGGCCTGATTTTGCGCGAAGGTGACTACCAACCTGTGAAGGCAGCAGATGAATTCATGCGGGAAATCTGGATTCGCAGGCACCCGCACGGAGAGAACATCATCGACAGGTCAGGCAATGACATTTAGCCTGAGATGCAAAAGCCAGCAATTTGCTGGCTTTTGCATAATTGGGCTATCCATTTCCGTTGCGGATATCAGCCACCTCGACCCATGCGTAAATTGTTTGCCGGACTATTCGACGTTGAAACGGATTCCCTGCGCCAACGGCAGCTGCGAACTCCAGTTGATGGTGTTGGTCTGGCGCCGCATGTAGGCCTTCCAGGAATCCGAGCCCGCTTCGCGGCCGCCGCCCGTGTCTTTCTCGCCGCCGAAGGCGCCGCCGATTTCGGCGCCGGAGGTGCCGAGATTGACATTGGCAATGCCACAATCGCTGCCGTCGGCGGATAGGAAGCGCTCGGCCACCTGCAGCCGGTCGGTGAACACCGCGGAGGACAAGCCGTAGGGAACGGAGTTTTGTATGTTCACGGCCTCATCCAACGTGTCGTAAGCAATGAGGTACAAAATCGGCGCGAAGGTTTCGGTACGCACTACCTCCATGCCGGCGTGGGACCGAAGGATGGCGGGTTCCACGAAATTGCCAGCCCGTTCGAGGACCTTGCC
Source organism: Candidatus Deferrimicrobiaceae bacterium (assembly GCA_035654555.1). Lineage (GTDB taxonomy): Bacteria > Acidobacteriota > Terriglobia > Terriglobales > Acidobacteriaceae > Sulfotelmatobacter. The sequence goes on along the minus strand of DASRWO010000178.1, from coordinate 143 downwards.
GCCGCACAGCAACTCGCCGCCTTGGGCTTGCGCGGTGGAGATGGCCGCCGAATAGCGCGCGACTGCGCCGGGGTCGATCAGCGGTCCCATCAGGGTATTCGGTTCAAGAGGGTCGCCGATTCGCACCTGCGCATAGGCAGCGA
>DASRWO010000177.1:0-2802 GCA_035654555.1 Candidatus Deferrimicrobiaceae bacterium | reverse complement strand
CCTCCAAGCCGAATTGAAACCCAAATCTTAAGGACGCGGTTTTTCCGCGTCCTTCGCACGTCTACCGTCAAGTCGACTTAAGCGGATGGTTAGGGATCCGCTGTTGCTGTCATCGACCCAGGTTTGTCGATTCCCGTACTAATATTTCCGCGACCTGCTCCACTTGCAACTGGTAACCAGAAACCTCACACTATCAAGCATGCCCGTTTCACTTTCTCTCTCTGGCAAGGTTGCTTTGATTACCGGTGGCTCGCGCGGCATTGGCGCCGCCACCGTTCGGCTTTTTGTAGCCGCCGGCGCCAAGGTTGTATTCAGCTATCAGAAGGCGCGCGCGCAGGCGGAGGCTCTGGCAGCCGAATGCGGAGCGGCGAACTGCCATGCCGTCAGCAGCAATCTGAATGATTTGGAATCGGCGCGCGTGCTGGTTGCCGAAGCGGTCAAGCACTTTGGCCGGATCGATATCCTCGTGGCCAATCACGGAGTCTGGCCCGCGGAAGATGTCGCTATCGAAAAAATGACGGATCAGCAATGGCGCTCCACTCTTTCCATCAATCTTGACGCCGTGTTCGGTCTGGTCAAACATACGGTGGCGCAGATGAAGGCGCAGCCGCGAAATGGGCCAGCGGCCGGGCACATTGTGCTGATCAGTTCCACCAGTGGGCAGCGCGGCGAAGCATTTCACTGCGATTACTCCGCCAGCAAGGGCGCGCTGATCAGCATGACAAAAACCCTCTCCACGGAACTGGCCTCGGCGGGAATTTATGTGAATTCAGTTGCACCCGGGTGGGTGGATACGGAGATGTCCAAGCCCGCGCTCGATGATCCGGGCAGCGGGGAAGAAATTCGCCGAACGATTCCCATGGGGCGGCCCGGCAAGGCAGAAGAAATTGCTGGACCGATACTGTTCTTGTGCACCGAGTACGCCAGCTTTATCACCGGCGAAATTTTCAACGTAAATGGAGGAGCGGTCCTGGTCGGTTAGCCCTGGTGGGTTAGCGCCGCCGCGTTGTTCAAACGACGACTCCGGTTTTTTCTGCATCCAAGGGAGTGCGGAAGTCGGTGATGTACTCGTAGTCAATGATTCGGCCGCAAGCGCTACAATTCTTGTTCCGGGCTTCCGTACTGAACGTCTGCATGAAACTCGTGTACATGAAACTCGCCTGATGAAATATCGGCTTCCCATCCTTACATTGGCGTTAGTGCTGGCTGCGTCTGGCTGGGTCGCGATGCGCGCTATGGCACAGGATGCCGGCCAGGCGCCCGCCAAGCCTGACTCGGCCAAAGGCTCAGCCATTCCTCTGGATCAACAAAGCGCGCACCAGGCGCGCGAACTCCTGAATCAAGCTATCCAGGCGTTGGGTGGGCAGGTTTATCTAAGCGTTCACGCTATGCAAGAGCAGGGCCGAGTTTACACCTTTTATCATGGACGCCCTTCCGGCAACGGCGTTTTTTTCTGGCGATTTGTAGAATTCCCGGACAAAGAGCGGATCGAACTGACCCCGGAGCGCGATATCGCTTATATCTACAACGGCAATAAAGGCTACGAAGTTACCTATAAGGGTCCGCGACCAGTGGAGCAGAAAGATCTCGACGATTATCAGCGCCGCAAACGATTCTCTCTGGAAACGCTGTTGCGCACCTGGGTGAACGATCCCAAGGTCGCGCTCTTTTTTGACGGCCCCGCGCTCGCCGGTAACCTCGCCGCACAAAAAGTGACCCTGATTAATTCCAAGAACGAAGCAGTCAGCATTTCCTTCGACATTGACACGCATCTGCCGATCGAGAAGAGCTATTCCTGGCGCGATCCCGTCGACAAGGAAAAAAACGTGGAAGAGGAAACCTACAACGGGTACCGGCTCGTCCAGGGGATTATGACGCCCTTCGGATTCACCCGTTATTTCAACGGGGATATGCAGACAGAGCGTTTCATCACCTCCGCCAGCTATAGTGAGACGTTGGACGAGGCCATGTTCGATCCCAATTCCCGCTACAATCCCCTAAAGGCCGGTGGAAAACATAAAAAATAACTTATGTAGGCGCGTTTTCGGGGTTTCTACAAGCTGCTGAGACGCTTGGATTTACATCAAACCGACCGGTTATCGTTCAGGTTCTCCTCTCCACAAAGCCACGCAGTGTGTCTTTTTTACCACAGTCAAGAATTCCACTTCGGCTGTAATCTATTCATTCACCTAGACATAATTCAGGATCCTTGATTCAGGAGCAGACAATCCGCTCGTCCGTGCAATGCAGCGGGGTCGGGCTGCATAGCGGTGCGCCGGTCTCTCTGCAAATCCTTCCGGCTCGGCCCGGAACGGGAATCGTCTTTCGCCGCTCCGATTTGGACGGCTTCGAAGTCGAGGCCACCAGCCGCAATGTAGCCCGCGTCAGCTATGCGACCAGCCTGATGAAGAAAGGCGTTCTGATCTCCACCACGGAGCATCTGCTCTCCGCTTTCACCGGACTGGGTTTAGACAATGCCATCGTAGAGCTGGACAATCTGGAGCTGCCCATCCTCGATGGCAGCGCGCTTCCCTTCGTGGAATTGATTCAGAAGGCGGGCATTCGCAAGCAGAGGCGGCCGCGGCGGTATATGAAAATTCTCCGCGAGTTCGAGATGCGGGAAGGGAACAAGTTTATTTCGATTTATCCCGCCGATAGCTATTCCATTTCCTACTCGATTAATTTTCCCCACCCGCTCATCGGCAAGGAAACTTTTCAGGTAGAACTTTCCAACGGCAGCTATTTGCGAAATATCGCCGCCGCCCGCACCTTCGGTTCGCGGGCAGATGAGAAAGCCATGCG
>DASRWO010000176.1:0-6617 GCA_035654555.1 Candidatus Deferrimicrobiaceae bacterium | reverse complement strand
ATACAACCCCAGACCAAGTAGAAAAGGTCGTGCGCGCTACGGGGATGAAACTCAAATCCAGATGAAATCTACGGAGCATGGGTCGCAGCGTCTTCGATCAGGCAACCCGCGCGATCTAGAGTCTGCAGGGGCCGTTCCAGCCGGTCAGGAGTAACGTAACGAATAGTACCTAAGGAAGGTAACGCAATCGCAACGCCGCCGAAGTAGAAGAAAAACTCCCGCAGCACCACGGAAGAACGCCGGCAATACTGTGGAAGAGCGGCGCTTCAGCGCCGCGCAAAGCGTTTCAAATCCATCGGGGCTTTAGCCTCGCACTACGGCGAAACCAACTTGCCGCCCAGCGAAACCGGAGCCAAATCAATCCAGCAATTCGGCGATTCCTCCCGCACAAACGTCAACCGGTCCAGCAGGACGCGCCGGCTTCCCGTATATTCCTCCCAGCGTTCCCCCGCAATCCGCAAAGCCTTCTCCGCCGCCGCTTCGTTGGGCATCTTGGCAATCGTCAAATGCGGAATATAAGCCCACTCTTCTTTAAACTCCAGCGCCTGCGTGTTGAGCTGCTCATGCAGCTCGCACATCTGCATCGCCCCATACGCTACTCGGATGTAAACCGTCGGAGTGGTCGGAGCAAAACTGTCCATCCCGCCCAGCGTCACTTCAAAAGGCTCCGTCCGGCCACAGATCGCAGCCAGAACCTGCAATGCCGAATTTTCCGCTCCCCGCAGCGGCCGCGGCGGCAGCAGCGTCAAATGCGCCGCAAAATGGGCCAAATCAGGATGCAGCTCCCGCCGGAGGCTCTCCACGAACTCTCCCACCGCACCCCTCACGTAAGCCACTAGCGCATACCGCGGATTCTGCATAGACAGATGAAAATTATAGCGCGTTCCATCGTTTATAACGGCAGCACTCGTTGACTTAGCAGTGTCAATTTGATTGGCATCGTCCCAGCTAGTTTTTTCTCGGCTCCATTCTCGCGTTCTCGCATTTAAGTCCAGTCTTCCAAAGGTCTTAGCCTTTCCCCACTCCCGAGGACAAAAACTTGCTGCTCCTCCACTAAAATATTCCCCTCGCTCGTTCGTCTATACCAATAGACGGACGAGTAGATGGACGAAGCGCTTAAAAGACAGTGGCCGATGGTAGAGCAGGACCAACGCATCTCCGAAGCGGTCTCGCGCGAGCAATCCCGTCTCCGCAGTTTCATTCGCAGGCGCGTGGCAGATCCGGGCGACGCCGAAGATATCCTCCAGGACGTCTTCTACGAACTGGTCGAAGCCTACCGGATGATGAAACCAGTCGAGCAGGTCACCGCCTGGTTGTTCCGCGTAGCCCGTAATCGGATTACGGATCTATTTCGCAAAAGAAGCCGGGAGGCCTCACGCAACGAACCGGCCAGGATCGCGGACGATGGCGAAGAACTCTTACTGGAAGAGCTTCTTCCCTCCCCGGACGCTGGTCCCGATGCCGCCTACGCACGCAGCGTGCTGCTTGAAGAACTCGACGACGCGCTCGATGAATTGCCCGCCGAACAGCGCGAAGTGTTCGTTGCCCATGAGCTCATGGGATACAGCTTCAAAGAACTGGCGGCGCAAACCGGGCTCAGCGTGAATACGCTGCTCTCGCGCAAACACTATGCCGTGCTGCATTTGCGCGAGCGGCTGCAGGCCATCTACGACGAATTTCGCAACGATAGGACTCAACCATGAAAAGAAACCGCTTTCTACGAGCATTAAAGTTTGCCTTCTTCGCAATATTGTTCCTGGCCGTCTTTACTTTTTTTGTAATGAGGTTGTGGAACTGGCTCATGCCGGCCTTGTTCGGCTGGCACCTCATCACCTACTGGCAAGCCCTGGGACTGCTGGTTCTTAGCAAAATTCTCTTTGGCGGATTTCGCGGTGGCCCGCATCGCCACTGGCGATGGCGCGGCAGAATGATGGAACGCTGGGAGCAGATGACCCCCGAAGAGCGGGAGAAATTCCGTAATACCATGCGCGGACGATGCGGACATTTCTCTGCTTCGCCCGTCGAACCTAAAGCTTAATACTCGCTCCAGCTCGCATCAGACTCGCTTCAGGTTGTTATAGAAAAAAGAGGTTTCAATCATGCTGAATATAGCCGTTGAAAAGTTTGCTGATACTGTCATCCTCCACTGCGCCGGAAGAATCGTTCGCGGCCATGAGACCGCGCTCCTCTGCACCGCCTTGGGGCAGCAGGGGCGCAACATCATTCTCGATCTCGAAAAGACGGATGCGATCGACGCCGCCGGAGTCGGCGCTCTGATCTCGCTGCACGCCGCGGGAGTGTATCTGCGGCTGATCAATCCGAGCAAAACCATCCGCGACGTCTTACGATTAACCCGTCTGGACTCCATATTCGAAATCAGCAGCGCTCCGCTCGCGTGGGATCATGAAGAACGAGCCCGCGATAAACAAGAAAAACAAAACGAAGAAAGAGAAGATGCGCCGCTTTCGGATGCGTTCTTGTCGCCATCTGCGGCAACTGCAATCTGAGCTCTAACTAAGCTCGATGAGATGCGAGAATATGATGGACGAGAATATAAGGCGCGTCGAATATGCTCGACGAACATGGATCGCAGCTACGCCTGCTCTCGCAGGTTAGGCCGCAGCGTGAGCGAGCCGTCATCGTTCAGCCTCTGGTGACAGGCCCACCGCATGGGATAACGCATTCCCTTTACCTCGATCTCGGCTCTCAGTTTCAATCCTTTCCAATCTGTGACCTTCGGAAGCACGAATTGTGCTTGCCTGATCTTGCCCGGTAACGGGTAGCCGGCATCCAGACAACCACTCTTGAGTACCTTTCCGTCCTGGCTCTCCACGGTCACCCTCAATATGCCCGGTACTCCCGCAATGCCGTCATTTGCAAAGCCAACGATCAGCCCTTGATAACTGTCGTCTTTATAGCTCCAGATGAAAGATGGCCTTACCCGGTAGCCAATGCGGCGATTGATCCGGTCAAACGCTGCCGGATAAGCCTGGTAGTAGCTCATCAGATTTTTTGCGCTGATCTGATGAAAATTCCACAGCGACCAGTAGTTCGCCCCCACGTCGATCACATGATCGATCATGTTCTCCGCCGGAGATATCCCATCCTGTGCGGCGCTCGGATCGGGAGGTTTCCCAGGAAGCCCTTGCTCCAGCAATGCCGCAATCCACGGCGGCCGATTGCTGAGCGCTTCAATCTGCTCGTTCTCGATAAAGATGGTGTCGCTGCGAATCCAATTGTTGCTGCGCACCGTGCGGTCTAACAATTCCGAATTCCCCACCCGGCTGTAATCCGGTTGCGTATTGGTGAGCAGAGGAGTTCTCTTAAAAGATTCAAGCTGGATTTCGAGCATATTTATCCAGGTCCGCTCTGCCGTCTGGTAGTCAGGAAAAGGATTGTTGGCGAATGGCCAAGTGTGTCCTTCACCCCAAAAGCCGTACATAAAAGTGTCGATGTACTCGACGAGCGGGTTGCCATCGAATTCCGCCGCCAATTGCCCAACCAGCTCTTTGAATGCCTGCTGAAAAAAAGGATCGTCAAACCGTGGCTGATAACGCGAGTGCGGATTCTCCAAAAACCTTTTTCCCGCAGCAACACTTTCTTGATCGCTAACCACCAGATCCACTTTCGGCACTTTCTCGAGAACAAAATCAGGCAGGGCCGCTTCATGTTTGTAGTCCGGAGCGGACATCTGAATTCGCAATCCGACCCGCTTATTGTTCTTCTTTGCCAATTCAAAAACCAGCTTCACGTAGTCGGGCAGCTCCAGGCGCCCCGGCCGCGGCTGCACTTCCCTCCAGGTGGGGCGGATGTAAAGCTGCTGGCCTAACGGAAAGCGAACCAGGTCCTCGATCGCTTGCGGAATATTGTCTGACTTGATCTCCTCGGTGCCACTGTCCGCTGTGATATAGGTGACCAGTCCCTTGCCGTAGTTCGGCACCACGTCTTCCGAAGAAGTAGTGGTCATCACCACATCGTCCGTGGGAATGACGGCATCCGGCGGATATTGAGGAAACGGACCCTGATTAAGCCGATCCGCCACCTGCGGACCGGAGCCGAAGTCATATTTCCCCCAGTTGTGGGCGGGAACCTTCGCCTGCGCTCGACCCATCCCAAGTTCAGCAGCTACGGCAACCGCGACGGTGCTCTTTAGAAAGTCTCTACGCTGCATTCAGAGTTATCTTTTTCCTCGTGCTTCGGTTACATCGGCCACTACTGCATGAAACTCCACATTTAATGCCAGATTGAGCAACTATCGAAGGTTACTATTTATATGCTTTTATTTCGCTTGTCCAGTGCCTTTCAACGTATTTTCCACCACGCTCCGGCAAATCAGGGAGTTCGCTTGCGCCATAGCGCACCCCCGCCTTCGGGAGGTGAGGAGAGAATCTAGCGTGGCGGATCATCCGCTTTAGGCAGCGCTGTTCCGCACTCCCAGAGTGTGTCAGTCTGCGTAATATTCCCAATTTCCCGATCACCGATTCCGGGCGTCCGGCAGCGAAGCAAATGCACCAACGATTCTCAAACGAACGCGATCTCGAGCGAACGGTAATTCGGTATCGAAGCCAACGTTCCCGCCCCGTTAGGTTGAGCCATCTGCGACGTATTCGATGCCGAACGCCCTTTTGCGGCAAGTGGCAAGCACCACCTTACGAGATTACGTCCGATGATGGACACTGTCGGCGACTTGCGAAAACAATGGTCACAACGATGGTAGCCTTCTTCGTTTCCGATGCGGGGGCAGCTTCGTGGAAGGAATGAAGAATCAGCTCGGCCGTGAAGAGTTTGAGGCACCAGACAGGGGCAACCGGTGCCGCCTTGTGCGAGGGCGAAGAGGGGACGGCGTTACCGGTCAAACCATGAATTCTGCTTTATTGGTTACTGTCGCTAATACACACCAGACTGACTCCATCAAAAGTGCTTTTGCCGGCATTCTTCGGGGGCGTACTCCTGAGCGCTACAATGGCCGTATTCTTGGGCAGAAGATGGAAGTGTAGCTGAAGATAGGTTCGGACCTGGGATGCCCTCCTGCGTGACTGTATCAGTTCATCCGATCCCGATCCTGAGGACGCGTAGCCTTCGATGATGAGCGGTTGACCGTAGATTTCTTTGAACTGGCCCACTGCTAAGTCGATATTATGCCTGCCCTGCGCAGATAGCACCTCCTCGCCATCTTCATTGGTAATGAAAAGAGATGAGGCCGGGATCCATTGGCGGCTCTCAGGTAAATCCTTGAAGATCTGCCCGGCACGATATTGCTCGACGGGCAGATCATCAAGGTCGTCGTATCCCCGATGCTTGAAGAAATGTTTGAAGAAGAATTCGTGCTTCAACGCTTCTGTATCGTCGGCCAAGTTCCCTGTGGCCTGGTTGATATTGGTCAGAGACTGCTGCAGGTTAGCGCCGGCATCTTCGCCATATTGGTCTTGGGCAAATGCGCCTTGGAGCGTGGTATCGATTTGCTGACTTGTCTTATTGAGATTTTGCGTAGCGGACCTGGCATTGCTAAGCGTGGCATCCATCTTGCCCACTAGCTGACGAGCCTGAACGTCAGCCAGGATGTTGTCAATTCGGGTGGAGGATCCATTCAGTTTCTCCGTCGTCTGGCGGACGTTCGCTAGTGATTGCCTCACCTCGCCAGCGGTCGCTTTATCTTCGAGCAACATTCCAACGACGCCTTTTCCGCCGCGAACGTCCCGGACAACGCCATTTACATTCTTAATCGTGCTGGTAGCAGTATCAAGAGTGGTATCCAGGTGACCGCGGACGTTGTTCATGGTGACTTGAACTTCGTCGATCGTTGTGCTCGCCTGCTTCATAATGCCTTGCGCCTGTTCCAGCAGCTTGGACATTTCGAGTGGCTCCTTGCTTTGAAGCGTGCTCCCGGCCGGGGCCTCGGACTCGTGCTCGCCTCCAACGTGGATAACCAGGAACTTATCTCCGACGATCCCCTCGGTCTCGACTGTCACCAGAGAATCTTCGCGGATCAAGCCGTGGAGTCGATCATCTATATTCATCTTCAGCCGGAACTTCTGCGCGGGGCTCGAAGGGATTTGGATACTTTGGACTTCGCCCGCCTTTAAGCCATCCACCTTTACCTGCGCGCCCTTCGTCAGGCCATCCACATTCTGGAAGTTGGTGTAGAAAATCACATGATGAGTGAAGGCCCTGTACTGATTGCCGATAAAAAACAGCCCAGCACCAAAGAGCGCGACGGCGGCTGTGGTGAAAATCCCCACCAGCAGATTCTGATTCTTCATATAACTAACGCTCCGATATGAATTGCTGCAATCGGCTGTCTTGCTTGCCGTCCAGCTCTTCGGGCGTGCCAAATGCCAGCAGCCTGCCTTCATCCAGCACGGCAAACTTGTTGCCTATTTTTCGTGCTCCGTGAATGTCATGGGTGACGATCACCATGGTGGTGTGACGCTCAATCTTGACCTTCATGAGAAGATCGTCGATCTCGCCTGCTGTGATTCTGTCCAGCCCGCTGCTGGGCTCATCCACGAGAAGGATCTCAGGCTTGAGTATCAGAGCTCGCGCCAAACCGGCTCGCTTCTGCATACCTCCAGAGAGAGCCGCCGGCGTCTTCTCACCATCTTTCTCCAGACCAACCT
>DASRWO010000175.1:0-21482 GCA_035654555.1 Candidatus Deferrimicrobiaceae bacterium | reverse complement strand
TCGTGATGTCTTCGTCACATCTGGCGTGAGTGAGACCGTAGATCTGTGCATCTCGGCGCTGGTGAATCCGGGCGAGGACATCCTTACGCCGAAGCCTGATTATCCGCTCTACTCGGCCGTGCTCTGTAAATTAGGCATAGAACTGAACGCCTACGATTTAAACGAAGACGACACCTGGCAGCCGGAACTCGCCGATATCGAGCGCAAGCTCACTCCGCGCACGCGTGGTCTTGTGCTAATCAATCCCAATAATCCTACCGGCTCACTGTGGTCGCGACAGATGCTGGAGCAGATAGCTGACATCGCCCGTCGACATAATCTGGTCGTGTTTTCAGATGAGATCTACGACAAACTCATTCTCGAAGACACCAACCACATTGCTTTTGCTTCGGTTGCGCCCGATGTGCCTTGCATCACTTTCGGTGGGATGTCGAAGAATTATCTGGTTCCAGGGTGGCGCATCGGATGGGGCATCGTCTCCGGCGACGCCGCGGCCGTTAAGCCGTATACCGAAGGCATTCATCGGTTGCTGCGGGCGCGGTTATGCGCGAATCATCCCGAGCAATATGCCATCAAGCCGGCGCTCGAAGGTCCGCAGGATCATCTTGTCCACGTGCGGCGTAAGCTGCGCTCTCGCCGCGATCTCACGCAGAAGTGGTGTGAGGCGACGCCACGCGTGAGTTGCGTTCCGCCTCGCGGCGCCTTCTACGCCTTCCCGCGGATCGACATTCCCGAGAGTGACGAAGTCTTCGTCAAGGAACTCATTCGCCAGAAACATGTGATGGTTGTGCACGGTTCCGGCTTCGGACAGAAGCCCGGGACACAGCATTTTCGGATTGTGTTTTTGCCGGATGAAGAGACGCTCGCCAAGGCTTACGCTGCGATTGGCGAATTTATTCGAGAACGGTACTGAGTAAAGCGCCGATCTCCCATGGTCGCTCGAGCGGGGCAGGTTCCTCGCCGGACTTTATGCCCGGTTCAGAATGAGGTTCCAGAAGTGCACCATCCGTTAGATGCCGATGTTCACAGCGCGCAATGCGGCTTTGTAGGCTTCGCGGGCTTCGGTGAATTTGGTGTGGGCGTCATGTTCGCGGAAGTGGGCGTCGTCCCATTTTTCCCAGGCGGTCATTGAATGGTCGGGAGTAGCCAGCGCCTCTTCGGCACGAATGGTGGCGACCCATTCGTCGGTGGCCTGCTTATAGGCGAGACGCAATTGATCGAGGTCGGCTTGGGGCATGGCTCGCAGGGTAATGCGGGGCTGTGGCGCCGTCAATTGCATGGGGCGAATTTAACGGAAAATTAATAAAGCGCACCTCAGGGCTAAAAAGGTCCGCATCATTCCTTTATGCTTTTTAGCGGCACTGAAGCGCCGCTCTTCCTCGGTAGCGAGGGCAGACAGCGGGTTCCTGCACTTTAGGAAGTTCCACATCACACGAGCCAAACTAATTTCCCGCTGACTTCTGGCCTCCCGCGATATTGTCGAATTCTTCTGCCATCCAGTGTTGCAGCGCGCTGATATTTTGCGGGCGCCCCAGGAAATTCTTTACCAGATCATTCGCTGACATAGATCCGCCCGGCTCGAGGACCACGCGGCGGTAGCGCATCGGCGCATCGCCAGCGAGCAGATTGTTATGGTCGAATTGCAGGAAGAAATCTTCGGCAATTACTTTGTCCCAGAGGTAGGTGTAATAGGCCGACGAGTATCCGCCGAGATGGCCGAAAGAAGCCCATTGATGTGTGTCGGGCAGTGGCGTGAATAGAGTGTAGTGGCTGGCGTCGTCGAGAGTCACTTTGTCGAGATCGACATTTTCCGGCTTGGTTTTGTAGATGTCATAAGACATGGCGCTGAAAGAATTCTGGCGCCCCACCCAGCCACCGCGTCCGAAAGCGGAAGCGCGATTCATACGTTCGACAAGTTCAGCGGGAATGGGTTCGCCGGTTTTATAGTGGCGCGCGAACTTGGCGAGCACCTGCGGGCTGCTGATCCATTCTTCGAGCATTTGCGACGGAGCTTCGACGAAGTCGGATTCCATGCTGATGCCGCTGATCCCGGCCCATGCCTGCTGGCCTCCGAGAATGTGGTGCATGAGGTGACCGAATTCGTGGAAGAAAGTTTGCACATCGCCATAATCCATCAGGCCGGGATCGGTGGCGGTGGGCGCGGGAAAGTTGCAAACGAGGATGGCTTCGGGCAGTTGTTTGCCGCGAATCCCGTCGAGCACCGGAGCCATTTCGGCGTGGCTAAATTTGCCGGGTCGCGGGTGCATGTCGAGGTAGAAGCGGCCGATCGGCTTGCCGCTGTCGATGACGATCCAGGTTTCTACCGCCGGATCCCATGAGGGCACGTTTTCCTCCTGCTGAAAGCTGACGTGGAAAAGGTCCGCTGCGGTATCGAGAATGCCTTGCTTTACTTCCATGAACGGGAAGTACGGGCGAACAGATTGAGAGTCAAAATTGTAAGTGGTGCGGCGAACTGATTCCGAGAGATAACCGCGTTCGTAATCCCAAATCTCTTTCGCACCAGGATCCGTCTTTTGTTTTTCCGCGAGCAACATTTTAAACTCGCGCTCCGACAACTCTCGGGATGCGTCGTTCACCTGCTGAATGAAATCGGCAATGTTGTGGCCTTTGGCAACCATCTTATCGGCAGCGTTGTAGTCAGCCCACGAGGGATAGCCGAGCAGTGTCGCAATTTCGTAACGAGTCTTCATCAGGCTGGTGAGGACTTCCAGATTCTTCGGGTAGGCGCGAGTATTAAAGGCGAGGGACATGCGGCGCCGCAGAGAATCGCTTTTGGCGAAACTGAAGACGGGAAGCGCGTCGGGATAATTGGTGGTGAGGCGTATTTTTCCATCTGCACCGGGCTTGTGGCGATCGATGTAATCCTGCGGCAGGCCGTCGAGTTCGGAAGGGTCGGCCTCGATGGTTTTTTGTCCGTCGGAAATATTCCGATCGAACATGGACTGCTCTTCACTGGACTGCTCATTTAATTTCTTGAGACGGGCGCGCGTAGCATCGTCCTTATCGACACCGGCGAGGCGAAACTCGAGAAGTTGGCGGGTTACGTAGTAACGGGTAGCCGAGTCGACTTTGGAAAGATCAAGCGCGGCGAGGGCGCTGTAAACATCGTGATTGAGGGCGATGGCGGTCTGCGCAGCGCTGGCCTTGGTGACCATGGCGGTGGCGTGGTCGCGGAACGTGGCGTCGGGATGCACTTGTTCCATCAGACCGGCAAAGTATGCCGCCGAGTTGATTTGATGGAAGGCCTCATCGAGCGGAGCGAGAGTGTTCTCGACGGTGCGCGGGCCTTTGGTGGCGAGCAGATTGTCGATGGAACGCTGGCCGGCAGCGAGGCGGTCATTTTCAATTTTTTCGAAAGCAGTTACGTCCGGCTTGCTGGCCCAGATTGTGGGCTGAGAAACGGCGGTTTTCTGAGCGGAGAGAACCGCTGCGAGCACCAATGGAAGGCAGAAGAAGATCGCCACGCGGGCTGCTAGCAACATGAATACCTCGTCGAGGAAGCTTTCGGAATGGATGGAACGATTTAGTCCGATGATTTCAGAACCGACTTAGAACTGCAGATAAATTGTTGATGACCGGGTGTTGCCATGTCAAGGGATGCAGGAAAATCGCGGACTTAACAAAACTCGGCAAGATTGTTGTGTCAGTCTGATACTTGCGCTCGAGCTGATAGAGTTTTACAGCGAAGTATTCGTTAATTTCTTCACCAGCGATTCGATTGCTAGTGCCAACGTTTGATTTGTGACCAGATGTCTGTAAGGGTGCCGAATTTTGCGCCGCGGCAGATGAAGACCGGAATTTCTTTCTCCAGAGCATAAGGATTGTCGGCGGATGTGCCCACGTATTCGACGCTTTGCCAGAGTTGTTCGAGTCGTTCACGCTTGTCATCCAGAACGATCATGCAGTTGCCGGAGTAGCCACGCGGCCCCCACAGGAACCAGGTTTGATGGCCGCTGAGGGCTGGCGGCAAACCGTAACGGCGCCCGAGGAAATCGATTGCGCCAGCTTGGCCGTAGTCCTGGGCGAAAATCCCGCAGGTCTTATCAGCTCGATCTGCAGCGGAAAGGCGACTCCAAGCCACAGCGGTTTCGGCGACGATTTCATTCCAACCGAATTGATCGGCGTACCACTGGGGCAGCGCGGCGCGGGCGTGAGCGTGCTCCATGACCGGAAGCTTGAAGAATAGAGTCTTGGTGTAAGCGAGGAATTTGTTTGGAGAAAGCACAGGCACGGTGATAGGCACCAAGTGGATGCCGTCCGCCAGAAGGACGATGAGGATCACCGGTTTCAGCCACGCGCGGCGAGTTCTTCCCGGCTCATTCAGCTTCGCATCTTTCTTGCCGTCGATTGCCGATTCGATCACCACCGCGCCCGCAGCCAATAGCATCGGGTACACCGGAGTCAGGTAATAGTTCTTGCCATGCAGCACGAAAAGAATGGTGAAGCAGACCAGGTAGCACCAGCCGAGAAAGCGATAGGACCTGAGCTTTGCCGAGAAAAGCAAGGCGAACAATCCCGTCAGCCAGATCGGAGTTGCGAATGGATGAACCAAAATCATCTGCTGAAGAAAATACTGCGGCAACGGGAGAACTACATCTCGGCCCTCAGCCCGGATGTTATGCATGAGCTGGATAAACGGGAAGTCATAGTGAATATTCCAGAGCAGGTTGGGGAGGAAAATCACGAAGGCTGCGGCACCGCCGATCCAGATCCAGCGATTGAGGAAGACACGCCGATGCGCGGTGAGAAGAAGTCCAACGACGATACCGAACCCGAAAAGAGCGATGGAATATTTTTCTTCCAGTCCGATGCCGGCTACCACGCCGAACCACAGCCAATAGCGAGGATCATCGCGTTTGATGGCGAGAATAGCGAAAGAGGCGCAGCCCATCCATAGATTGGGTTCAAGGCAGTTGGTCGTGAGCAAGCTGCCGTTCGACAGATACTGGGGCGCGATCAGAATTGTAGCGGCGCTCAGCAGAAGCGCGAAACGGCGCCCGCCAAATTCGCGTGCCAGCACCGCTGCTTGTACTACAAGAAGGGAAGAGGCCAGTGCGGGAATGAAACGAATACTGCGTAGAGAGTCGCCGAGGACGGCGCGGCAAATGTGAATCAGAAATGGTATGACTGGCGGTTGGTCGACGTACCCCCACGCGAGATGATCGCCGCAAACGATGTAGTCGAATTCGTCGCGAAAGTATCCGTAGCGGTTATTGAAGTAAATATGAAAGAGCAACTTCGCCAGAGCGATACCCGAGATAATCGCCATGCCCGAGGCAAGAAACGACCGATGATCCCGGTTGGAAAAAGAAACGGTTGGCGAAACGCTAACCATGAGTGAAGAAGATAGCGGAAGGCCGTAGGTCTGTCACGGGCTCCCCGAGGACCGGTCTCTCCTAAACTCGGAAAATTGGTCGACCGAAGTTCGCAAAGCGGAAGATGCCGAAAGGCCCATTGTGCCGACAAAAACTCCTACCAAACGAAGGTAATGTTCCTGATTGATTACCTATTCTTTGCGTTAACAGGCTTGTGGTAACGTTTGAACTACCGCATATTCATAAGGCTTAAATAGGGTTTTTCGTCCACGTGTCTTCGTCGACTCGCAAACCGGGTATCCACATTGCATGGACCACGGTCACCTACCGCAGTGTGGCCATGATGGTTCTGGCGGGTGTACTGCTGTTGCTGCTGGCGATGCGATTCACTTTCCCGCAGTTTACGGAGAATGGCATCAAGGCGGCGGATGATGTGGCCAACAAGATCCTGGAGCGGGTAGCGGGGATGGCTCCGGCTGCGGGTAGCGGCGTTTCTACGGCACAGCAAGCCCACTTCACGGCGCTTGACGGTACGGTTCGCGTAAAAAAGGGTAGCAGCAGCAGTTGGCTGGCGGCGGATTACAACGTGCCGCTCGACAAAGGCGATGTGGTTCAGACCGGCTCCGAAGGCATGGCGAAGGTGGTGTTCAACGACGGCACCAGCTACACCGTGAAACAGGATTCGCTGATCGTGATCGAAGAAAATTCGGCTAACGATCAACAACAAACCAACGTGGCCGTGGCAGTGAGTACGGGAACGGTGGATCTCTCCACGGCGACTTATTCTCAAGGTTCGAAATCGCAGGTCATCGTGGACGGTGCGACAGCATCGCTGGCTCCGGAATCGACCGCGCAGGTGCACAACGATCCCAAGCTGGATCAGCACGAGATCTTGATGAAAAAGGGCGCCGGCGAAGTTAGCCGCAACGGAGAAACAGTACAGTTGGCAAATTGGGAGAAGGTAAGTTTCCAGGCAGCTTCGCCGCACATGGAAAAGGCGAAGGGTACGGGGCCGCCGACCCCAATCTCTCCAGCCAACATGGCGCCGATCTTTACGTCCGGTGAAACAACTAAGGATGTGGAATTCTCCTGGACTCCGATGGCGAATGCCGTCGGCTACCGGCTTCGTATATCGAGAAATCCCTATTTTTCTTCTACACTGGTGGACAAGAGAGTGAACACCGCAGATGTTACGGTTACAAGTCTGGGCGAAGGAGCGTACTACTGGATGGTCCAGTCGTACGAAGCGTCCGGAAAAGAGTCAGTAGAGAGCGAGAAAAATCGCTTCACTATTATTCCCAAGGGAAAACAGTCGGAAGCCATCGATTTGGAATTGGATCCGTTCATTCAGCACGGGCATGTGATTGAAGTTACCGGTAAGACGCAGGTGGGGGCCCGGGTGATGGTGAATGGGCGGGAAGTACCGATGGTGACCACGGACGGCACGTTTCACTACTTCACTCCGCCGTTGGCGACCGGCGAAGCTGTGATTACGGTAACGGCGCAGACCGCGCAGGGTGGAGTGAATACGCAGCAGAAGAAAATTATTATTCAGTAAATTCGCTAAGAAGTTCGCGTAGGAAGTTGTGCAAGCCGGGTTCGCCCGGAAAATCGAGCGCTTTGAATAGGCAAAAGCGAGAGAAGACTTCGTCATGTCAAGCAACGGTTTTCATTCATCACGTTCCCACAACCTCAGGTCGTTATTCAGCCTGTTCTCAAGCGATCTGGCGATCGACTTGGGGACGGCCAACACCCTGGTGTACGCGCGCGGCAAGGGCATCGTGGTCAACGAGCCCTCCATTGTCGCCATTAACAAAAACACCGGCGAAGTAGAAGCCGTCGGCAAGGAAGCGAAAGAGATGCTGGGCCGGACGCCGGGCAACATCGTCGCTATCAAGCCAATGAAAGACGGCGTCATCGCCGACTTCAAAGTCACCGAGAAGATGTTGAACTATTTCATTCAGAAGGCCCACAACCGGAAGATGCTGGTGCATCCGCGCATTGTGATTGGAGTGCCCTCGGAAATCACCCAGGTAGAAAAGCGCGCGGTCATGGACTCGGCGTATCGCGCCAAGGCCAGCGAAGTTCATCTGGTGGAACAGGCCATGGTGGCGGCAATCGGAGCGGGACTCCCGATCACCGAGCCGAGCGGCAACATGGTTGTGGATATTGGCGGTGGAACGACCGACATCGCGGTAATTTCTTTGAGCGGCATTGTCTACTCGCGTTCGGTTCGGATGGCGGGAAACCAGATGGACGAAGCCATCATGAATTACCTGAAACGGAAATATAATCTGCTGATTGGCGAACGCACTGGCGAACAGATCAAGATGGAAATCGGGTCGGCTCATCAACTCGACAAGCCGATGACTATGGAGATTAAAGGGCGTAACCTGATCGAAGGCGTGCCGAAGACGATCACCGTGGATGATGGCGAAATTCGCGAGGCCCTAAGCGAATGCGTGTCGACTATCATGAATGCGATTCGCGTCGCCCTGGAGCGGACGCCGCCGGAGCTTTCCGCTGACATCAGCGACCGCGGCATCGTGCTCACCGGCGGAGGCGCGTTGCTGAAGAATCTAGACAAGCGCATTCGCGAAGAAACCGGCCTGCCGGTTTCCATCGCCGACGATCCGCTGTGCAGTGTGGTGCTGGGCACGGGCAAGATGCTCAGCGACTTCAAGCTGCTGCGAAAAATTTCGATCGAATAGTTTTGTAACCGGCTGCCCTGCGCGAGTCGATAAGGGGCGCCGGCGAAGCCGCCGAGGCTGGCGGCGCTACCAAGACCTGATGTTATGGAATCCGTACTTGGCCGTTACCGCAATCTCATCATTTTAGTAGGCGTTTTGTTTCTGCAGGTGCTGGGACTCGCGGTGCAAGTCAAACGCAGCGGGGATTCCGAGCATACGCGGCTGATCCGCATCTGGGCGGTCGATACGGTTACTCCCTTCGAACGCGTCCTTGTCTGGGCGCAGAATAGCAGTACCAACCTCTGGCATAACTATTTTTTCTTGCGCGGAGTGCGCGCGGAAAACCGCCAACTCAAACAGCAGATCGAGCAAATGCGCCTGGAACAGGTGCGGCTCAGCGAAGACGCCGACCAGGCGCACCGCTTGCAACAGTTGCTGGGTTTTCGCGAGCAGTTCGTCGCTAAGACGGTACCCGCGCAAGTCATCGGATCCGGGGGCAGCGATCTTTCGCGAATCATTTATATCGACAAGGGCGGGAACGACGGGATAAAGCGGGATTTCGCGGTGATCACGGCCAACGGCATTGTGGGCAAGGTGCTGGAAGTATTTCCCAGCGTTTCCCAGGTATTGCTGATCAATGACCAGACCAGCGGTGTCGGCGCGATGCTGGAGAAATCGCGCCTGCAGGGCGTTTTGAAGGGAACGCCGGATGGCGAGGTGGTGCTGCAGCGGGTGATGAGCGACGAAAAAGTCGCGCCGGGTGACCTTGTGCTGAGCAGCGGCGGTGATCGGATTTTTCCTAAAGGACTGCCGGTGGGCACGGTAAGCAAGGTCAGTCCCGGTCATGAAATGTTTTTGAATATCCAGGTGAGGCCTGCGGCCGATTTGAGTCGTCTGGAAGAAGTGCTGGTGGTCACACAAAAACAGGAAGAAGATGCGGTGGTCGAGAGCGGAGTTCGGGTGCGCGCCGCCGACATTTTGGCGCAGCGCCTGCCCTCGGTGCCGGATAAGCCTGCGGTACCTGGACCCGCGTCTGGAGCAGCGGCCACCAATAAGCCCGTTGCGCCTGGGCAGAGCACAAATGTTGGGACTAAGCCTGTGACGGCGGCTGAGAGTTCTGCGAAGCCCAAGCTCGTGCAACACGCTGCTGCGACCTCGATAGCGAGTACAACCGCAGCTCCAAATGAGGTAGAGGTTCCAAAAAAATCTGCAGCGAAGACGGATTCCGACGACGCCAACCCGAATCCAATTTCTCCAACTGCGGCTGGATCCAAGACTGCGGGCTCGCCGGCGACACCACCAACGGCGCGGCCTAAGCCACAGGTCTTACAGCCTGCTGCGCAGCCCCCTGCAACGGCAGACGATCCCCACTAGCGTGCCCATCACTTACACTTCGGGCGAGCAGATTGAGGTTTACCGGTTCAGCATTCCAGTAACCGTGGGCGTGCCTGTGTTGGCGTTATTTCTGCAGGCGTTCGTACCTCGGCGGTTTCCGTTCTTTTCCATCTTCGACTTGCCACTGCTGGTGACCATTTTCTTCGCCATGGCGCGGCGCAATCCGATTTCTGGACTTTTGACGGGAGCGGCGATTGGCCTGGCGCAGGATATGCTCGGCGCCTATCCAATTGGAATCTACGGCATCGCCAAGACAGTGGTGGGATACTTCGCTTCGTCCCTCGGAGCGAAGCTGGACGTCGAAAATGCCGGCGCCCGGTTTCTGGTTACCCTGGGATTCTACCTGCTGCATGCCGCCGTCTATTTCACCGTAGCGCGGGGAATGGTGAACATGACCCTGAATTGGAGCTGGGGCCATGGAGTCCGGGCCGGGCTGGCGAATGCTTTTCTGGGTGTGGGACTGTATTTTCTACTGGACAAGTTCAAGCAGAGAACTTGAAAACAGGTTCTCAGTTCTTGGTTTTCAGTTAAAACGGTAGTGACCTACGTTACTTTTCGGCTGCGCGCAGGCGTGCCTCTAAGAGCTAGAATTGAGAGCAATATCCGAGAAAAAGAGCTCAAACTGCTACCCGTGCAGTGAGTCGCATAAAAAACTAAGAACCGAGAACTGAGAACTGATGTTCGGTCGCGATGAAAAAGTATCGGCAATCCGCCTGACTGCGGCGCAGTACCTGATCCTGGGAATTTTTCTCGTGCTGGCCTATGGATTGTGGCGGCTGCAGGTAATGCAGACGAATCTATACGCGACTCTTGCGCAAAAAAACAACATCCGCAATGTGCCGATTCTCGCGCCCCGCGGCAAGATTCTGGATCGCTCTGGGCGAATCATCGTAGACAACTATCCGTCGTTTTCCGCGCTGCTCCTGCGCGATTCATCGCGAGACCTCGATGCTGACGCGGATCTGATCGCCGAGGGTTTGCATTTGGATGCGAACGAAGTGCGGACCCGCATTCGCCACTTCGCTTCCATGCCCCAGTACCAGCCGATCTTTCTCAAGGAAGACATCACTCAGGACGAGCAGGCTTTCATCGAGGCGCATCGCAACGAACTGCCCGAACTCGATACCATCCGGGCGGACCGGCGTTTGTATCCCCGCAACGGATTCATGGCGCATTTGATCGGCTATGTGGGCGAAGTCACGGAAGACATGCTCAACCAGCCACAGTTCGAACTCTATAGTCCCGGCGATGTGGTGGGTGTCTCCGGTGTGGAGCGGCAATACAACGATGCCTTGATGGGAACGAATGGCGCGCGGCGGGAACTGGTGAACAGCCATGGTCGCGAAGTGGGGGTGCTGGGAGAAACGGATGCAATCCCTGGGAAGCAGTTAAAGCTTACCGTGGATATCGATCTGCAGATCGCCGCCGAGGAGGCGCTGGAGGGAAAGAACGGCGCGATCGTCGCCATGGACCCGCATACTGGCGAAATCCTGGCGATGGCGAGCCGGCCCACGTTCGATCCCAACGATTTTGCGGTGCGGGTTTCGCGCGATGAATGGAACAAGTTAGTTACCGATCCCGACAAGCCCCTGCTGAACAAGGCGATTCAGGCTCAACTGGCGCCAGGATCGACCTTCAAAATCATCATGTCGGTCGCTGGCTGGCAGGAAGGCATCGCCCAGGACCTGCATGTGAACTGCACAGGCGGCGCAGAGTTCTACGGACGCCGGTTCGGCTGCTGGGTGAAAACCGGACACGGCGCCGTCAATCTGGAAAAAGCCATCTACCAGTCTTGTGACGTATTCTTTTACACACTCGCGGAAAAACTGGGCATCGAGCGCATTGCCAAATGGGCTACTGCCTTCGGGTTAGGCCAGAAAACTGGAATCGACTTGCCCAATGAAGTAAGTGGCGTAATGCCTTCGGAAGAGTGGAAGATTCGCAACTTCAAACAGAAGTGGTTTGCCGGGGAAACGATTTCCGTCGGCATAGGTCAGGGCGCGGTTGCGCTCACGCCAGTGCAACTACTCCGTGCGATTGCTGCGATCTCCATGGGCGGCCGGATGGTTGTGCCCCACGTAGTCGATCCACAAGAACTCCCGAACGGATACGTGGAGACCAGTCGCGTCACGGAAACGAAAAATGTTCCCATCGATCCTAACGGATGGACCTACATTACCGATGCCATGTCGCGGGTTCTCCTGCCGGAAGGCACTGCTCCCTCGGCGCATATTCCCGGGATCGATATAGCCGGCAAAACCGGATCGGCGCAAATCGTTTCCCTAGCTACGCGCGCCAGGTTCAAGAATAGCGCGGATCTCGCACAGAATGGCTGGTTCGTGGGATTCACCCCGCGTCGCAATCCGGACATCGTCGTATGCGTGCTGTTCGAAGGCGGAGAGCACGGGAGACTAGCGGCGCGCATCGCAACGCAGGTGCTCAAGGCCTACGTCGATAAGCAACGCCGCATACCCAACAAGGTGGTGGAGAAGCCGAAGAGCGACGGCAAAGTCGATATCGGTGCTCTTTGGACAGCCCCCGAAGGTGACAAGCTCGAAGGTGGACGCTTCTCAATTGCATTGCCGAAGAGGCCGCCGGCATTTGCGACCGCCGCGCCGGGGATGTATTAAGCAATTGAGGGAACTGGTTCCGGAAAAGCTAGAAGGTAGGAGCTAAAAGCTAGAAGCTGATTTATGTCACGTTACGTTTCATTTCGCGATTTTGACTGGCTGCTGCTGATCTTTGTGCTGATGATCTGCGGACTGGGCGTGATGGAAATCCGTAGCGCTACCATGCACACCAAGTTTGCTGGCTCGCACATCAAGCAGCTCTACTGGGTTGCGGCCGGTGTCGGGGCGATGTTTGTGATCAGCCTGTTGAATTACCAGGCACTTTTAGAAAGGATTCATTGGTTTTACATTGCCGGAGTTGCTTCGCTCATGGCTGTGCTGGTCTTTGGGCAGAAGTATCTGGGTGCGAAGCGTTGGATCAAGATGCCCGGCGGCAACCACTTTCAGCCTTCGGAGTGGGTGAAACTGATCCTTATATTAGCGATGGCGAAGTTTTTCGCTGATTTAAGGAATCGCGAACTTTCTTGGCCGGATTTTATGAAGGCTGGGGCGATCGTCGTTATTCCCATGCTGCTGGTGTTGAAGCAACCTGACCTGGGAACAGCTCTCACTTATATTCCGATCGCGATCATGGGAGTCTTTTTAGGAGGAATGCAGTGGAAGCAGGGGATGTTGGTGGCTGTGCTGGCCGGAATTGGAATCGGCGCCGTCTTTTTCGTTCCCAGGGTTCATATTCTAAAGGGCTACCAGAAGCAGCGGCTAACCAGTTTTCTGGAGCCGGACGCCGATCCCCAGGGATCGGGGTACCAAGTTGAGCAATCCCTGATCGCCGTGGGTTCTGGAGGTCTGTGGGGCGGTAAAGGCTCGCAAACGCACGGGGCTTTTCTCCCTGTTCCGCAAACGGACTTTATTTTTGCCGCCTTTTCCGAGGAGCATGGATTCGTGGGCGCTTTGGGGGTTCTGCTGTTATACTTCATTGTGCTGATGCGTTTGACGCAGAACGCGCAAACAGCGCCTGACCGCGCTGGCACGTTCGTCGTGATGGGTGTGGTAGCTGTGCTTAGCTTCCATATCCTGGTCAATGTCGGCATGGTGGTCGGTTTTATGCCGGTCACCGGAATACCTCTGCCGCTGATGAGTTACGGTGGGTCTTCCGTTCTGTTCATGTTCCTGGCGCTGGGGATGGTCATGAATGTTCGAATGCGCCGGTTTGTGAATTAGCTGGGTTCATGAAGATTGGGTCAGCCAGCTAAGGGACCATGCGGGTGAACTGGAAGTTTAGCAAGGCGGTAGAGAGCAATCGCTGCGCTGTTGGCGCAGCCCCAAAAATATCGATCGCCCTCGCGTAAAGGGGGCATTTCACCGGCGATTCGAGCAATCGAAGGCCGGGCAGGATTGAAGCAATAAAAGCTGCTGGCAGGGAAACGGCCCCCCGACCGGAAACGGTCTGAGAGTGCGGTCACAAACCCGGCAGACGAAAGCGAATAGTGCAGAAGATACCCAAGCTTGTGCAGCGGATTCGGTCTGGAGAAGACCTCTTGGACCCTAGCCGTCCCTTATCCGGGGCCAGCATCGCGACGCTTGATCCTCCCGTTTCCTTCCTCGCTTCGCCCCGGTGAACCCCGTCCGGCTTTCTTAATTAGCCGACGGGACCGGAGTGTCCATGAATAAAGAGTTGTTTGTTTCTTCCACCCCGCATGAAACCAAGGTGGGGCTAGTGGAAGATGATCTGCTCGCGGAAATCTACCTCGAGCGCGAAAATGAATACACCTTAGCCGGATCCATTTACAAGGGCCGCGTAACCCGTGTTCTCCCTGGCATGCAGTCTGCTTTCGTCGACATCGGCCTGGAGCGCGATGCTTTTCTCTACGTCTCCGACTTTATGGAGTTGGAAGAGCATGATGAGGATGTGACCGACGTCGTGCCCGCGAATCGCGGTGTACAGGATATGCGGCCGCAACCAGCCCGAAGCGACGTCGCGTCTGCTGGGGCAGAAGAGGCTTCGGCGGGAGCGCAAAGTGAGTTCGAAGAGAGCTCCAGTAAGGATTTCGAGAGTCCGGAAGAACAGTCGGAGGGCCAACCTTCGTCAACTCCAGCCGGAACAGAGTCTTCCTCCAGCCGAGACCCCCAGGAACGGGGCGGCTGGCGCGGACGCCGTCGCCGCCGTGGCGGACGCCGCGACGGTCGCGGTGATAGTCGCGAACGAGGAACCGAGCCGCACATCGCGACGCCGGTCTTAGAAAGCGCACCTCCCGCGGTAATTCCGCGCCACCAGGAACCGAGCCGCACTCCGCAGTTTGGGCCGCCGGCAGGCTACCAACCGATCATCCTCCCCGGAGAATCGATTTCCAAATACCGGGGATTGTCGCAGCCGCCAGCATCGCAGCCGTCGCGAGTGCGGGAAGATCGAGAAGAAGATCGAGAGAAAGACAGAGCGCAAGGTCGGGGAGAAGCACGAGAATTTGCGGACGACGATGCTGGGGCACATGGCGAACCGGCGGCGCCGATCGCCGCCACTTTCCCGGACGATGAACCTATCTTCGCCAGTCCCGACACGGCTGCGCAACCCCGGCTTCGGGAGCAAGAAGAGGCGCAGGCTCATCAGGAAGAATTTGTAGAGTCGGCCTCAACTTCCGTGGATTGGAATCGTGAGTTTCATCGGCAGGACGCCGCCGGAGCGCTGATTCCCGAGGCGATAGAAGAGGCTCTAGAGGAGGAAGATCAGGGAAGAGTGATCCCCGAACTTTCCGAAGAAGCAGTCGCCGCAGCAGCCCAGGAGGTCGTCGCCTTCGCGTCCCCCGGAACGCTGGAAGAAGAAACGATCGACGAGGAAGAAGCGGACGCGGTGCGTTACGAACAATCGTCCGATGAGGGTTACGAGGAGTTTGAAGAGGAAACTCGAGCCGCAGGCCAATCCAGCGGCAATGTCGAGCATCGCGAGTTTTCTGAGGTTCGAGCCACGGTGGAGGAAATCCACATGTCTTCCCTAGCGGAAGCTGGGGTCGCCCCCGCAACAGAAGGCGCCGCCGCCGAGAGCGAGGAAGATTCCGAGGAATTGGAGCTTGAGGAAGCACAGGCGCAGGCGGAGGCATTGCTCGCCGCCGAAGCCGGAGAAACTGGCACGGCGGATGCGCGGGCTGAGGTCCGTGCTCCTGCGGCAACGGCTGGCTACACGCAGCGCGCTCCACGTCCGCGGCCTGGTTTCGATCGGCAGCGTGGCGGACGCAGGAGTGGCGGGCGGCGATTCCCGCGACGCGAGTCGCATGAGATTCCGAAGATCAGCGATTTGCTGAAAGAAGGCCAGGAAATTCTGGTGCAGATCGCCAAGGAGCCCATCGGCAAGAAGGGCGCCCGCATCACCAGCCACATCGCCTTGCCGGGCCGCTTCCTGGTATACATGCCCACCGTGAACCATACGGGTGTTTCACGCAAGATCGCTTCCGACGAAGAACGGCAGCGATTGAAGCGCATCGTAATGAGCGAGCGCGACAACGGCCACGGCGGGTTCATCGTTCGCACGGCGGCGCAGAGCGCCAGTGAAGAAGAATTGCGCGCCGACATTCGTTTCCTGAAAGGCCTGTGGAACGACATCAAGACCCGTGCCGAAGCGTCCAAACCACCGGCGTTGATCTATCACGATCTAAACGTTGTTGAGCGCGTCCTTCGCGATCAAGTCACCTCTGACTTTTCCGTGATCTGGGTTGACACCGAGCCGGAATACGAACGCATCTTGCGTTTCTTCAATCGCTTCCAGCCCGGATTGGTGAAGCGGGTGAAGCTTTATACGAAAGAAACGCCGCTGTTCGAGCAGTTTGGTCTCGCCGAAGAGATGAACAAGGCTCTCAAGTCGAAGGTCTGGTTGAAGAGCGGCGGCTATATTGTGATCAACCAGACCGAAGCGCTGGTGGCCATCGACATCAACACCGGCAAATACGTGGGCAAAACCTCGCGCCTGGAAGACACAATCGTCAAGACCAACGTCGATGCGATCAAAGAAATCGTGCGACAGGTTCGCCTGCGCGATCTCGGCGGCATCATCATCATCGATTTCATCGACATGGATGAGCGCCGCAACCGCCAGCGCGTGATGCAAGCCCTGGAAGAAGAACTTCGTCACGACCGTGCACCCTCAAAGGTTCTGCAGTTCAACGATTTTGGCTTGGTCGCCATCACCCGCAAGCGAGTGAAGCAATCGCTGGAACGCACAATCGGCGCGCCTTGTCCTTACTGCCAGTCCACCGGCTACGTGAAATCACTTACGACGGTCGTAAACGAAATTTACGTCGAGATGCGCAAGATCGCCAAGCATCTGGAACATGAAGATGTAATGCTGCGCGTGAATCCAGACGTGGCCAAGGAATTGAAGGGCAACAACGCTCGTCTGCTGAACGAAATGGAAGAACTAACCAAGCGGACGATCATCGTGAAGAGCGATCCGGCGCTGCATCAGGAGCAGTTCGATATTAACTAGCCGGCAGGTTTGCGTCTGGATTTCGATTGTGAAGTGAAAAACTGAAAAGCGCCCTAGCTTCCCGGGTGTGCCAGCGCCTTCACGGCCAGATCAGACCGTTCGCGCAGTTTCTGTACGGTTTCGCGGATCGCTTTGGACGATGCCGCTTCGCCACTCTCGGCCATTTTCGCCACGCCCGCGGCTTCCTCGGTGGCGGTGCTTGCGATGTCGAGTAAAACTACCAGGGCATCAGCGTGTAGCTTCCACAGTGAAGACATGCTCTGGCTGCGTTTAAGTTCTTCGAGTTCGGTGTTGACTCTTGCCACGCACGACACCAGCCGAATCAGCGTGCGAGCCACGTCGGCGCGAAGGCTCTTTTCTTCGAGAAATCCGGCATTGTACGCGTCGGCTTCCGGCGCAGTCAGCGTTAAATTGAAGAAACGCATCGGCACGATCTGGCGATACTTGGGATCGGCTACGCGCACGAAGACGCGAATCGATTCCTCGACGCGACGTAATTTTCCTTCCTCAGCCGAAATTTGCTGAGCAGTAATCGCCGGAGGCTGAAATGCTTGTGGCGCAACGGGCACTTTTGCGGCGGCGGCTCGCGCCGGCTTGGCTGCCGTCGCTGCCCCACCAGAAGCGGGAATGCCACGTCCTGCACTAGGCGCGAGCAGAGACTTGCGAATCGGCGGCCGTCGATCGAGTTCTTTTTTCAGTTTGGAAACCCGCCGGAATTTCTCCAGCGCGCTGCCGTAATCGGCCTGCAGCATTTCCTTTTGCTCGATGGCGGCCACATGCTCCACCGTGACTTCCACTCCATCGACTGTACTGAGAATGCTGCCGCCCATCTCATCGAGGGCCTGCGCGAATTGCTTGATCTCGCCCAAAGCTTTGCCGAAAAGCTCGTCAAACCGGGCACCAAAGGCGGCATTGTGGGCCGCAACCGTGGCCAACACTCCGGGATGGTAGAAGGAAGAATCCAGCCAGCGCTTCAACTCTCGCACTCGCGAAACGATGCCGGAATCCATCAGCGAATTGAAATCGCGATAGCGGGCAATCTCTTCCCGCAGCGGATCAAAGTTGCGCAGCAGTTGCACATGTTCTTCGGGAAGCGACGGCACGTCGGTGTCGGCAAGGATTTCGATCAAAGCAATTTCGAACGGAGAAAGAGGCAATGCCCCGTCCAGTCCGTAGCCTTGCTGCTGCCATTGGCCCTGGACGCGAGGATGGCGATAGAGAAAAGTTGAAATCAGGTCGGTCTTGTCGCGGTTGATCTCGCTGGGCTCGCGGCGCCGCACAAAGTAGCGCAGCAGCGCCTCCGCGACTTCCGAATCCGTGTCCGGGGTCAGGGCTTGCCGCAGCATGGCGGGTGTGATGGCCATGTCGAGCACATGCAGCCAGCGATACATGCGCGCGAGAGTCTCCGGCAGATCGCGGTCAATATGGCGGAGCGCAGATTCGTCGAGCCCGCCGGGCAGGGGGACCTCGCCGCCGAGCAGATCGCGCAGCAGCTTCTGATAAAAACCCTGGACAGTCGCCAGGATTGCCAACTCAAATTTAAGATCCTCGGCCAAGCACGCTCCGCGAGCGAGATTCTCCCAATTATTTGGAAATTCTTTACTGCAGTCTAAGTAAAAAGGAATGTTACCGATGCCGCAAGTTACTAGCGGAGCGACACTGTTACGCGTTGACGATCGTTTTCCGGAAGTGCATGAACTTCCGCGCAAGTTACCGCTGAATCGCCTTCAATATCTCCTTGGCGGCATTCGCTCCCGAACCTCCCGTTAGCCCCGCGCCGGGGTGTGTGCCACTCCCGCACAGATATAGCTTTTCAATCGGCGTCCGGTATCGCGCCCAGTCGAGCAGCGGACGCATGGTGAAGAACTGATCGAGGGCAAGATCTCCGTGAAAAATCTGTCCGCCCGTTAATCCATAAACCTCTTCCATATCTTGGGGAGTAATGATCTGGTGGTGCAAAATCATCTCCGGAAGATTGGGCGCATATTGTGCGAGCGTCTGTACTACGGTTTGTCCCAGCGCTCCGCGCTGCTGCTCCCAGTCGCCCTTAAGCTTGTAGGGCGCGTATTGCATGTAGATTGACATTACATGCTTGCCTTCGGGTGCGAGCGTAGTATCGGTCAGAGAGGGAATCGCGACTTCCAGATAGGGCTGGCGCGAAAAATTTCCGTATTTCGATTCGTCGAAGGCGCGCTCCAGATAATCGATGTCGGGTCCAATGTGAATGCGTCCCTTGAGCGCGGCGCCGTTGCCATTTTTCAACGGGGTGAAAGTTGGCAAGCCGGAGAGCGCCAAGTTCACCTTCGCGACCGTGCCATTGCCGCGAAAATGCTGCAGCTTCTGCACCAAGTCAGGAGAAAGATGCGTGGAATCGGTGAGCTTGAGTAGAGTGCGCTTGGGGTCGGCGTTCGAAATAACGGCGTTGGCAGTGATTTCCTCACCGGTGCCGAGCAGCACGCCGGTAGCTGCGCCATCTTTGACGCGAATTTCAATAACCTCTGCTCCGGTTCGAATTTCAACGCCCGCCGCTTTCGCGGAGCTCGCCATAGCTTGAGTGAGCGCGCCCATTCCGCCGGCCGTGAAAAACGCGGAGCCGGCCGGGTGAGAATCGCCAGCGGCCCGAATCAGTAATTGCAGGCTGCTGCCCGCTGACCATGGGCCCAGAAATGTTCCAAAGATTCCGCGAGCCGCGATCACCGCACGCAACAATTCGGTCTCGAAATACTCCGCCACCAGATCGGCGACCGCCATCGGTCCCCAGCGCAAGACGCGGTACATGTCCCGTTTGCCGAGGTTGCGTAACGCGCGACCGGTCTTGAGCATGCTCCAAAGATCGCTACCGCTGGGGTGATCGATGTCCGGCGGGGTCGTCGCCAGCGCTTCTGCAATCACCTTGCTGATTTTTGCGAGAGATTGTTCAAACTCAGCATATTTCGCTGCGTCTTTTTGCGAGAAGGCGGCAATGGCCTCAACCGATTTATTTGTATCCTGATAAAGCGAGAGCGCACGCCCGTCAGGCGAGAGCGCGGTGACGCAGATCTCTGGCGTAAGGAATGTCAGGCCATGCTTTTCGAGTTGCATGTCGCGGATAATATCCGGACGAATCGGACCAGCGCTGTGTGAAAGCGTGGAGCAACGGAAGCCGGGATAAAATTCGTCGGTGATCGCTGCGCCTCCGACCTGCGCGCGTCGCTCGAGCACGAGCGGTTTGAGTCCAGCTTTCGCCAGGTAGAACGCGGTGACCAAGCCGTTATGGCCGCCGCCGATAATGACCACGTCGCGCCGGTCGGATTTGTTTTCGGGCATGACTAAGCCGCTCCCTTGCTGTCTTTCAGCATCTCGAGAGCGGCAAGACGTCCCGGCGCGCCCATGATTCCGCCGCCAGGATGCGTCGCCGAACCGCACATATAGAGATTTTGAATCGGCGTGCGGAAGCGCGCATAACCGGGAGCTGGACGCAAGAAAAAGAGTTGCTCGAGCGAAAGTTCGCCTTGAAAGATATTGCCTTCGCTCAATCCCCACTCGCGTTCGAGATCGAGCGGAGTGATGACTTGGCGGTGAAGAATTATGTCTTTGATATTGGGCGCGTATTCGGCGATGGTATTGACGACGGTGTCGCCGAAGGCTTCCTTCTGATCGTCCCAATTGAGCCCGGGACGCAGCTTGTAGGGCGCATATTGCACGAAGCAGGAAAGCACGTGCTTGCCCGGAGGCGCGACCGAGGGATCCGTGAGCGAAGGGATCACCATGTCAATGTACGGATGGCGAGAAAAATTGCCGTACTTGGCATCGTCGTAAGCTCGCTCCATATACTCGACGGACGGCGAGATCGAAATCGCCCCACGCAAGTGCGAGCCCGGTCCGGGAATGGCTTTGAAGTTCGGCAGCGCGTCCAGCGCCATATTTACCTTGCCCGATGACCCGCGATATTTGAAGCGATTGATGTCTTCGAGGAAGTCAGAGGGAAGATGCTCGGCTTCGATGAACTTGTTAAAGGTGAGGCGAGGATCGACGCTCGAAGAAATTGTGTCGGCATAGATTTCGTCACCGTTCGCGAGAACCACCCCCTTAGCCTTGCCATCTTTGACGATGATTTTCGCGATGGCGGCCTGGGTGCGAATCTCGACGCCGGCTTCGCGGGCGGCGTCGCCGATGGCATTCGAAATTGCGCCAGTGCCGCCTCGCGCGAATCCCCAGGCACGGAATGCGCCGTCGATTTCGCCCATGTAGTGATGCAGCAGAACGTAGGCCGTCCCGGGTGAGCGCACTCCCAGAAAAGTTCCGATGATTCCTGAAGCGGACATCGTGGCTTTGAGAACATCGGTCTCGAACCATTGATCGAGAAAATCAATGGCGCTCATGGTCATGAGCTGGACCTGATTGTATTTGTCGTAGCTCGACATGCCTTGAAAGCGGCGGCCGATGAAGAGCAGCTTCATCAGTTCGCGCGGGTTCAGCGTATTGGGGTCGGGCGGGACCATGCTGAGAATGGGCTTCACGAAGCGGCACATGGCTTGCATCGCCTTGCCGAATTCGTCGTAGGCTTCGGCGTCGACCCGGGAGTGGCGGGCAATCTCGCGATGAGTCTTGCCATGGTCATTCACGCGCCACAAGTAATCGCCGCTCGGCATGGGCGTGAACGTGCCGTCGAGCGGAAGGATTTCGAGGCCGTGCCGCGGGAGGTCCAGGTCGCGGATGATCTCCGGCCGCAGCAGCGAAACCACGTAAGAACAGACGGAGAACTTGAATCCGGGGAAGACTTCTTCGGTGCAGGCAGCGCCGCCGAGAATGTGGCGGCGTTCGAGCACCAGAACTTTCTTTCCGGCGCGTGCGAGGTACGCGGCGTTGACCAGGCCATTGTGGCCGCCGCCGATCACGATTATGTCGTATGAAGTAGCCATGAGCTTTTAGCCTTTAGCGGTTAGCTTGTAGATTAAGGAAAGGCAATGATACTCGCGAAGGAGAATGCGAAGGCGGAAATTAGAGCCCGCTAGGGAGGACGATCCAACTGCGGAGCGTG